>CAZTTL010000382.1:0-3102 GCA_964616635.1 uncultured Rhodoplanes sp. | reverse complement strand
ATCGAGGATGCCGATCCGGCTATGGTCGGCGTCACCGGCACCGTCAACGTGCGCTTCGCCGATACCGTGCTGCTCGACCAGGCGACCTCCGGCGACCCCTGCGAGCTCTCGTTCGGCTGGGCGATCGATGCAGACAGATCACTGCTGTTCACAATCCACAGTGCGTTCCTGCCCAAGCCCAAGACCCCGATCCAGGGGCCGGGTGGCATCCAGGCGGCCTTTGCCTGGCAGGCCGCCAAGGACCCGGTGCTCCTCAAGACCTGCACCGCGGTGCTGATCAACGACGTTGCCGCTTACTGACAAACGGGATTCCCAACATGACCAAGGTCAAGTCCAAGGCGTCGGCCGATGCCGCGCCCCGCTCGAATGCGCCGATGCTCAGGCTCAACACGGAGCGCGAGCCGTTCTGGCTTGCTCTCGTTCCTGGCGTGCGGGTGCAATTCCGGCCGATTTCCGTTGCCGCCATCCTGCTGGCGCGCACCGCCGCGGCCGACGTACTGCGCGCCGGCGGCAACGACGCGATGGTGAAAGCGGGCGTCGCGTTCACACGGTCGCTCGCGCATTCGGGTATTGCCGCCTGGGAAGGCATCGGCGACGCCGACGGCAACCCGGTCGAACCTTCGCGCGAGACGATCGATGCCGCGCTTGAGCTGTGGCCGGTATTCGATACCATCGATCGGCTCTACGTCGGCCCTGCGCTGATCCAGGACGCTGAAAAAAACGCCTGATCGCCCTCGCCGAGTGGCACTTCGGCGGGGGCGAAGGCTATTGCGCCGCGTGCCCCGAGACTTGCACCGCCTGTCCTTACCTCGAACACGCGCCGCAGACCGCAGACGGGATCGCCGCCTGGGCCGTGCTCCAACGCGCGGCGGGGCAGGTCCGCGCGGTCATGGGCGGCGTTTACGCGGTCGACTTCGCGGCGGTGCTGCTGCTTGCCGAGGCCATGGGCGCGCTCAATCCATTGCTCGTTGAACTTCTTCCCGAGGTCGAGCCGATCATCGTGCATGCTTACGGCCGGAATAGCGAATGAGCACGACACAGGTCTCGATCCGTCTCGGCGTCGAAGGCAAGGCCGATGTCAAGCGCGCCTTCGATGAGGTCCGCAAGGCCGGGCAGGACGCGTTCCGCGGTGTTGCGACCTCAATGGACACGGCCGGTGCCACCGCCGACCGCGAGACGCAGCGGTTGCAACGGTTGGCCCAAGCCGCCAAGCAGGCAGCCAGCGCCGACCAGGCGCAGCGCAGCTTCAATCAGGTCCTCGGCGTCAACACTGCGCAGTCGAAATCGGCGCGCGAGTCCGCCGCCGTCTTCGAAGAGACCGCCAGGGCCGCCGAAGATCTGGAAGCCCGAACCTCGGCGCTGCGCGCGCAGATCGATCCTCTCGGCGCCGCGCAGAAGAAGCTCAATTCCGACATCGCGGAAGCGGGCTCGCTGTTCAAGGCCGGCGCGATCACGCAAGCTGAGCATTCAGCCGCCGTCGCGCTTGCCAACAGCCGCTACAAGGAAGCAGCCGCGGTCATCGAGAAGTACGGCGGCAGCGCGGCGCTAACCACCAACCAGGTCCTCATTCTCGGGTCGGCCGCCCGCCATAGCATCGACGCGCTGATTGCCGGCCAGAGCCCGCTGCGGGTCCTAACGACGGAAGGCATCAAGGCTTCTGCCGCGCTGGGTGAAGGGGGACTCGGTGGGCTCCTCAAAGGCCTCTGGCAGGGCCTCACCGGCCTGATCTCGCCCACCATCGCGGTGGTCGCCGGCATTGCGGCGATCGGCGCGGCCGTCGGCTATTCGTATTACCGCTATCTCGAATCGCAGAAGCAGCTAGAGGTCGCGCTCGGCGGCACGGGGCGGGCGGCAGGGACGACCGTCGGGCAAATCGAGCGCATTGCAGAGCAGTCGGCGTCGACAGCCGGCGTGTCAGTCGCCGCGGCGCGCGAGATCGAGGCCGCATTCCTCCAGACCGGCAAGATCGCGGTCTCGAACTTCGAAGGCCTGATCAAGGTCGCGAAAGACTACGCCGCGACCACGAACACCGATGTTGCGACGGCGGCGAAGGAGCTTGCCGGCGCCTTTGCCGACCCGATCAAGGGCGCCGATGCGCTCAACGCCAAGCTCAATTTCCTCGACGACAAGACCCGGCAATACGTTCGCACGCTCGCCGACCACAATGACCGCACCACTGCGCAGCGGGTCCTGCTTGATGCATTGAAGGGCAGCCTGGTCAATGCCGCGGAGGCCACCACTGCGCTCGGCCGCGCCTGGGACTTTGTCGGCCGGATGGCGTCGAACGCCTATGACGCCATGGGCCGCGCGATCTCGCGCGTCATTGACGGGGCGCCGATCGAGGAACGGCTCAAGGAGCTGCAGCAGGAACGCGCCCGGCTCCAGGCGCTGCTCGATAACCCGCCGAACCGCTTTGCCGCGCAAGCACGCAATGTCTATGCGCGGCTTCTCGCCGAAACCAATGCCGAGATCACCAAAATCGAGGCCAAGCTCGATGCGATCGAGGCTCGCGCCAAGGAAGCCAAGGCCAACGAGCTCTCCGTGCGCGCCGGCAGCGTGGCGCGGCAACTCACGCCCGGCTTCGAGGACTTCCAGAGCTTGCAGGCGCGCGAGGCACAGCTTCGCACGGCGCTTGACGATCCACTTGCCCGCCAGAAGGTTGCCAATCTCAAGCAGGTCGAGACCGCCTACGACGCGGTCACCCGCGCGATCCGCACCTGGCTCGATCCGGCCGAGAAGGCGCGCCAGCTCGACGAACTCGAAATCAGGGCGCTTGAGGCCAAGACTCCGGCGCAGAAGGCGGCGATCGCCGAAGAGCGCCGCCGCCTCGAACTGTCCGGCCAGGCGGTCCCGGCCGCGACTGCGGAAGCCGATATCGTTCGCTCGGGGACCAAGGCGCGGGCCGAGGCGACGCAAGGCTTGATCGACCAGTCGCGCGTGCTCGAGGTCAACGTCAAGGCGACGCTCGGCTTGGCGGACGCCTGGCTCAAAGGGGCTGCGGCAGCCCAGCAAGCCGAGGCCCGCCGCAAGGCGCTGACCGAGGCGATCCAGAACGGCGCCGATGTCGAGGCGCGCACGCGCGAGCTGATCCGCGACCAGATC
>CAZTTL010000381.1:0-3103 GCA_964616635.1 uncultured Rhodoplanes sp. | reverse complement strand
AATCACTTCAAGGGCACGCAAGTGCTGTCGCGGCCGCAGCCGCGCATCCGTGAAGCCGCGGGGCCGGGCCTCGATCTGCGCGACATCAAGGGCCAGGAAAGCGCCAAGCGCGCGCTCGAAGTCGCCGCCGCCGGCGGGCACAATCTCCTTTTTGTCGGACCGCCCGGCGCCGGCAAGTCGATGCTCGCCGGCAGGTTGCCGTCGATCCTGCCGCCACTGTCGCCCGCCGAGCTGCTCGAAGTCTCGATGATCGCCTCGGTCGCGGGCGAGATCGAGGGCGGCGCGCTCACTGACCGCCGGCCGTTCCGCAGCCCGCATCACTCCGCCAGCATGGCGGCGCTGGTCGGCGGCGGATTGCGGGCGCGGCCGGGCGAAATCTCGCTCGCCCATCACGGCGTCCTGTTCCTCGACGAGCTTCCCGAATTTGATCAGCGCGTGCTCGAATCGCTGCGCCAGCCGTTGGAAAGCGGCGTGGTCGCGATCGCGCGCGCCAATCATCGTGTTACCTATCCGGCCCGCTTCATGCTGGTTGCCGCGATGAATCCTTGCCGCTGCGGGCATGCCAGCGAGCCCGGCTTCTCCTGCCGGCGCGGGCCGGTCGCGCGCTGCGCCGCCGAGTACCAGGCGCGGCTCTCGGGACCGCTACTCGATCGCATCGATCTCCACGTCGACATTCCCGCCGTGAGCGCCGCCGACCTTATTCTGCCGCCGCCCGCTGAGGGCAGCCGCGAAGTCGCGGCGCGGGTCGCCGCCGCACGCGAGCGCCAGGCCCGCCGCTACGAGGCGCTGGGCTTCCCGCAGGTGCGCACCAATGCCGCGGCGCAAGGCCCGCTCTTGGAGGACGTGGTGCAGCCGGACAGCGCCGGCCTCAAGCTCATTCGCGACGCCGCCGACGCGATGCGGCTGTCGGCGCGCGGTTATCATCGCGTCTTGCGGGTCGCCCGCACGCTGGCCGATCTCGATGAAAGCGAAAAGGTCATGCGCACGCATCTTGCGGAGGCGCTATCCTACCGCATGGTCGCCGACGATCTGCGCCGCGCAGCCTGAGAGCGCCGGCGTCGCGCGCCCACCGGCCTTTCGTCCGCCGCCAACCGGCCGGCGCGCGGACCTTTTTCATGTCGGTTCGGGGTATTTCTCCATGTAAAGAGGATGGGGCTTTTTGCTGGGCGCCGGCCAACGAAGCGTCGCCAGCGCAGTGGCCTGAGGGCTTTTTGCAACGCCGGGCAAGATTCATAGGAGGCGGTGACAGCCGGCGCATTAAATCTTGCGTATGAGACCCCATCCGGGTCACATTGTCACAAAACCGTATTTGCTTCGTGCATTGTCTCGTCACCTGGGCGCCGCCAGGTTGGGCCGCATGAGTCGGTCGGGGGTTGTGGCGCTGGGAGCGATTGATGCAGACCCGCGTTCCCGACAGCAAACCGCGCCAGCTTTTTGCTCGCGTGCGCGAGCATCCGATTCTGGCCGGGGTGCCGCGGCTCGTTCCTGCGATCAAAGCCTATGGGGGCTTGAGGGTCTCCGACCCGCGGCTGAGCCGTTCGAGTGAAACGCTCGGACGCATCGGGTCGCTCGAAGTGCGGCTTGCCCACCGGGCGGTCGATATCAGGCGGGCGCAGCGCCTGCGCTTCGATGTGTTCTACCAGGAAATGTCGGCCATCGCGGCGCCGAGCGTCCTCATCGCCCGCCGTGATGTCGATCCCTTCGACGCCATGTGCGACCACCTGCTCGTGCTCGACCACGGCCGCTCCCTCCGCCGAAAAGGCCCGGCCGTGGTCGGCACCTATCGGCTGCTGCGGCAGGAGATTGCCGAGCGCCGCGGCGGCTTCTACAGCGCTGGCGAGTTCGCGATCGGCCCGCTGCTCGCCCGCCATCGCGGCTTGCGCTTTCTCGAGCTTGGCCGTTCCTGCGTGCTCCCGCCCTACCGCACCAAGCGCACGGTTGAGCTGTTGTGGCATGGCATCTGGGCTTATGTGCTGCGCCACCGGATCGATGTGATGATCGGCTGCGCGAGCCTCGAAGGCACCGATCCGGAAGCGCTCGCGCTGCCGCTGTCGTTCCTCCATCATTATGCGCGACCGCCGGAGGAATGGCGGGTCGGCGCACTGCCGCACCGCTTCGTCGCGCTCGATCGGCTGCCGAAGGAGGCGGTCGACCCGAAGGCGGCGCTGCGGGCGCTGCCGCCCCTGGTCAAGGGCTATCTGCGCCTCGGCGCATTCGTCGGCGACGGCGCCGTGATCGACCGTCAGTTCGGCACCACCGATATCCTCGTGGTGCTGCCGGTCGCCGCCATCACGTCACGCTATATCGGCCATTTCGGTCCCGCCGCCGAACGCCACGCGGCGTGAGGCTCGGCACGGAAAGCCATCCACCCTCTCCCTTGCGGCAGAGGGTGGCAAAGCCACGCATATCCTCTCCCGCGAGGAGAGAGGGAAAGGTTATGCCGCCATTTCGAGCTTCGAGGCGATCGTGGTGTCGGGTTTGAAGTGGTAGACCATCGGCACGCCGGTGCCGAGATTGAGGTCGAGGATCGACTGCGTGGTGTGCCGGTCGAGCACCATCACCAGCGCGCGCAGGCTGTTGCCGTGGGCGGCGCACAGCACGCGCTCGCCGCGCATCACCTGCGGCAGCATTTCGGTGATGTAATAGGGCAGCACGCGCGCTGCGGTGTCCTTCAGGCTCTCGCCATTGGGCGGAGCGATGTCATAAGAGCGGCGCCACTGGTGCACCCGCTCGTCGCCCCATTTCTTGCGCGCATCATCCTTGTTGAGGCCGACGAGATCGCCATAGTCGCGCTCGTTGAGCGCCCAGTTTTTGATCACGGGAATGTCGGTCTGGCCGAGCTCCTCCAGGATCAGGGAGAGCGCGCGCTGCGCGCGCTTGAGGTCGGAGGTGAACGCGACGTCGAATTTCAGCCCCTGGGCCTTCAGCCGGCGGCCGGCGGCGCGCGCCTCGTTGACGCCCTTTTCCGACAGGTCGCAATCATGCCAGCCGGTGAACAGGTTCTTCAGATTCCATTCGCTTTCGCCGTGACGTACCAGCACCAAAAGCCGATCGGTCATTGTCTTGTCCTTCGTTCGTTAGAAGCCTTGCACGCGCTCGCGTC
>CAZTTL010000380.1:0-3117 GCA_964616635.1 uncultured Rhodoplanes sp. | reverse complement strand
GAGTGATCGCATTTTCTGTGGCGAACCGGCGTCCACTTCGCCGGAAAATGCTCTATTCCCCGTAACGGGGAAGCGTGAGCTGGTCGGCCAAATCCCGCCCGAAGGTCAGCCGTGCCAGGGAGGGAATGGCAAACGCTTTGATGACGACGTTACGCAGCCATATCCCGAAAGCGGTTCGTGGCACGAAAGCGCTGGCAAAGTGCATCGCCGCCTGCTGTTTGATCGCGAGATAGGGCCGCAGCAGCGTCTCGTAATGCCGAAACGCTTCGCCATGCTGGCCGCGCGCTGCCGCGAGCTCTCCGGCAAGGACATAGGCTTGGATCATTGCAATCGCCGAGCCCTGTCCGCCGATCAGCGAGATGCAGGATGCCGCATCGCCGACAAGCACGACGCGACCCCGCGACCAGTTGTCGAGCCGAATCTGGCTGACCCGGTCGAAGTAGAGATCATCGCAAGCGTCGAGCGCAGCGAGCATCTGCGGGCACTCCCAGCCGACATGCGCAAACGTCTCTTTGAGAACGGCTTTCTGCGCCGCGATATCAGGCCCGGGATCGATTTCGCCGGCGAAGACAAGAAGAAACAGCGTGCGATCCTGATGCAGCGCGAATCGCGCTACCTGCCGGCCGGGAACGCCATGAACCACATAGACGCGCTCGTCGCGCGGCTGGTAGCCCGCAGCTTCGAAGGCGGCAACCATATAGCCGAGATGGGCCTCGCAGCGTTCCTGCGGGCCGAAGGTAAGGTACCTGACGTTCGAATGAAGTCCGTCGGCGCCGACGACCAGGTCGAAGCGGCGTTCGCCACCATGCTCGAGCGCAACATTGATCCCGCCGGCCTCTTCCTCCAGGCGGATAATGCTGTCGCCGAAAATGGTCTCGCAGTTGTCGCGGACCGTTGCGAAGATCAGGCGGGCGAGATCGCTCCGCCCGACCGTGATGAAGCGTCCGCCGGTCAGTTCGGAAAAGACCCTGCTGCCGAAGCCCGCCCTACGCGCGCCATTGCCGTCGACGATCCGAAGCTCCTGCATCCGGTAGCCGATGGCGGACAGCTCGGCGAGCAGCCCCATCTTCTCCGCGATATCGTAGCCGAGCCCCCAGAAGTCGACGACATAGCCGCCGGAGCGCAGGCTGGGCGCGCGCTCCAACAGCACCGGCGTCAGCCCGTAACGCTTGAGCCAATAGGCCAGCGTCGGTCCGGCAATACCGGCGCCGCTAATCAGGATTTTCATTGGTGATCCAAGCCTTGGCACTGGCGGCCTGCGCTAAACCGAACACCTGCGTCTTTGCCGGCATCAGGAATTTGAACAGCTCCGTGGCATGCTTGAGCCAATCGATGTCGGTCACGACCGCGATACGTTCCCACTGGCTAAGATGGCCAATCCCGACGCGGAGGTCCGCAAACATCGCGCTCACATCCATGCCGCTGAATCCCGGCGCGAATTCGTAGTAAAAACACAGCTTCTGGTGCTGCGCGAGCACCTTTTCGACTGCCGGGATGATGACATTGTCGTAGTCCTGCTTGGTGATCTGACCGTCCGCGCGAACGGCAACGACACGATCCGGGAACCCTTCGATGAGCGTGATCATGGCGCGAGCCTCCTCTAGTATAGGGTGGAATCACTTACCGACCGACCGATCGGTCGGGTAATCTTAGGGAAGACGATGCCAAGCAGCAAGCTTAAAGAAAAAAAGTTACCGGCAAGAGACACGCGCGCGGCAATCATCGAAGCGGCGGTTGCCATTTTGGGGCGCACCGGTCCCGCCGGCCTTACCGCATCGGCGCTCACGCGTGCGGTGGGAATCAGCAAGGCGACGCTGTTTCATCACTTCCGCACGGTCGACGAGATTCCGCTGGTCGCCCTGGAGCACCTGGCGCTGCAGCTTCAGGCATTTTCGTCACCCGATAAGAAGTCATCGCGGCACGCGATCGAAGCACTTGGGGAGGCGGCGGACGTGCTGGTCGAGCGTCAGCGAGACTTCCTCAATGCTTATTTTGTCTTCTTCGCTAAGGCGCTTTTCGATGAGACGCTGCGCGAGAAATTGGCAGCATGCGGCGAGCAGTCACGTGCCGTTATTGCGCAGCTCGTCCGCGCGAATATTGAGGGGGCGAAGACGGCGCGCGACGTTGAGGATTTCGTCAATCTCATCGCCATCATGCTGGATGGGCTGGCGCTTCATCTCCTGCTGGCGCAAGACAAGCGGCCGATCATGCGAGCGTGGAGCCGCTTCGCAAAGAATCTTCCGGCGAAAAACGCTTCCCGCAAGCGGCGAACGGCTTGATTCGGCGCGTGCGCCAAGTCGGTAAATCGCCCGCAATTCGCTGTGCGTTCGGCATGGATCGGAGCGCCGGCAAAGCTTGGCGCCCGTTCGTTGGTGGGCCGCCGATCGATAGTTAAAACGCAAAACTACGTAAGATTATTTACGTGTTCGCTGTTTTTTCTCCCACCATCTTGGTCTGCGGACCGACATGGATGTCGTGCCTTGTCGGCTTCCGCACACGGTCTATGAGCGCGCCTGCCGCCCCCGGCGTCGAATCCTAACTGTTTGGAAGGATTGACCAACAAACCGTTGACGGGAGTCACCGGAGCACTTGGCACGGTGGTTGCTCCTCCTTCGGCAGCACGGCGCCGATGACAGTCAACACAAGCGGCGCGCAAAAAGGAGCGATCATGGGCTCTCTGCGACAGATTGCATTTTACGGTAAGGGCGGCATCGGCAAGTCGACGACTTCGCAAAACACGCTTGCCGCTCTGGTGGAGCTGGGTCAGCGCATTTTGATCGTCGGGTGTGACCCCAAGGCGGATTCGACGCGCCTGATCATGAACGTGAAAGCACAGAACACGGTGCTCAGCCTCGCTGCAGAAGCCGGCTCGGTGGAAGACCTCGAACTCGAAGACGTGCTCAAGGTCGGCTACAAGGGCATCAAGTGCGTCGAGTCGGGCGGCCCGGAGCCGGGCGTCGGGTGCGCCGGCCGCGGCGTTATCACCTCGATCAACTTCCTCGAGGAGAACGGCGCCTACGACGATGTCGATTATGTCTGTTACGACGTGCTCGGCGACGTGGTGTGCGGCGGCTTCGCCATGCCGATCCGCGAGAACAAGGCGCAGGAAATCTACAT
>CAZTTL010000379.1:0-3138 GCA_964616635.1 uncultured Rhodoplanes sp. | reverse complement strand
TTGGAGACGCTTCGACTTTCGCCTCTCCCCGCTGGGGAGAGGCCGGCGCGGCGGCAGCAGCGCCGGGTGAGGGGGAACCAGCCTGCGCTTTCTGCCCCTGCCGCGCGGCCTGCTCCGCCACCTTGGTCACCACCTCGCCCTCGACCGCGAGCACCGCGATCGGCTGATTGACCGGCACATCATGCGAGCCCTCGGGAACGAGGATGCGCGCAATCGTGCCTTCGTCGACCGCCTCATATTCCATCGTCGCCTTGTCGGTCTCGATTTCGGCGATGATGTCGCCGGACCGCACTTTGTCGCCTTCCTTCTTCAGCCATCGCGCGAGGTTGCCCTTCTCCATGGTGGGCGAGAGCGCCGGCATGAGGATATTGATCGGCATGTCACAGGCTTTCGTGATGCGTTCGGTGCGAAGATTCAGCTCCCGGCCTCGGGAGGTGGCGCGGCCTTCTTGCGCCGTGGTTTTGGCGTCGGCTTACCCTCACCCGCTGCAGTCTTGCGCCGCGGTGCGCGGGGCACGGCCGGCTGATCCTCGATCACCTTGGCGCCCATCTCGGCGGCATAGGCTTCCTCGATCTCGGTCAAGGCTTCCGCTTCGGTCAGGTCGGTCTCCATCGAGTAGAGCAAGGCAAGCCGGCGCGTGATGTCGGCGAGCACCTCGCCCCACTGCGCCGGATCCTTAAAGGCGTGGCGCGCGGCGACATAAAGCTCGTCATCGACGAGCCCGGCGCGCAGAATCTCCACGCCGCCATTGGCAGCCGCCTCGTCCGGGATCGCCAGCGCATCGTAGATCGGCTTGTCAGATTGCGGAGACATTGCTTCTACCGCTCGGTTTGTTGAATGCCCCCTCCCCTCGCTGCAGGAAGCGGAGAAGAGGGAGAGAAAGAACATCGCTTCGTTTGCCGAGCCCAACGGGGCTCGCGCGCACGAAGCGCTATTATTTATACGAAACCGCGCGCGCCGCTGCTATTACGTCATCGACCGACGGCAGTGCGAGCTTTTCGAGGTTTGCGGCATACGGCATCGGCACGTCCTTGCCGGACACCCGCGCGACCGGCGCGTCGAGATAATCGAACGCGTTCTCCATGATCCGCGCGGCAATCTCGGCGCCGACGCCCGACTGCGGCCAGCATTCTTCGACGACGACGCAGCGGCCGGTCTTGCGCACGGAGTTGACGATCGCCTCGGTATCCATCGGTCGCAGCGTGCGCAGGTCGACCACCTCGGCCTCGATGCCGGCTTTGGCGAGTTCATCCGCCGCTTTGAGCGCATAGGTCATGCTGATCGACCAGGCGACGATGGTGACATCGCTGCCGGCGCGGGCAATGCGCGCCCGGCCGATCGGCACGACGTAGTCGTCGAGCTTCGGCACCTCGAAGGAATGGCCGTAGAGGATTTCGTTTTCGAGGAAAATGATCGGATTGGGATCGCGGATCGCCGCCTTGAGCAACCCCTTGGCGTCGGCCGCGGTGTAGGGCGCGATCACCTTCAGCCCGGGCACATGCGAGTACCAGGCCGAATAGTCCTGGCTGTGCTGGGCGGCAACGCGCGCGGCCGGCCCGTTGGGGCCGCGAAACACGATCGAGCAGCCCATCTGGCCGCCCGACATATAGAGCGTCTTCGCCGCCGAATTGATGATCTGATCGATCGCCTGCATGGCGAAGTTGAAGGTCATGAATTCGATGATCGGCTTGAGCCCGGCGAGCGCCGCGCCGACGCCGAGACCGGCGAAGCCATGCTCGGTGATCGGCGTGTCGACCACACGGTCGGGCCCGAACTCCTGCAGCATGCCCTGCGTCACCTTGTAGGCGCCCTGGTATTCGGCGACCTCCTCGCCCATGACGAAAATGTCGGGATCGCGCTTCATCTCCTCCATCATGGCGTCGCGCAAGGCTTCGCGCACCGTCATGGTGACGAACTCGGTACCCACCGGGGCGTCCGGTTCGGGCTCCGCCGCCGGCTGCGGTGGGGTCGCGATGGCCGACGCTGGCTCCGCCGGCGCCCTGATCGGCTCGCCTTCACCGGGCGGCGCGGACGGTGGCTCCGATTCCTCGACTTGCGATTGCTGAGCCGGAGAGGGCGCAGCAGACGGCTTTGCGGCAGCCGCAAGCGCATCGGCCGTAAGCGCGGACGCGTCCTCACCCTCGGCGAGGATCATGGCGATCGGCGTGTTGACTGCGACGTCGTTGGTGCCGGCCGGCACCAGAATCTTGCCAATCGTCCCCTCGTCGATGGCCTCGACCTCCATGGTCGCCTTGTCGGTCTCGATCTCGGCAATGACGTCGCCGGCCTTGACCTTGTCGCCCTCGTTCTTGACCCATTTGGCGAGATTGCCCTTCTCCATGGTGGGCGACAGCGCGGGCATAAGCACCGGTGTGGGCATGGACGTTTCGACCCTCGTTCTGGCAGGTCCGCGGTGATGGAAAAGCCGCCGCCGCCATTGCCTTGATTCGAAGTTTGTCGACCGGCGATACCGGTCGATGACCTGTAGCTGGCGTGAAGGCTCAGCGCAGCACGTCGGTGTAGAGTTCGGAGCGGTCCGGCTCCGGATCGTAGGTCGCGAATTCCGCGGCATCATTGACCCGTTTGCGGGTCTCGGCGTCCATCTGCTTCAGGTCGTCTTCGCTGGCCCATTTGTTGGCAAGGATGCGGGCGCGCGCCTGCTCGATCGGGTCGCTTTCAACGCGGACCTTCTCCACTTCCTCGCGGCTGCGATATTTCGCCGGGTCCGACATCGAATGGCCGCGATAGCGGTAGGTCTTCATCTCGAGGATATACGGGCCGTTGCCCTGCCGGCACCAGGCGAGGGCGTCGTCGCCGGCGGCCTTCACCGCCCGCACATCCATGCCGTCGACCAATTCGCCGGGAATATTGAACGACGCCCCACGCTTCGACAGATCGGGCTGGGAGCTCGCGCGCGCCACCGAGGTGCCCATGGCATAGCGGTTGTTCTCAATGATGTAGAGCGCCGGCAGCTTCCACAGCGCCGCCATATTGAAGCTCTCGTATACTTGGCCCTGGTTCGCCGCGCCGTCACCGAAGTAGATCAGGCAGACGGCGCCGTTCTTGCGATATTTGTTGGCGAAGGCGATGCCGGTGCCGAGCGAGACCTGAGCGCCGACAATACCGTGTCCGCCGAAG
>CAZTTL010000378.1:0-3141 GCA_964616635.1 uncultured Rhodoplanes sp. | reverse complement strand
GCGCATCGCGTCCGTGACCGCGTTGAACTGCTCGATCCCGCCGCTGAAGGAATGACGATCGACCGATGGACGCTCCTCTCGGAGCGGCGCAGCTTCGGCATTGTCGAGCGCGGCAACTAGCTCCCGGAGCACAGCCGTCTCGTCTTTGTCGCCCCGCTTCATAGCGGCGCGTAGGTCCCGATTCAATATGCGCGAGGTCCGTCAGACAGGCCACCACCCGCGATCTATGCCCACCGATAGCTGCTGATAGTTTTCAGCAGGAATAATTTTATTTTTCAGTGTGTTATATCGTGCCGTCGCGTAGTTTCGGATACTGGCGGATCGGCAAAAATCACTCCCACTCGATGGTCAATGGGTTTGAGTTCGCATTGTAATTATGGGCTTTCAACCTGCGCGCCAAGTCCATACCAACTGCGATACCACCAAGGTAACGGCGCTGGATTCGTAGATTCTCTACGGCGATCCTGCCCGCCATAGGCGTGTTCGCATCATAAACGAGCGTCGGGAGAAAGCAGGCCAAAAAGGCGAAGCTTCGAGAGAAGGCCGCTCCTCCACTGCGACCGACCTTTAGGTTATGACCAGCCAGCTCAGTTAGCGGCCGCCCGTGAAAGCAAGCATCGCCGGGCGGGTCGCTAGTTGATCGTATATTCCCGCCATGGGATCGCCTGGAGCGGCACCCCGGAGAGGAAGCGGGCGATGTCCGGGCGCCCGTAGAAGGTCGGACGGCCCCGCCCGTCCTGCGCCATGGAGACTACCGGCACGCCAAAGACCGGCGTGAAGCTCGCGATGGCGTCGGCCGCTGCCATCCGGTTTTGGACGACGTGCGGCTTGACGATCACGACCGCGAAGGTCTGGCCCTGCTCACGGATAACTGCACCTTGCACGCGCATGGCCGTCTCTCCTTAAGCTGCCAGCTTCGTGACCCGGCTGTTCAGCCACTCCCACGCCTCTTTCGGCAACCACCCCTCATAGTCGCGGGTGACGCCGATCACGAGCACGTAGTCGTTCTTGTCCACGTGGGGCGCGAGGCGGTCCCAAATCCCCTTGGCGTTGAGCGAGGTGTCAACGAGCCAGGTGGAGCCAAGATAGTGCCACCACGTGCCGCACGACTTGATGGCCTCGTACAGCATCTCGTAATTCTGACCCGGACGCTTCAGGTCGTAGTTGATCGCGTAAATCACTTGGTTTCTCCTTAAGACGGTTGCGACGCGCGATCGGGGCAAGCCCTGAGGGCGTCCTGACTCCCTATGCGGAAGCCGGGTGCCCGCGCGGACATCGCGCCGGCATGTCCGCGGTGCCGGTGCTGTCCCGCATAGGGGAGATGAAAGGAGCCGCATCGCTTGAGCACGGGCCAGGCCGCCACTACGCGCAGCCGCGACGAGATCGCAACCGCGATCCGCACGCTCACGGTCGCCGATTGGGTGCGCCTGAAGCTGGTCGCCCGCAAATATGCCTCCGGCAGGCCGATCGAGCCCGACGACCTCTTGCAGGAGGCCATGGCCCGCGCGATCGACAGCCGGGTATGCCCGGCCCACGTCGATGTGGTGAAATTTCTCGCCGAAGCCATGCGCAGCATTGCCCATGGCGAGGGTGAGAAGGCCGAGCACAAGCTCGTGCTCGTGCCGGTTCCCAAGACCGGCGACTACGTGCGCGAGGCGCTGGCCGTACCGGACCCGGCGCCAAGCGCCGAGGCGAGCCTGATCAGCGAGGAGAATGCCGCCGGCATCCGTAAGGCGCTCCTCGCCTTGTTTGACGATGACCCGCAGGCACGGGACATCATGGAAGGAACGATGGAGGACATGACAGCGGATGAATTGCGCAAACTGACCGGCCTCAGCCAGACCGCCTACGACAGCAAGCGCAGGCTGATCCGCCGCCGGATCGACAAAGCCTATCCGCAGGGATGGAAGCCATGACCGGAAAACCCAAGACCGCGCGCGCCGCGCTCGACCGGCTGGCCGATGCCCTTGTCGAGGACATTTTGAATGCGTCCGACGAGGACATTTTGGCTGAGTTCAGGGAAAGCGGTGGCGATCCCGAACGCAATGCAAGCGACATGCGCGCCCTGTTCGAGAAAGGCCTCATCGCCGCCAACAAGAAGCGCCTTGCTACTGCCAAAGCCGGCGCTGCCGCCAGCCGCCGGCCGCCAACCGGCGCGCCGACGGCTGCCATTGACATCGCCGCGGCACGCGCCCGGCTTCGCGCCGCGCTCGATGCGCCGAACTTCCCGCACAAACTCACCCTTGCCGCGCGCAAGGAAAGCGAGCTGTCCGACGCTGACATCCTTAGCATGCTTGACGATCTGCGGGAGCTTGGCGTCCTGCCACCGGAGGATGGCGGGAGCGACGGCGACTGATGCCCTTGACGCCCGCCGAGCGGCTTCTCCAGGAGCTTGGGATTACCGAGCCGAACGAGATCGACCTCGAAGCCATCGCCTTTCACGCTGGCGCACGCGTGCGCTATCGCCCGCTGGAGGGCTGCGAGGCGCGCATCATCGGCAATGGCGACCAGGCAATCATCACCGTCAAGGCTGATAGCCACCATCGCAGGAAGCGGTTTTCCATCGCACATGAGCTGGGCCATTGGCACCATCATCGCGGCCAGTGCCTTGTTTGCCGCGCCGAGGAGCAGTATCGGCCCCGCGATCCTCTTTCCCCGGAGCGCGTCGCGGACGGCTATGCTGCCGCCCTTCTGATGCCAAGCTATCTTTTTCGTCCGCTTGCGCGGCAGCATGCCAAGTTAACCTTCAAGACCGTCAGCGCGCTCGCGGATGCATTTGCAGCGAGTCAGACAGCCACGGCCATCCGGCTCGTCGAGAGCGACCATACGCCCGCCCTGCTTGTTTGCCATGGCCCGCAGGGCCGCAAGTGGTTTGCGCGTGCGCCGAGCGTGCCGCAGAAATGGTTTCCGCAGGATGCGCTTGACGCAGACAGCTTCGCCTTCGGTGTTCTGTTCGGGAACAAGCCCAACGATCCCTTGCCTCGGAAGATTGGCGCCGACGCCTGGTTCGACCGCCGCGACGCCGAGCGCTACGAGGTTCACGAGCAGACCTACCGCACCGCTTCGGATGAGATTTTGACCCTGGTGCTCATTAGCGACGCCGCCATGCTGTCGGAGGACGTCGGTCGCGGAAGCTGGCGC
>CAZTTL010000377.1:0-3156 GCA_964616635.1 uncultured Rhodoplanes sp. | reverse complement strand
CTGGCGGCATCCTCGGCGGCATTTCTACCGGCCAGCCGGTCGTCTGCCGCTTTGCCGTGAAGCCGACCTCCTCGATCCTGACGCCGCGGCGGACGGTCGACCGCTACGGCCGCGAGACCGAGATCGTGACCAAGGGCCGGCACGACCCCTGCGTCGGCATTCGCGCGGTGCCGGTCGGGGAGGCGATGGTTGCCTGTGTCATCGCCGATCATTATCTGCGTCATCGCGGCCAGGTCGGCGAGACGCCGTCATGGCCGTCTCCCGACGAGACCCCGACCAACGAAAACGAACAAGCGCCGCTCGCGCACGACGAAGCAGGCAAATGAACGCTGTCAATACCCATCAGCCGGTCGAAGAGGCGATTGCCGCCTTCAGCCGCGGCGAACTCGTCATTGTCACCGACGATGACGATCGCGAGGACGAAGGCGACCTGTTCGTCGCCGCGTCGTACTGCACCCCGGAAAAGATGGCGTTCCTCATCCGCCACACCTCCGGCATCGTGTGTGCGCCGCTGTCGGGCGAGCGCGCCAAGCAACTGCATCTCGACCCCATGGTGGCGCTCAACGACGCGCCGCTCGCTACCGCCTTCACGGTGTCGATCGATGTCCGCCACGGGCTCACGACCGGCATTTCGGCGGAGGAGCGCGCCAATACGGTGCGCGCGCTCGCCAATCACAACAGCGCCCCCTCCGATTTTGTGCGGCCGGGCCACGTGTTTCCGCTGGTCGCACGCGAGGGCGGGGTGCTCATGCGCTCCGGCCACACCGAAGCCTGCGTCGATATGTGCCGCCTCGCCGGCCTGCCGCCGGTCGGCGCGCTTGCCGAGCTGATGAACGACGACGGCACCGTGATGCGCGGACCCGAGGTCGCGGCCTTCGGCGAGCGGCACGGGCTCAGGCGCATCTCGATCGCCGAACTGATCGCCTACCGCCAGGTCCGGGAGAAACTGGTCGAGCGCATCAGCGAGTTCACGGTGACGACCGAGATCGGCCCGCTGCGCGGCTACGCCTATGTCACGCCGTTCGACGCGGTTCATCACATGGCGCTGGTCTACGGGCGGATCGGTGACGGGCGCACGGTGCTGACGCGCATCCACCGGGCGAATGTGCTGCGCGACATTTTTGGCGGCGCGCATTTCGTGCACACGGCACTGCGGCGCTTCAAGGAAGAAGGGCGCGGGGTTTTGGTCGTGCTGAGGGACGGCACTGTTGGGGTGCCGGTTGCCGAGCTGCCGCAAAATGGCGAGCCGAGCTCGGCGGCGCTGCGCTCCCACCAATGGCGCGAAATCGGACTCGGCGCGCAGATTCTCAAGGACCTCGGCATCTCCTCGATCCGCATTCTGACCTCGGGAGAGCATCGCTATGTCGGGCTTGGCGGATTCGGCATCGAGATCGTCGGCACCGAGTTGATCGGGCCATGAACTCTGCCCTTTAGCCGGCGCAATTGACTGCTCAGCTTGACGTCGTGCGCAGCCGCTGATCGCGGCGTGCGAACCGGATCGGACCAGGGCATTTTCCGGCGAAGTGGACACCGGTTCGCCGCAGAAAATGCGATCACTCAAAGAGAAATAGAGCGAATTCCGATTCCACCTGAACGGAATTCGCTCTGGCGTTGATCGGACAGAGCATGCGCACGGCGTTTTCACAGGTTTTCGCCCTGGTGTTGGCCTTGTGCGCGACCGGGGCCGTGCCAAGCCAGGCTTCGCCGGTCAAAACCGCTGCGGATCGCACCACGCCGGCGGAGGTGACGGTCGACCTCGAGCTCGTGCTCGCGGTCGATATTTCCTATTCGATGGATCCCGAAGAGCAGGCGCTGCAGCGCGAGGGCTATATTACTGCGCTCACTTCGCCGGAATTTCTCACCGCGCTGCGGGAAGGCCAGCATGGGCGCATCGTCGCCACCTATGTCGAATGGGCCGGGACGGTCGAGCAGCGTGTCATCGTCCCGTGGCAGGTGATCGACGGGCGGGCGAGCGCGGACGCTTTCGCTCGGGCGATCGCGGCCGCACCCTATCGTCGCGCCTACCGCACCTCGATCTCGGGAGCACTGCAATTCGCCATGCCGCTGTTCGAATCGAGCGGCCATCGCGGCCTGCGCCGGGTCATCGACGTTTCGGGCGACGGCGCCAACAATCAGGGGCCCATGGTGACGCTGGCGCGTCACGAGGTGCTCGCCAAAGGGATTACGATCAATGGCTTGCCGATCGTGCTCAAACGGCCATCGCCGGCGACCATGGATATCCCCGACCTCGACATCTACTATGAAGACTGCGTGATCGGCGGGCCGGCGGCCTTCGTCATCCCGATCAAGGATCGCGACCAGTTCAAGGAGGCAACGCGGACCAAGCTGGTGCTGGAAGTGGCGGGCCGCACGCCAGGTTCGTTTTCGGAGCTCCGATCTCTCGGGGGGCTTGAGACCGACCGCCGGCAGCTACCGGTCAGACCCGCTTCAGCCGCTGCGCCGCGGGTGTCCTGCACGATCGGTGAGCAGCTTTGGCAACAGCGCTGGGGACCATAGCGCATGGACTTGTGGCTGATCGGCTGATACGGCACTGCGCATTCGCAATCGGGCGCATTGCCCGCCAGCTGTTCCCTGACAATATCTGGTATCAGAATTCGAAGCACTGACGCGTCATGCCCAGCCGTGACCAACAAGTCGCTTTGTCGAAGGCCGCTGCCAGTCATGAAATTCCTTGACCAGGCGAAAATCTATATCCGCTCGGGGAACGGCGGCGCCGGCTGCGTCTCGTTCCGCCGGGAGAAGTTCATCGAGTTTGGCGGACCGGACGGTGGCGACGGCGGCTGCGGCGGTGACGTCGTCGCGGAATGCGTGGACGGCCTCAATACGCTGATCGATTACCGTTACCAGCAGCACTTCAAGGCGAAAACGGGCGGCCATGGGATGGGCAAGAACCGCACCGGGGCGGGCGGCGCCGATGTGGTGCTGAAAGTGCCGGTTGGCACCCAGATCTTCGACGAGGACAACGAGACCCTGCTCGCCGACCTGACCAAGATCGGCGAGCGTGCGGTGCTTGCGCGGGGAGGCAATGGCGGCTTTGGCAATGCGCACTTCAAGTCCTCGACCAACCGGGCACCCCGCCACGCCAATCCCGGGCAGCAGGGGGAGGAGCGCACCATCTGGCTGCGCCTCAAGCTG
>CAZTTL010000376.1:0-3185 GCA_964616635.1 uncultured Rhodoplanes sp. | reverse complement strand
CGATCTTCGGCGCATTGGCGCCCGAGAACGGGCAGGTCTTGCGGCGGCGGAAGAAGGGCCGACGGGCACCGGCGGATCCCGAGTTCATGACGGTTACTCCTGGCTGCCGGCATCATCGGCGGCGGCGCGGTCTTCGCGCGGCGGGCGCCCCTCGCGCGGGCCGCGCCCCTCGCGATCGCGCCGGCGGTCGTCGCCGCCTCGGCGATCGTCGCGCCGGTCATCGCGATCGGACTTGCGCATCATCGCCGAGGGACCGGCTTCCAGCGCTTCGACACGCACGCTCAGGGCGCGCAGCACGTCTTCATTGATGCCCTCCTGCCGCTCGAGCTCGGCAAGCGCGGCGGGCGGCGCGTCAAGATTGAGAAGGGTGAAATGGGCCTTGCGGTTCTTGCGGATGCGGTAGGTGACGGACTTGACCCCCCAATATTCGACCTTCTGCACCGACCCGCCCAGTTGTTCGATGACCCCTTTGTACTGGTTGGTCAATTCATCGACCTGCTGCGCGGAGAGGTCCGGCCGCGCGAGATAGACGTGCTCGTATAAGGGCATGGCTTGCCTTTCTCAACTCATCGCCGCCGTTCCGGCGCCAAGCCCCTCGTGCCTTCCGAAAGGCGCGAAGTCCTGCGAAGGCGGGAACACCGGACGCCGGGCCACGAAGGCCCTGCCGTGCCTGCCAGAAGCGAGCACAGCCGTCCGTTCAGCTCCCGGCCGGAGCGAGCGGAAGGGCGTTTATAGAGCTTTCTTGGCAGAAAACAAGCGGCCGATGCTCTCCGGCTCGTCAGCCATGGGCCCGGTGATGATGACGCAAGTCGCGCAGACGCTCCACATCGATCGGGCCGCCGACAAAAAGCACCGCGACAGCGAGTCCGCACATGGCCAAGGCGCCGTTGACCAGGAAGGCGGTGTGGATCCCGGCCGGCATCGATGACGCGGACACGACGATCGCGGTATTGAGGCCGAGGCCAATCGATCCACCGGCGATCTGAAACATATAGATGATGGCGCCGCCAAGGCTCGCCCGCGACGGATCGATTGCGGTTATTGCCGCCGTGGTGACCGACGAATAAAACAGCCCGACGCCCATGCCGAGGACGACCATACCGACGATGAGTTGGTTGTAGGTCGTGGTCGCGTGAATCGCTGACAGCACGAACATGCCCGCCGCCAGAAGCAAGGCGCCGAGGGTGACGATAACCTTCGGTCCGAGAATTTCGTAAAGCCGGCCGGCGACAAAGGCAGTCACCGCGAATGTGCCCATCATCGGCAGCAGGCCGGCACCGGAGCCGAGCGCGCTGAAGTGCAGCACCTTCGACATGAATTGCGGCAGATAAAGCAGCGCCGCGAAGAAGATCGCCGACATCAGCAGCGTGGCCAGGCCGGCGGCGGCGAACGCCTTGTTTTTCAGGACATCGGCCGGAACGAGAGCGTTGTTTCCTGCCCCGCGCTCGACAAACAAGAACGCGGTCAGTGCGGCGCCCGAGATGACGAACAGGAGGATGATCAGCGGGTCGGTCCAGCCCCAGTCGACACCCCAGTCGAGCGCAAGCAGCAACGCCAAGAGCCCAACGGACAGGACCGCCATACCAAGATAGTCAATGCCTTCCTTTTCATTGTGTGCCGCATCTGCAGGCACGACAAGAAACGTGATCAGCGATGCGGCTGCAGCGACCGGCAGGTTGAGAAAGAATATCCATCGCCATCCGACCGTGTCGGTCAAAAGCCCTCCCAATAGCGGGCCGACCGCGTTGCCAAAACCGGCAGCGCCCAGGATGAGGCCGCCGGCCAGTCCGGCTTTGCTTTTCGGCAGCAGCGCGTAAGTCATGCCGAGAATGGCGGGCCACATCAGCGCACCGCCAATGCCCATCACGAAGCGGCAGGCAAGGAGCAACCAGATATCCTGCGCGAACCCGCCGATCACGGAAAAGGCTGCGAAGATCGCAGCGCCTACGAAGAAAATTCGCCTCCGGCCGAACATGTCCGCCAATCGTCCGCCGGTGACGATTACGACGCCGAACACCATGGCGTAGCCATTGATCACCCATTGAGTGGTGGTGACGTCGGTGTTGAAGGCTTTCTCGATAGCGGGGATGGCGACCGACAGCGCGGTGAAGTCGTTCGCAATCACTAAGACGGCGACACCCATGGCGACCATGCCGAGGATGGCTGAGGTATCGAGCCGTTCCGTTGCGACTGCCATCCGGCCTCCATGTTGTTCCGGTCGGGTGTCAGATCAGCCTGTTATCTGACACCAAGCAACCGTTGCCCGAGCGTGCCGCCGAGGAATTTGCTGAACACGACGAAATAGATGGCGATGACTGCGAACAGAATGAGCGCCGGTGCGCCGTGGAGCTCGAAGCCACTATCCGTCAAATTGCCAGTCAGGTAACCGACGGCAAAGCCACCAACGAAGAAAATGAAGAGGAAGTCGAGCACCGCGGCGACGACCTTGCGCCAAGTGGCGACGGGCTTGCGGGGCTCGGATGGGGACAGAGCTTGGTTGGACATGGCAACACCCCCCGGATCAGGGATTTGATCAAATGGCCACGTGTCAGGTCAACCGCCGGGGCTTGGGGCTGATCGTCTCGCCCGGCTTGGGCCCAGCACGTCGGACGGCGCGCAAACGACCGCGCGATGACCGGTCACAGCCTTGCCGCTTGCTGTCCGTAGTCGCCTCGGTCAGTCGCTCGGTTCATCGCGTGCGCCGATCTGAACGCCCCTGTTCATTGCACGGCGAACTTCACCGCGAACAGCAGCGCTAGGACGATGACCGCCGGGGTCGCCTCCTTGAACCGGCCCGACAGGATCTTGCATGCCGCATAGGTGATGAAGCCAAGCCCGATGCCGGTCGCGATCGAATAGGTGAGCGGCATCGTGACCGCCGCGACGACGGCGGGCGCGTATTCGGTGACGTCGGTCCACTCGATCTCGGCAAGGCCGCGGGTCATCAGGCAGGCGACGTAGAGGAGCGCCGCCGCCGAGGCGTAGGCCGGGATCATGCCGGCGAGCGGGGCAAAGAACAGCGCCAGCAGGAACAGAATCGATACCACTGCGGCGGTAAGGCCGGTGCGGCCGCCGGCCGAGACGCCGGCCGCGCTTTCGATGTAGCTCGTCGTGGTCGAGGTGCCGATCACCGCGCCGAACATGGCGGCGAACGAGTCGGAGATCAGCGCCTCCTTCATGCGCGC
>CAZTTL010000375.1:0-3202 GCA_964616635.1 uncultured Rhodoplanes sp. | reverse complement strand
GTAGCCGTTGCCGTACCAGCGGTCCTGCGTATTGAGGCCGTCAGTCAGGAGGATGATCACCTTCTGATACTGATAGTTGCTGTCTTCAGCGGGAGCCGATAGCGGCGCCGTCTGCATCAATGACAACCATCCCCAGGCGAGGCCGATCGCCTGATTGGTTGAGCCGTTCGGCTTCATCGTGTTGATTTTGCTCTTGAGCTTGTTCCAGTCGTAGGACAGCCCCATCAGCTCGACCGGGCAGTAGCTGTATTCCTCCGGCCAGAACAGAGTCGACGGGGTGCTGGAATCGCCAGCGACCGGTGGCGTCACCGTGGTGTCATAGCTCTGGTCGCGGTCCATCACGCAGCCGTGCCAGGCGCTGTGATTTGAGACGTTCCAGGTCTTGCCATGGTGGGTGCAATCATACTCATTGTTGTAGCTGCCGCCGCCGCCCCAACCCCAACCGCCGCCGCCACCGGTGCAGTTGCCGTTGTTCTGGTCCCAGGCGTCCGAGTTCTGGCCCGGGTTCGACCATTTCAGCCAGCTTGCGTCCTTGTTGCTCGATCCGACATCGACGTCCTTGCTGAAGGGGATGATCGACACATAGACGTCGCCGTCGCTGGTTGCGGCCGATTTGAGCTGATCGAGCAGGTTTTTCGCTGCGGTCTTGAGCGCATCCATCTTTCCTGAGCTCGCCATCGAGCCGGTATTGTCGAGCGCGAGCGCGACCCGCAAGCGAGTATTGCCCCAGGTGGTAGTCGACGACACATTGACCGGCACTTGCGAAATGCCGAAGAAAGACATGCTCATGAAGCGTGGCTTGATGGTCGCGGAGGCATTAACGACCACCTGCGAATTCGGTGTCTTCGAGTAGGTGGCGCTGACCTGCATATTCTCGGCGTCGCTGTTGGTGAAAAGCGAATTGAAGAACTTCTTCGCGTTGCTCTGAAGCTGAGAGCTGGTCAGCGTCGCCGCATCTCTTGAGACCGCGAGTGCGGCCGAATCGGCTGCAGCCTGCATGCTTGCCCGCATGGCGTTGGCGCGGCTGTAGTCGATTGCGGCACCGACCAGCCCGATCACGGGGATGATGGCGAGAGCGAACAGCAGGGCGACGTTTCCGTTTTCGGCCTTGCCGAACCCGCGCCACCGCTTTGCGAGCGCCTCGCGAGAGAATGTCATGTTCATCACCGGCTCCAAATATATTTGGCCGCGGATTATGGTAGGCGTAACTATTGCCGCCAGAACTCAAAACAAAAGCTAATTTGATCGAAGAAAGCCGCGGTTTTCGCCAAGGTTCGGGTCGATCCGAATAAGAACCCGTCGCCTTCGTAAATCTTCCCTCAACGCATTCGGTAAAGTTCTACGGACTTCGCAGCGGACCCGACGCGAGGACGACACCAGCCGATCGCAAGCGGAGGCACGCGAACTGGAGCGGAATGACCAACCTCCCGCGGCTTATTCGACGGCGCGCCGTTTCGGCAGACCGGTCCCGGTCGTCGTGACGGTCGTAATGCTCCGGCCCGCTGCGGTCAGATGGGTTTGTTGAACACAGCGCTGGTCCATTCCACCAGGAGCATCGCCTTTCCTTGCATCACCACCGGCACGGTGCAGATCGCATCACCGGCACCGTGCGAATCGTGATCCGGCCGTCTTCGTCATGGTGCAGGCTTTCTTCATCCGGGCGCGATGCGCGGCTGGTTGTCGCGCCAGCGGCTGCGCCTTTCGCGCCCATCCATCGACAGGACGATGACGGACCGGCGCTCATCGTTCTGATCGAGTGGCGAGCGGTCGAGGTGGCGGCGGATTAGAGAAATTTCCGGCGGGGCCTGCCCGCGCACCTGATCCGGGGGTAGACGGCGGTTCGCCGCGGAAAACCGGACGCAAAGCGAAAGCGGGCGAATTCCGATTCCATCGCAACGGAATTTGCTCTGGGCAGGCGGAGCGGCGGCGCCGGCACGGGTGATCATCGGTGCATGCGCCGATCAGGCTGACACGGGGAGCGATCGCGGTGGCAGAGCGCAGTGCATCGCTCGCGTCCCGGTTTCGGATGCGCCGGCCGAACAGGACGCACCTTGCGAAGGCTCCCCACAGGGTACGCGCGGCCCTTGAAATTGCGGCTGCGCGTGCCGAAATTTCGCCGGTATCGGTTAGTGTCCTGGTAAAAGCTCGCGGTTCGCTGAATCTCGCGGAACCTGCTGGAATGGCGCGGTTTTTGCGAAGTGAGAGCGGTCAGGTTTCGGTCCGGCGCCGCCGGTCGTGTAGCCAAACGCGCGGTCGCCTGTTATTTTGCGCTCATGGGCGCTGCTCATCGGAATGAATGGCGGCGCCGGTTCGGGAAGCGACGCGCTGCCCCACCCGTCCAGAAGCAATGATGGTTGCCAATTGTTCCCATCGATCCGTTAACCGCTCTCGCAAGGAGATGCTGCCGGCGCGGCTCGCCGGCGCCGGCGACCGCAAGCCGCCGAAAGATCCGAATGCGCCGGGCACCGCGGTCATTACAAAAACGAAAACGCAGACCAAGAGGCCGAGCCTCTACCGCGTCCTGCTACTCAATGATGACTACACGCCGATGGAATTCGTGGTGCATGTGCTCGAGCGCTTCTTCAACAAGGATCGGGAATCAGCCACGCGGATCATGCTCCACGTCCACCATCACGGCGTCGGCGAGTGCGGCATCTTCACCTACGAAGTGGCCGAGACCAAAGTGACGCAGGTGATGGACTTTGCCCGCAAACATCAACATCCTTTGCAGTGTGTGATGGAGAAGAAGTAACGGGGCGGTTGAGGACGACGAAACCCAAAGCTCTCGCCAGGACAGGACGCTGATGCCCACTTTCTCGCGCAGTCTCGAACAATCACTTCATCGGGCGTTGGCGCTTGCGAATGAACATCGCCACGAATACGCGACGCTGGAGCATCTTTTGCTCGCGCTGGTCGACGACCAGGACGCCGGCGCCGTCATGCGCGCCTGCAATGTCGACCTGGAGAAACTGCGCCGCAACCTGATCGCCTATGTCGATTCGGAATTGGAAAACCTCGTTACCGAGGGGGCGGAGGATTCCAAGCCGACGGCGGGATTCCAGCGGGTGATCCAGCGTGCGGTCATTCATGTGCAATCGTCGGGACGCGAGGAGGTGACTGGCGCCAATGTGCTGGTCGCGATCTTTGCCGAGCGCGAGAGCCATGCCGCCTATTTCCTGCAGGAGCAGGAGATGACCCGCTA
>CAZTTL010000374.1:0-3208 GCA_964616635.1 uncultured Rhodoplanes sp. | reverse complement strand
GTCGGCATTGTCGGCGCCGGCACCATGGGCGGCGGTATCGCCATGAGCTTTGCCAATATCGGCGTGCCGGTCACCGTGCTCGACGTGAAGCAGGACTTTCTCGACACCGGCTTCTCGCGCATGCGAAAGAACTACGAGCGCTCGGTGAGCCGCGGCAGCCTCAAGGCGGAGCAGGCCGACCAGCGCATGGGTCTGATCACACCGACCCTGAACGAGAAAGACCTCGGCGACGCCGACCTCATCATCGAGGCGGTGTTCGAGAATATGGCGCTGAAGAAGGATATCTTCCGCAAACTCGGTAAAGTGGCCAAGGATGGCGCGATCCTCGGCACCAATACCTCGACGCTCGACATCGACGAGATCGGCGCCGTCACCGGCCGGCCGCAAGATATCGTAGGGCTGCATTTCTTCAGCCCGGCGCATGTGATGCCGCTGCTCGAAATCGTGCAGACCAAGGCGACTTCCCCGCAGGTGCTCACCACCGCCCTCGAGGTTGCCAAGCAGATCCGCAAGGTCGGGGTCGTCTCCAAGGTGAGCTACGGCTTCATCGGCAACCGCATGATGGACCCCTATGCACGCGAGGCCGAACACTGCCTGCTGGAAGGAGCGACGCCGGAGCAGGTCGACGGCGCGCTGGAAGATTTCGGCATGGCCATGGGCATCCTCGCGGTGTTCGACATGGCCGGCGTCGAGGTCGGCCCGTCGACCCGGCGCGAGCGCAAGCATTTGCTGCCGAACGACCCCGGCTTCTACCGCTGCTCGGACCTCCTGACCGAGCGCGGCTGGCTCGGCCAGAAGACCGGGCGCGGCTATTACCGCTATGACAATCCTGGCCACAAGCGCATGTCCGACCCGGAAGCCAACGAGATGTTCTGGGAGGAAGGCAAGCGCCTCGGCGTCGAGCGCCGCAATCCCTCCCGCAAGGAAATCCAGGAGCGCTGCTTCTTCTCGATGATCAATGAGGGTGCGCTGCTGCTGGAGGAAGGCGTGGCGCTGCGGGCCGGCGACATCGACGTCGTCTATGCCTCGGGCTATGGTTTCCCGCGCTATCGCGGCGGCCCGATGTTCTATGCCGATACGGTCGGACTCAAAGTCATTCACGACCGCCTTCTCGAATTCAAGAGCATCCTCGATCCGCAATACTGGACCCCCGCGCCACTGCTCGCGAAACTCGCCGCCGAAGGCTCGACCTTCGCCGAATGGGACAAGTCCCGCGGCGCTTGAGTTCTTCACGAAGCAGCAAGGAAAACTTGACGACAGCGAGGTGTGAATAAGAACATAGCCAACCAATGAATCCGGAAAACCGGATCGCTGCAGGGAGGAACGAGAAATGGCAAGCCAAGCCCAGGCGGCGCATGCGTACGCTCCGTCGGAGCCCGCACCGGTGCGTCCGATCAATTTCGCGCCGGTCGATCTGGAGCGCACCGACGCGCCCGACGGCACGGTTGTGCTGCGCGCGAAGGCCCCGCTGGAGCCGCACGAACCCTCCCTGGTCCGCGTCTTTCGCACGGCGGTGGAGACGGCGCCCAGCCGCGTGTTTCTCGCCGAGCGGCAGGGCGATTGCTGGCGCAAGATCACCTATGAGGAGGCCCGCCGCGCCGTCGATGCGATCGCCACCGCGCTGATCCAGCGGGGTCTCTCGGCCGAGCGGCCGGTGATGATCCTTTCCGGCAATGCCATCGACCATGCCCTGCTCGCGCTTGGCGCGATGAGCGCCGGCGTGCCGGTCGCCCCCATCTCCGCGGCCTATTCGCTGCAGAGCCAGGATCACAAGAACCTCAAATACATCTACGACATTCTGACGCCGGGCCTGGTCTACGTGTCGGACACCGGCCCGTTCGCCAGGGCGCTTGCGGCGCTCGACCTCGCCGGGACGGAGGTGGTCGCGAGCGCGAACGGCGCCAATCTCGATGGCGTCACCCCGTTCGCCGCGCTGACCCGCACCTTCCCCGCTCAGGCACTCGAAACAGCGGTGGCCGGCATCACCCCCGACCAGATTGCCAAAATCCTCTTCACCTCGGGCTCGACCGGCCTGCCCAAGGGGGTGATCAACACCCATCGCATGCTCACCGCAAACCAGCAGGCGATCGTGCAGGTGTGGCCATTCCTGCAGGACCAGCCGCTGGTGCTGGTCGACTGGCTGCCGTGGAACCACACCTTCGGCGGCAATCACAACTTCAACATGGTGCTGCGCCACGCCGGCTCGCTCTATATCGATGCCGGAAAGCCGGTGCCCGCGCTGGTCGGCGAGACCGTGCGCAATCTCTCCGAAGTCTCGCCGACGGTCTATTTCAACGTGCCGGCGGGCTATGCGGCGCTGCTGCCCCATCTGGAAAAGGACGAGGTTTTGGCGCGCTCGTTCTTTGCCGATCTGCGGCTGATCTTCTATGCCGCGGCGGCGCTACCCCAAGACTTGTGGACGCGGCTGGAAACGCTCGCGGTACGCACCACCGGCGAGCGCATTCCGATGACCGCGTCGTGGGGCGGCACCGAAACCGCGCCGCTCGCGACCTCGTGCCATTTCCTGATCGACCGCGCCGGCGTGATTGGCGTGCCGGTGCCCGGCGTCGAGCTCAAGCTGGTGCCGACCGAGGCCAAGATCGAGGTGCGGGTGCGCGGGCCGAACGTGATGCCGGGTTACTTTAAGCGCCCAGAGCTCACCGCGCAGGTATTCGACGAGGAAGGTTTCTACCGGCCGGGCGACGCCGTGCGCCTCGCCGACCCGCTCGACGCCGCCAAGGGGATCGTGTTCGACGGCCGTCTCGCCGAGGACTTCAAGCTCACCACCGGCACCTGGGTGCATGTCGGCTCGCTGCGCGTCGGCGCGATCGGCGCGTGCTCGCCCGTGATCCAGGACGCTGTCATTACCGGCGCCGACCGTGAATATGTCGGCGCGCTGGCCTGGCTCAATGTCGGCGGCTGCCAGGCGCTGCTCGGCGCCAACGCGCCTGCCTCGCCGGCCGAGCTCGTGCGCCATCCGACCGTGCGCGCGCATGTCGCCTCGGCGATTGCCTGCTGGAACGATGAGCATGCAAGCTCGAGCACGCGCATTCGCCGGATGATGCTGCTTGCCGATGCGCCCTCGATCGACCTCAACGAGATCACCGACAAGGGCTACATCAACCAGCGCCGCGCCCTCGACTGCCGCAAGGCCGATGTCGAGCGCCTCTACCGCACGACGCCCGACCCCGACGTGATGGTGATTTGA
>CAZTTL010000373.1:0-3218 GCA_964616635.1 uncultured Rhodoplanes sp. | reverse complement strand
GATCGCCTCGTGCCGGCGTCGCGCCCGCCATCGAAGCCGGTGCTGACATCTAATCCCCATAGCGCCCGCGGCACCGCTTCTCCCTAACTTCCCGCGACTTCGTGCCTTGGCGCTTTTCGAACGCCGGCCGCATTAGCCCATGGATGTCGTTGTCATAGCCGGCGTTCGAAAACCTGCACAGTTTCGGACTCATGCAGGGCAACAAAAACGATGCGCGCGGTTACGCAAGTACTCGATCAGCGAGTCGGCGAGAGCGAACAGCGTAGGTGGCCTGGTGAGACAGAGCACCTTCGGTGCAGCCCCGTCTCTCGGTTCAAAGAACCACGCCGGGGACCTTTACAAACCGATGGGAGGGAAGAGGGCTTGAATCTGGCCAAGCCTGCGGCAGAATAGCGTGCAGTGCAGAATGACTGCACGCGTTGGTCCTGGTGGTGACGAAGGCGCGACGAAAACGCCGTCAGGCTATACGGAGCACGTCATGGCTCTTTCATCATCGATGCGTCGGGCCTTTTACGGGGTGGGGCGCGCCGCGGCGAGCCGTGGTCTCGCCTGGGCGCTGATCGTCTTCGCTGCTGTATCGGTTACGGCGCCCGCCGCCGTGGCGCGCAACCTTGCGAGCATGGATGCGCAGGAGATCGCAGCGCTTCAACGACGGCTCGCGGATGCCGGCTGCTACACCGGTGCGATCGACGGACGGGCGAGTTCGGCCGTCGAAAAAGCCCAGAAAATCTGCCCGGTGATGGACCCGATGCTACGCATCGAGACCGGCATGCACACAGCGCTAATACGACGAATCGGGGTCGACCGCGCCTGCCGACTGCTGGCGACCGGGTCGCACGACAAGACGGTGCGGCTGTGGTCGCTGCCCGAGGGAAAGCTCCTGCAGACGTTGCGGCCGCCGATCGGCCCAGGGGATGACGGCAAGGTCTATGCGGTGGCGGTATCACCGGACGGGACCCTGGTGGCGGCGGGGGGCTGGGACGCAGACCCTTCAGCAAACAGTGTCTATCTGTTTGACGCTGCCACGGGGGCGCTGCAAGCGCGGGTCGGGGCGTTCGAGAACGTGATCAGGCACCTCGCGTTCTCGCCGGACGGCCACTATCTCGCGGCGACGCTGGGATCACGCGAGGGCGTCCGCGTGATCGACATGCGGAGCCTGACGGTCGTTGCCGAGGACAAGGACTATGGTGCCGATAGTTACGGCGCCGCCTTTGCACCGGACGGGCGGCTGTACACGGCGGCGTATGACGGGTTTCTGCGGGGCTATGACCGCGGCTTCAAGCTGGTGAAAAAAATCGCGACCCGTGGCGGCAAACGACCCTACAGCGTTGCCGTGGACCCGTCGGGGGAGCGCGTCGCGGTCGGATTCGACGACAGCACGCAAGTCGAGGTTTATCGCACCTCCGATCTGAGGTTTCTGTTTGCCGCGGATACAAAGGGGATTGCGAACTGGAATCTTTTCAGCGTCGCCTGGTCCGCAGACGGCGAGCGGCTCATGGCCGGCGGGACGTACGGGACCCGAGGCCCCGTCGTCATCTGGGACCAGGGCGGACGCGGGAAGCGACGCGAGCAGAGTATCGCTGGGAACACCATCCTGTCTATCCTGCCCTGCGGCGCCGGTTTCGCGGTGAGCGCGGCCGATCCTGCCTTCGCCCTGCTCGGGCCGGACGGCGGCGTGCGCCTGAGCAAAGCGGGCGTCGCGGTCGATATGCGAAACAAGCTCCGCGACGCCTTCCAGGCGACGCGCGACGGCCGCCAGGTTCGCTTCGGCCTCGGGCTTGGGGGTGCCCGCCCGGCACTGTTCGACCTCGTGCGCGGGACCCTGACCGAGGGCGCCAATGCACCCGGGCTTGCGGCACCACGCACGACGGGGATATCGGTCGGCGACTGGGAAGACACGACGATCCCCAAACTCGCCGGCAAGCCGCTAAAGCTCGAACAATACGAGAGGTCGCGGGCGCTGGCGATCGCGCCCGACACCAAGCGCTTCGTGCTCGGGACGGAGTGGTGGTTGCGGACCTACGACCCGCACGGCCGCAAGCAGTGGCGAAAGCCCGCGCCTAGCATCGCCTGGGGGGTGAACATCACGGGCGACGGGCGTCTGGTTGTTGCGGCCTATGGTGACGGGACCATCCGGTGGCACCGGATGAGCGACGGCGAGGAGCTGCTGGCGCTGTTCGTCAACAAGAACGACAAGCGCTGGGTGGCGTGGACGCCGTCGGGCTACTACATGGCCTCGCCCGGGGCTGAGGATATGATCGGCTGGCATGTCAATCGCGGCTGGGAGCAGGCGGCCGACTTCTTCCCGGCGTCGCGCTTCCGCGATCGCTTCAACCGTCCCGACATTGTGCAGGCGGTGCTCGACACGCTCGACGAGGACGCGGCGGTCAAACAGGCGAACACGACGGCGCGGCGGCGGGCGGATACGTCGAGCGTCGGGGCGCGCCTGCCGCCGGTGGTGACCCTTCTGACGCCGGCGCCGGGCACGCCGTTCGCGGGCGCCAATGTCGAGGTGTCCTATACGCTGCGCTCGCCCTCGGGCCTGCCGATCGACCGGGTCGACGTGCTGGTCGACGGCCGGCCGATTGAGACGCGGGGTCTGGGCCGGACCGAGACCAAGGGCGAGGAGCGCCGCAGCATCACGGTGCCGGTTCCGCAGGCGGATGTGGAGATTGCGCTGATCGCGCGGGCGGGGGATTTGGCGAGCGCGGCGGCGCGGGTGAAGCTGCGCTATGCCGGCGGCAAGCCGTCGGTCGCGGCCGACCTGCTCAAGCCCAAGCTTTATGCCGTGGTGATGGGGGTGAGCGACTATGCCGAGGCGGACCTCAAGCTTGGGCTGCCGGCGAAGGACGCGCGCGACTTTGCGCGGGCGCTGGAGAGCCAGAAGGGCGGGCTCTATGGCGACGTGGTGGTGAAGGCTGCGACCGACCGGCAAGTGACGCGCATCAGCGTGGTGGAGGCGCTGGAATGGCTGGAGAAGCAGGTGACCAGCCGCGACGTCGGGCTGATCTTTCTAGCCGGCCATGCGGTGACGGATGAGAGGCAGAACTACTGGTTCCTGCCGGCCGACGCCAATATGCACAGCCTGCGCACACGGGCGGTATCGCAGGATGATCTGCGCCGGACGCTGCAGGGTCTGGCGGGCAAGGCGCTGTTGTTTCTCGACACCTGCCATGCCGGGCGGGCGGCGGCGAGCCAGGTTGCGACCCGCGGGGTGG
>CAZTTL010000372.1:0-3244 GCA_964616635.1 uncultured Rhodoplanes sp. | reverse complement strand
GGGCCACGCCTCAACAGCGCGCCAGCAGCCGGTCGAGCCCTTGCAGCACGGATTGCGAAGCCTTCTCCATCTCGCTGAGTGCCGCCATAGCACCGGCCCGATCGCCGTGCGCATGGCATTGGGCAGCGGCACGGCCGTAGCGATGAACATCCTCATGCGGCCCGAGCAGCGCCCTGAATGCTGGATCGTCGTGGACGGCGGCGTCGGTCACGGCATCATACCATTTGCCGAGCCGGCATTGGTGGTGGTCCGACAATTCGCTGGCTTTCAGACTGTTGAGCCCGACCAGCATCTCCGACAACCGCTTCTTCCATAGCAGGTGATCGGATTTCGCCCGGTGGAGCACGTAGCGCGGGATGTTGCGCTGCTCGAGATCACCGAACAGCTCGTTGATCAGCCCTTCCGAAGCCGCGACCGCCGCAATCGCTTGGTTGGCGTATTGGGTGGCTACGCTGACATGGCCGGCAATCGCATTGACCCCGCCCGCGATCTCGGCGACGGCTTCGCTCTGCTGCCGGATCACGCCGGCGATCTCACCCATCTGCCCGGCATTGTCGGCAACAATCGCGCGCACCTGCTCGATCTGCTCGCGGGCCGCCTCCGACTGCTGAATGCTGCGCTCAACATAGGCGCGCACCTCCTGCGTGCTCTCCATCACCTCCTGGACATGGGCTTCCAGGCGCGCGATGCGGGCGCGGATGTCGTCGGTCGCCTTCTGCGTCTGCCCCGACAATGCTTTGACCTCGGAAGCGACCACGGCAAAGCCGCGGCCGGCCTCGCCGGCGCGTGCGGCTTCGATCGTGGCGTTAAGCGCAAGGAGGTTGGTCTGCTGGGCAAGGCCGTCGATGGTCGTCACGAAGGTCGCGATCTGGCTGGCGGCGGCGGCCAACTGGTCGGCAGCACCAGACATCCGGCCGAACGATTGGCCGATGGTTCGGCTCGACTCCGCCGCCTCCTGCGTTGCGGTCGCCCCGGCAGACATCGCCTCTTTCGCGGTGTCCATCGAGGTCGCGACATTATTCGCGGTACTGGAAATCTGGCTGATCGAGGCGGTGAGTTCCTCCACGCCACTGGCGATGCGCTGCGCTTTCCCGTCGGTATCGCGGATTTCGCCGGTGATGCGCGCTGTTGCCGCCATGGCCTCGCTGGCTTGAATGGAAAAGTCGACTGTCTGCCGCAAGCTGCGCTCATCAGTCGCCGCTATAGCGGCGCGGGCGCTACGCAGTGCGTCGGCGATGTCGGGCGCCAGACCGTCGAGGTCGAGCTCAGGGTGCCTTGCCATTAAAGCGGCCAGTACCGCCAGCAGGCGTGAATTGTCGACCGATGGTGAGTGCTCCTCTGTGCGTGATTGCACGACGGGCGCAGCGCTGCGATGAAAAAATGCCATGGTTCCCTCCCAGCAAGAATGGGCGTTTACGTTTTAGGTCTTGCGGGTGCCGTTCGACCGGCGATCCCGTGAACTCGCGGTTATTTCGGTATTCCGACCAGAACCGCATTGACCGCTCGGGTTCTCCGACCTGCGGGCACGATCGTTATCGATTCAGCGATATGCTGGTTGTCCTGAAACTCATCGTGAAGGCGACGAACGCAGGGAATCATCAGATTCGAATCGTGATTCTGTCGAATTAGCAATAGAATAATACTAGGACGTTAACTTTCCCGACGGGGATACTAATTGCTCAGTACAAGATTTGAGGAGACCAGTGAGCGAATAGCCTAAACGTATTAAGTCGGGCGGCCTGCCGGGACTTAGAGAGCAGCCATAGATTGTGGACATTGACTTTTTCTAGCAAATACGCTGCGTCACTCATCAAGCAGCGTGAACTGCAGCAGGAGCGTGCGCTGCAGCAGCGAGAAGTTATCGTCGGACAGCATCGTCAGCACCGTCTCGCCCGAGGCAAGGCGGTGCACGCCGAGCGCTTCCATATTGTCGATCTCGAAGCCCAAATCGGCGAAGAACAGCACGGGGCCGTCGACGACGGCTCCCGGCGCGATCGACGACAGCGCGATCCGGCGAATGCGGATGGCAACGCCTGTGGCCCAGGAGAAGCGCCGTTCGAGCACCAGCACATTGCCACCCGGCAGCAGCGCGGCGTCGCTGATATCGAAGTCGTTGGTACGGCGGACCGTGAAGGCGCCCGGCTTCGGCCCGCCGATCAGAAAGGCGCGCAGATTGCCAGCGCGATCGAGGCTCCGCTCAGAGAACGCGATCAGCGTGCCGGCGAGGGCTAAGCCTTTCGGCACGAAAACGAGCCCCTCGATCCCCTTATTGGACGGCATCGATCGCATCGCAGAGGGCGTCACGATCGGCCGCGCGCGCGCCGCGACTCCCCAACGGGCGAAGTCGAATTTGACGATCCGGTGAACGCGCTCGATGCCGACATAGAGCGTGCCGACATCCGCGGCGAGCGCTTCTGTGTCGTACCAACGCCGCGCGGCGAGCGGTCGCCCGTCAGGTCCGAGCATTGGCGCCATCGTCGTGTCAGTGACAGCAGCCGGTCGTGTCCCGTCATAGACGATCCGGCCGGTGAACCAGAATCCCTTGTCGGTCAGCGCAACGAAATGCGCGCCATCCGGCGCCATCCGCAGTCCTGAGAGCCCGCCGAAATCCCTGGTCGGCGAGGTGAGCTCGAGGCCGCCGCGATACAAAACATGCCCGACCCGCAACTGGTCCGGCTTGCCCGGGAGAATTGCCGGGATGGCGCGCGCCGTGACCACAATCGGCGTTCCGAGATTCGTCGAAAGGTTCGGCGGCGACGGGACGGCCGGCGCGGCAAGACTCAGCAGAACAATCGCGGCGATCGCCGCGCGCGCAAGGGCTCGCCATTGCAACCGGACGGCCGGAGTTCTCACGCGTCGAGCCGCCGCCGGGTCGGGCGCGGCGGCTCGGCCGCCGGCTCTTCGAACAGCTCGGCGAGCTTCTCCGTCATCGCGCCCCCCAGCTCCTCGGCATCGACGATAGTGACGGCGCGCCGATAGTAGCGCGTGACGTCATGGCCGATGCCGATCGCGATCAACTCGACCGGCGAGCGCTGCTCGATGTCTTCGATGATGTAGCGCAGGTGGCGTTCGAGATAGTTGCCGGAATTGACCGACAAAGTGGAATCGTCGACCGGCGCGCCGTCGGAGATCATCATCAGAATCTTGCGCGCCTCCGGGCGGCCGAGCAGACGCTTGTGCGCCCAGTCGAGCGCCTCGCCGTCGATGTTCTCCTTGAGCAAGCCTTCACGCATCATCAAGCCGA
>CAZTTL010000371.1:0-3257 GCA_964616635.1 uncultured Rhodoplanes sp. | reverse complement strand
GCCGACACGCGGATGTTTTCGACCGCGCTCGCCGTGCTTTTCGCCGATGCGACGGCAAAGGATCCAACGCTGCTGCACCCCGCGGTGAGTGAATGATGAGCAAGCGCAAAGGCATTCTCGTTATCAATGGCGGCTCGACCAGCGTAAAGTTTGCCGGTTACCGGCATGAAGGCGGCGACGATTTGAGCGTTGTCTGCCGCGGGCAGGTCGAGGGGATCGGCAGCCATCCAAGCTTCGTCGCCAAGGGTGCGGACGGCAAGCCGGTTGACGCCCATGACTGGGGGACTGAGCACCCGCTCAATCAGGACGGCGCACTGAAATATATTTTCAGTTGGCTCAATGAGCATCTGAGCGACGTGGCGTTCGCCGCGGCCGGTCACCGCGTCGTCCTCGGTGGGGTTAATTACGAAAGACCGGTGCTGGTCACCGATCAGGTGCTCGCCGATCTCGATGCGCTATGCGCTTTCGAGCCCTCGCACCAGCCCTATGAAATCGCCGCCATTCGCGCCGTGCTCAAGGCAAGTCCTTCGATGCCGCAGGTGGCGTGTTTCGACACGTCATTCCACCGGACCATGCCGAGACTCGCTCAGATGTACGCGTTACCGCACAAGTATCGCGAAGGCAATCTGCGGCACTGGGGCTATCACGGGATTTCCTACGACTATATCAGCCGGCAAGTGCCGCAATACGCGCCGGGTGCCCGCCGCGTAATCGCCGCCCATCTCGGCGGCGGCTGCAGCATCTGCGCCATGGCCGACGGCAAGAGCATCGAGACGTCGATGGGATTCAGCGGGATCGAGGGCCTTCCGATGTCGACCCGCACCGGTGAAATCGATGCGGGCATCCTGCTGCATCTGTTGAAGGCCGACCGGATGGATCCGGCCGGGCTGGAGAAGCTGCTTTACAAGGAGTCGGGGCTGCTTGGCATCTCTGGCATCAGTGGCGACATGCGCGAGCTTGAGGACAGCAAGGCGCCGGAAGCAGCCGAGGCGATCGACTACTTCGTTTATCACATCGTCAAATTCATCGGCGCATACACGGCCGTGCTCGGCGGCCTCGATGCGCTGGTGTTTACGGCCGGCATCGGCGAGCACTCGCCCCTGGTCCGGGCCAAAGTCTGCGAGAATCTTCGCTGGCTTGGCGTCACGGTCGACGCCAAGGCAAATGCCGCCAACGGTCCGCGCATCAGCGCCGGCGATAGCCGAGTGTCGGTTTTTGCGATCCCGACAAATGAGGAATTGATGATCGCGCGGCATACGCTTGCGCTTACCGCGCTATGAAACGATCTGCTCGCAGCACGCAGGCGAGCCGATTCGTCGGCTTTGACCTCGCCAGAACATGAGAGAGGACGGGAGATGCTGGAGACCAAGCAGACACCAAAATTCGAGCACAGCGTGCCCTTCTTCTGGCCGCTGACGATGGCTGCAGAAATGGGCGAAGAGGGAATGGCGCTCTACAAGCGCAATCTCGACTTTGTCGATGAGGTGATGACCGAGGAGGTGATCCTCGAGCCGGTCTGGGCGACGAAGAACGATATCCTGTACGAAGGCGATGTCATGCGCCTGCGCGATTTCTCAGACCCGAAGGTGCGCGCAGATAAGACGATTGTACCGACCTTGGTTGATGCGCCTTATGCCGGGCACACCTCGACCATCGCCGACTACGCCAAAGGGCAGAGTCTGGTCGAGACTTTGCAGGCGGGCGGGCTGCGCCGCGTCCTGGTCACTGACTGGAAGTCGGCGACCATCGAAAGTAAGAATTTCGACATCGACAGCTACCTCGCCAGGATCAACGCCTATGTCGACGACCTTGGTGGCAAGGTGAACCTGGTCGGCCTGTGCCAGGGTGGCTGGATGGCGGGCATGTACGCGGCGCGCTATCCCGACAAAGCCGCGTGCTTGGTGGCTGCCGGCACGCCGCTCGACGCTGATGCCGGCGATGGCTTCATCAAGAGAATTGCCAAAGAGCAACCGATGAGCTTCTTCGAAAGCCTGGTTCAAATGGGCGGCGGCCTGATGCGCGGCAAATTCATGCTCGCCGGCTGGAAGGCGATGCATCCCGAAGTGCATTACCTCAAGAACTACGTTGATCTGTACGAAAACGTCGAGGATCCCAAGTTCCTTAAAGCGCGCGATGAGTTCGCGCGATGGTATGAACACCCACTTGACCTGCCTGGTCGTTGGTACTTGCAGGCCATCGAACACATCTTCAAGAATAACGAATTCTGCAAGGGCGACTTCGTGGCGCTCGGCCGCAAGATCGGGCTGCACGACATCATTTGTCCGACCTTTCTATTGGCCGGCGAAGGTGACGACATCACCCCGTATCCCCAAGTGTTTGAGGCCGACAAACGGCTGAGCACGCCAAAAGACAAGATCGTCAAGAAGCTGGTGCCGGGCGGCCATATCGGACTGTTCATGGGCAAGAAGACCCTCGAACAGGCATGGCCCGAGGTCGCAAAATGGATCACGGAGGTGTCGCCAAACTCGTAGGGCAAACGAGGTTTGGTGACGAACTCCAAGAACCTTGCGCGGACCGGGCGCACCATACAATTCATGCGTCGGCGCTGCGACAACCGCCTCGAGCTCCTGCGTCCGGCGTGTGATTTCAGTGACCTTGCCTGACGATCCTGCGATGGTATCAGGCAGGGTTCAGGCGGTAACGAGTCGGCCTGTTGATGGTGTCAGATCAATGAGATAATTGCGGCAATCATCTCGTCGGAGCTTCTCTAGGAGTGCTGCTCCGACGACTTTCTGCACCCGGCCCAATGTCGCGGGAGAAATCACGATGACCTACTACTTCTCCAAGACCTTGTCAGCGAGCTTTGACGAAGCGGTTCGGCGCACGATCGAAGCGCTGAACGAAGAGGGCTTCGGAATCATCACCGAGATCGATCTCAAGCAGACGCTGAAGGCTAAGATTGGCGTAGATTTTCACAATTATCGCATCTTAGGCGCGTGCAACCCAGCGGTAGCATATGAGGCTTTGCAAATAGAGGACAAGGTTGGAACAATGCTGCCTTGCAACGTCGTCGTGCAAGAGGTCGCTGGCGGCAACATCGAGGTCGCCGCGATTGATCCAGTCGCGTCCATGCAGGCCATCGATAATTCGAGATTACGGCACGCGGCGGAAACCATCCGGGCGAGATTGAAAACCGTAATCGAGAATCTCTGAATAGGCTCGTGGGCGAAGGGCTGTGTCGAGTCGTGTCGTCGACTCTCCTGCGGTGGTATCGGGCGGGGCTCAGAAGCCACTAG
>CAZTTL010000370.1:0-3272 GCA_964616635.1 uncultured Rhodoplanes sp. | reverse complement strand
TGTTTGCCCCGGGGGAATGGCATGGACGCGCCCCAACCCAGCGCCGCGCAGGTCGACGCGGTGCGCCGCTTCAACCGCTTCTATACGCGCCAGATCGGCCTGTTGCGCGACGGCATGGTCGACACCCGGTTCTCATTGACCGAGGCGCGGGTGATCTACGAGATCGGCCGGGCGCAGGAAGCGACCGCGACGACGGTTGCCGCCGCGCTCGGCCTCGATCACGGCTATCTCAGCCGGCTCCTGCAGGGCTTGAGCACAGCCGGCCTGGTCACCAGGAAGACATCGCCGCATGACCGCCGGCAGACGCTGCTCGGGCTCAGTGCCAAGGGCAAAGCGGCTTTCACCAAGCTCGACCATGGCTCGCATGAGCTCGTCGCCGCGATGCTTGCCCGCGTGCCGGCGCCGCGCCAGCCGCATCTCATCGCAGCGATGCGGACGATCGAGACTGCGCTCGCGCCTGATGCGGCTCGCGCTCCGGCCGTGCTGCTGCGAGAGCATCGAACCGGCGATATGGGCTATGTGCTCGAAAGCCATGCGCGGCTCTATGCCGAGGAACGCGGCTGGGGAGCGCCCTTCGAAGTTCTGATCGCCGAGATCGTGCACACCTTCCTGCGTGACTATGACGCCGTGCGCGAGCGCTGCTGGATTGCGGAAATGGACGGCACACCGGTCGGCTGCGTGTTCGTGGTGAGGGGGGATGAGCAAAAGACCGCCAAGCTGCGGCTGCTGCTGGTCGAACCACAGGCGCGCGGCCTTGGTCTCGCGCGGCGGCTGGTCGAGGCATGCATCCGCTTTGCGCGCGAGGCGGGCTATCGCCGCCTGACGCTGTGGACGCAGAGCATTCTCACCGAAGCGCGGGCGCTCTACGAGTCCTGCGGCTTCTGCCTCGTGCACCAAGCGCCGCATTGCAGCTTCGGCTACGAGCTGATCGGCGAAACCTGGGAGCACGACCTCGCGGGGGGTTAAGGCTTACGCTATTTCTTTTTGCCTGATCGCATTATCTGCGGCGGGCCGGCGTCCATTTCGCCGGAAAAATCCTGTTGCGCTTTGCTCGTGACCACAAGCGCGATCGCCTGCTCAAGCCGTCGCGCCTTTGGCCTTCGGGCGGCGCAAATGCTCATCGAGACGCGGCATGATCTCCACGAAATTGCACGGCTGATAGCGGTAGTCGAGTTGATGCAAGAGAATACCGTCCCAGGCGTCCTTGCAGGCGCCGGGCGAGCCGGGCAGGCAGAAGATATAGGTTGAGCGCGCGACGCCGGCGGTCGCCCGCGTCTGGATCGCGGCGGTTCCGATCTTCTGAAAGCTGATCAGCAGAAACAGCGTCGCGAACCCATCCATCTTCTTCTCGAACAGCGGTTCGACCGCCTCGGGCGTGACATCACGACCGGTGAAGCCGGTGCCGCCAGTGGTGATCACGACGTCGATCTCCGCATCGGCGATCCAGGTCTCGACGCGGCGGCGGATCGCGGCAATGTCGTCGGGAACGATCGCCCGATCGGCAACGGCATGACCGGCGGCAACGATGCGCTCCGCCAACGTCGCGCCCGACGTATCGTCGGCAAGGCCACGGGAATCGGAGACGGTGAGCACCGCGATCTTCAGCGGCACGAATTGGCGGCTGTCATCTAGTCCCGGCATGAGGGTCGATCCTGCGTTTTGGAGAAGATCGACCCTCACAATATCAGAGATTGGCGGCGCGGAAGGTGTTGCAGGCGGAAATTGAGCCGCTCTTTAAGCCGGCCATGAACCAGCGCTGGCGCTGCTCCGAGCTGCCGTGGGTGAACGAGTCCGGCACGACATAGCCGCGCGACTGCTTCTGCAGCCGGTCGTCACCGATTGCCGCCGCGGTCTGCATCGCCGCCTCAATGTCCCCCGGCTCGATGACCTTCCATTTCTCATCGGCACCGCGGGCCCACACGCCGGCAAGGCAGTCGGCCTGCAGCTCGACCGCCACCTGAAGCTGGTTTGCCGCCGCGCGCGAAAGTTGGCGCTGGCGCTGCTGCACCTTCGGGAGAATGCCGAGCAGATTCTGCACGTGATGGCCGACTTCATGCGCAACGACATAGGCCTGGGCAAATTTGCAGGAGGGTGAGCCGACCTGACAGCCGCGGAAGCGCTGCTCGATATCGCGGAAGAACGAGGTGTCGAGATAAACCTTCTGGTCCGCCGGACAATAGAACGGCCCCATCGCGCTCTGCGCGACACCCCCGCAGGCCTGACGCGTGACGCCATTATAGAGTACGAGCCTCGGCCCACGATATTGCTTTCCGCCCTTGGCGAATATCTCCTTCCACTCGATATCGGCGCTGCCGAGCACGCCGGAGACGAACTTGCCCATCTGGTCGTCGGGCTGGCCGGTCTTCGTCGCGCCGCCCGACCGGTCGTAGGGCTGCGTTTGCTGCTGCTGGCCACCGGTCAACACTTCGGCGCCGCCGATCAGAAGCCGCGGGTCGATGCCAAGCGCCCAACCGATGAGGCCCAGCACGACAATGGTACCGATGCCAAGGCCTCCGCGCCTCATCGGCAGGCCAAAGCCGCCACCCCCACTCTGGCCTCGGCGATCCTCGACATTGTCGCTGCCCGGCAGGTTTTCCCAACGCATCGTCGTTGCTCCGTTTCGAGTGGCGGTTTGCGACATCCGATCAGCGCAAACAGGCTAATCGATTTCTGCACTCATGGTTCCGTGCGTCGGCCAATCATATGGTCGCGTGTAAAAATCATCACCAGTGGTCTGCCGCAATTAAGTCGATTTTTACCTTGGAACGGCATGATCCTCGATGTCGGTTGTAGGTTTTGCGTCGCCGATCGCGTCGCCTGAGTAAGAGTTGCGTAATGGGTGCTACGCGTCGCGGGGCGTCCTCTCGGGCGCCCCGCATAAATTCTGAAACCCCCTCGTCCCATCGGGTTGTGGTCGGCGATTGCGTCGCCGAGATCGCCAAGATGCCGGCGGCGAGCGTCGACCTCGTCTTCGCTGATCCGCCCTATAATCTGCAGCTGCAGGGCGACCTCAAACGGCCGGATGACTCGCGCGTTGACGCTGTCGACGATGCCTGGGACAAGTTCGACAGCTTTGCCGCTTATGACGATTTCACCCGTGCCTGGCTCACGGCCTGCCGCCGGGTGATGAAGCCGACGGCAACCCTATGGGTGATCGGCTCCTATCACAACATCTTTCGCGTCGGCGCGACGCTGCAAGACCTCGGCTTCTGGATTCTCAACGACGTCATCTGGCGCAAGTCGAACCCGATGCCGAACTTTCGCGGCCGGCG
>CAZTTL010000369.1:0-3287 GCA_964616635.1 uncultured Rhodoplanes sp. | reverse complement strand
ACGATTCGACCTCGCGCTGCCCGGACTTGGACGCAAGGACGAAATCGGGATGATGGCGCGCGCTATGGATAAGTTCAGGATGAAGACGATCGAGAAGGCGCAACGCGAGGCGCAGGAAAAGGCCGAAGCCGATCGCAAGCTGGAAACCGACCGCAAGACCGCGATGATCAAGCTTGCTGAGTCATTCGAGCATGCGGTGGGCGGGATCATCGAGACGGTCTCCTCAGCATCGACCGAACTTGAGGCGGCAGCCGGCACGTTGACCAGTACAGCCGATACGACTCAGCATCTTTCCGGAACTGTTGCCGCCGCTTCCGAGCAGGCGTCTGCCAATGTGCAATCAGTCGCTTCGGCGACCAACGAAATGACCTCGTCGGTACAGGAGATCAGCCGGCAGGTGCAGGAGTCGAGCCGGATCGCGAGCGAGGCGGTGCGGCAGGCGGAGAAGACCGACGGGCGCATCACGGAGCTGTCGCAGGCGGCAAATCGGATCGGCGATGTGGTGAAGCTGATCACGGCAATTGCCGAGCAGACCAATCTGCTTGCGCTCAACGCCACGATAGAGGCGGCGCGCGCGGGCGAAGCAGGAAAGGGCTTTGCGGTCGTCGCGCAGGAGGTGAAGGCGCTCGCCGCGCAGACGGCTAAAGCGACTGACGAGATCAGAACCCAGATTTCCGGTATGCAGGCGGTGACGCAGGATTCAGTCGCTGCGATTAAGGAAATCGGTGCAACAATCAATCGGATCGCAGAAATCGCGGCGTCCATCGCGGCGGCGATCGAGGAGCAGGGCGCAGCCACCGCCGAGATCGCTCGCAATGTGCAGCAGGCCTCGCAAGGCACGGCACAGGTTGCCAGCAACATCACCGAGGTGAATCGCGGAGCCGGCGAAACAAGTTCCGCATCGGGTCAGGTGTTGGCCTCGGCGCAGTCGCTTGCCGGCGAAAGCAATTGCCTAAAAGCCGAGGTACAGAAGTTCCTGGCGATGGTACGGGCCGCCTGAAGCAGCGAGCGGCAGTGTGGGGCGGAAGGGAGCACCGCATTCCAGACCGAACGTACCGACCGCGCGGCATCACTCGGCGCCGCGCGGTCGATTGCTTTCGCAAATTGATCCGTTGTGGTTCAAGAGCCGGCGTGCCCAGTGTCCCTGGATCGGATCCTTTGGTCCCGAAGACAGCCAAATTGCATCGCTGCTCCTGTTTCAGCGATCGCCGTCGCGGCGAGGCATGGAGAGGCGCGGCAGCCTTTGCTTCATCGCCGCGCCATCGGCCGATGCTTTCAGGCTGATCACATAGCGGACGACCATCAAGTCGCCGTGCGCGGTCGCCACCACGTCCCGTACGCTGACGATTGAATCGATCTTCGACATGCCGCCGGCGAGGTATTCCGCCTTGTCGTAGCCTTTTCCGCCGGAGCGCAGGATCTGGAACTCCGGCGCTAAAAGTCTGGGTCGGTCTTCCCATCGTTCAACGCTGACCGCCTTGAACGGTTCAGCGTCCCGCGCGACCATTATGCCTCTGTCAGTTGATGCTCCGGCAGCAGTTTTGCGGCGGCGCGCGGTTCCGGTACCGGCCCTCGCATCAGCCACAGCGCCAATACGGCACCGATCGCGCAGAGGACGGCGCCGGTCAGGATGGCGGCGTCGAACGCATCGTCTTGCACCGTCCGCAATGCGGCTGCGATCGCATGGCTCGCTGGCGCGGATGCGAGGCTACCAAGAATTTTTTGGATTTCCCCCGAAGACCCGTACGTGACCAGCCTCACCAGGTCTTCGCGGTCGTAGGACCCGATCGGCAAGGCTGCGATCACGCCCGACAACTGCCAGCGAACCGCAATCGCACTCGCCATGCCGCCGACCACCACGCCGATCGTGGCACCCACGAACAGAAACGTGTTGATGACCCCTGAAGCCTGGCCGGAGTCCTGCTCGCGCACCAGGCGCAAGCCGACCCGCGGCAGCAGCGGAAATGTCAAACCGAATCCAACCCCGAGAATAACGAGCTTCCACCACAGCACCCCATAGCCGGTGGTGTTGGTCGTTTTGGCCAGCAGCAGACAGGCGACTGCCATGAGGGCCATGCCGATCGTCACCGGCCAACGAAAGCTGTAAGGCGCCAGGATCCGCGGCGCCGTCACGCAAAGCACGAACATCACGAGGGAATAGGGCATGACTGCCAGCCCGGCGACGACCGGCGACATGTTCAAGGTATCGGCGGATTGCACAAATAAATTGAAGTAAAAAAAGAAGTTCAGCAGCATGTAGCCGCAGATCGCCATGCCGAGGGCCGACATCAAGAAGCGCGGGTGCAGCATATAGTGAAGACGGACCAGCGGCTGTTGGACCCGCAGCTCGGTCAAGAAGAAGACGATGCCTGCAGCGACTGCGATCGCGAATGAGATCAGCGTCCGGGCGCTGGTCCAGCCGGCTGATCCGCCGATGCTCAGGGCATAAGTCAACGGCCCAAGCAAGAAAATCATGAACACGCCGCCGAGATAATCGAACCGCGTATTGGGCGGGCGCGAGTCCGGCACGTAATCCTTTCTGATGACGGGGACCGCAAAGCCGGCGGCGACTGCAAGCAAAACCAAATCCAGAAAAAAGATACCCCGCCAACTGGCGTATTCGGCGAACAGGCCGCCAATAACCGGACCGAGGCTCATCCCAAGCGAGATCATCCCGCTCCAGAGGCCGAAGACGAAGGCGCGTTTGTTCTCCGGGGTAGCGGCGCTGAGCACGCCAAGCGAGTTGCCGACCATCGTGCCGGCGCCGATACCCTGCAAGAGCCGCCCGACCAGTAGGACGATACTGTCAGGTGAGGTCGCCACGAGGAGGGCGCCGACAGCAAAGACCGCCATCCCGAAAATGAAGACGTGAACCTTGCGCAGGATATCACCCAGCCCGCCGAAGATCGGCACCAGGGTTGCCGCCGCAAGTGTATAGATCGTCATCACCCATTGCCCGGTGGTCGGGCGCATGTCGAAATCTGATTTAAGCTTGGGGAGGATCGTGATCGCCGCCGTGGTGTTATAGGCAACCACGGTCATGCAGATCGCCGTCATGGCGAAAACAATCCATGTCCCGCGCAGATCGACCGGGGTCGCCGACCCAGCTGGCACTTGACTTTTGGCAGAAGCTGACATGGTCACCTGTTCTGACATTGGCTGAATTGATTCAGCTTGAGCCGACCGGAATTGCGAAGGCTTAGCGGGAGCAGTCCGGTGGTACCGACGCGGCCGAGGGCCGCCACGAACCATGACGGCGCGACTCTGCGGCAATGTTCGCATTGGGT
>CAZTTL010000368.1:0-3289 GCA_964616635.1 uncultured Rhodoplanes sp. | reverse complement strand
AGGTGACGAGCACGCAGCCGACCTTGCCGGTCGAGCGCGCATAGCCTTCGGCGGCATGCACGGCGCCCTGCTCATGGCGCACGAGGATGTGGCGAATCTCGTCCTGGTGGAACAGCGCGTCATAGATCGGCAGTACCGCCCCGCCGGGATAGCCGAAGATATGGCGGACCCCCTGGTCCTTAAGCGTCTCGACCACCATTTCGGCGCCGGTCATTTCTCGTGTCATCAGTCAGCTCCACTGCGTTCGCCGTCCACTGCAGGAATAAAAAAGGGGCTCATGAGCCCCTCAAAAAGCGCGCCAGCCCGCTGGGATCATCAGGGTGACCCGCGAGCGACGCGCTTTCCTACTACCACCGCAATAAAATTGCGCATGTGCACGGTTTCCATTGCAAAAGTTGCGTCCTTATAAAGAACAGGACTCGCGGGGTCAATGGAAAAACCAGCTCTGCGCCTCAGACTTTGGCACCCCCGTGACCAAATCGACACGATTGATTCCACGCGGGACACAGCCGGATCCTAACCACCTCATTTAGGGCTCAATTGTCAATCACACGGCCGAGTCTAATCGCGCGAATTCATTCTGCCGTCGGTGCGGTCGCGTCGGGCCGCGGATCGATCCGCCATCCGCCACTTTGATCTCTTCGTGCATACACAAGGCCCATGTTGATTTCTGCGATTGTAAAGATCGTACGCGCCTGCGTCAGACGCGCCCCGTTCGTGGTCGCCGGCTATGCCTTGCTGGCGTTGGCCTGCGGCTACTATGCCGCGACGCATTTTGCCATCAATACCGACATCGACAGGATGCTTTCGCCGACGCTCGACTGGCGCCAGCACGAGCTTGATTTCGAGAAATCCTTTCCCGGCCGCTTCGATTCGATCCTGGTGGTTGTCGATGCGCCGACCCCTGAGCTCGCTGCCCTGGCGGCGACCGCGCTGACCCAGAAGCTCAAGCAGAACACGACCGATTTCCATTCGGTCGAGGACGTCGGCGGCAGCGCGTTCTTCGCGCGCGAAGGACTGTTGTTCCAGTCGGTCGAGCAACTGTCGCAGACGACGAACGTCGTCGGGCAGGCGGTGCCGCTCGTGCGCACGCTGGTCGGCGATCCGAATCTGCGCGGACTAACGCAGGTGCTCACGCTGACGATGTCGGGCGTGCGCGGCAATCTGGTTCAGCTCGACGATATTGCGCACGGCCTCAACCTCGCCGCGGAGACGACGGAAGACGTGCTCGCAGGCAGGCAGGCCTCGTTCTCCTGGCAGGTCATGATGAATGCGCGCGCCGGCGATCCGGAGCGCCTGCGGCGGCTGATCAATGTCCGCCCCGTACTTGATTTCTCCTCGCTCGAACCAGGGGGCCACGCGGCCAAGGCGATCCGGGCCACAGCCCGCGAGCTCGATCTTGCGGCCGCCTATCGGGCGCGGGTGCGGCTGACCGGGCCGGTGGCCATGGCGGACGAGGAGTTTTCGACGCTGCGCCAAGGCGCCTTCCGCGCCACCGCAGCAACGATCGCCGTGGTGCTGCTGATCCTCTGGCTCGCGCTGCGCTCCGGCAAGCTCATTCTCGCGGTCACGGTTAACCTTGTGGTCGGGCTCGCAACAACGGCGGCCATCGGCCTGTGGCTGGTCGGGGCGCTCAACCCGATCTCGGTTGCGTTCGCCGTCCTGTTCATCGGACTAGGCGTCGATTTCGGCATTCAGTTTGCGGTGCGCTACCGCACCGAGCGCCATGCCAACGATAACCTGCGCACCGCGCTGCTCGCGACCGCGCGGAAAATCGGCGCACCGCTGACGCTCGCTGCCGCGGCGGTCGCCGCCGCCTTCTTGTCCTTCACCCCGACCGACTATACCGGCATTGCCGAGCTCGGCATCATTGCCGGCATCGGCATGCTGATCGCCTTCATCACCAGCATCACGCTGCTGCCGGCGACCATCACGATCCTGCGCCCGCCCGGCGAGCCGGAGGAGATCGGCTACAGCGCGCTGGCGCCCGTCGATCACTTCCTCGAACGGCACCGCATCGCCGTCGTGGGCGGCACGGCGGCACTGGCGCTGCTGGGCGCGCCGCTGCTCACCCACCTCACCTTCGATTTCAATCCGATCAATCTGCGCAACAAGAACGTCGAGTCGGTGGCGACTTTGCTCGACCTGCGCAGCGATCCGGCGGTCGGCGCCAGCGCCATCACGGTGCTGGTGCCTTCGGTGGCGGATGCGGCCACGGCCGCGCAGCGCCTGCGTGAGCTGCCGCAGGCCGGCACGGTGATGACGCTGTCGAGCTTCGTCCCCGCCCAGCAGGAGCAGAAACTCGCGCTCATCGCTGCCTTGAAGAAAAAGCTCGAGCCGGCACTGAATACCAAGCCGCGCAAAGGGCCGAGCGATGCGGAGACCATCGCGGCGTTACGCAAGGCCGCCGCATTCACGCTGGAGGTCGTGGGAGCGCGCACCGGCCCGGGCGCCGCGGCGGCAAAGCGGCTCGCCGCTGATCTCACCCGCCTCGCGGATGCCGACGCGACGATGCGCGCCAAGGCCGCGACCGCCTTTCTGCCGCCGCTGGACACGGTGCTCGACGATTGGCGCAACTATCTCAAGGCCGAGCCGGTGACGGTGAAGACGCTGCCGCAGCAGCTCACGCGCGACTGGGTCACCAGCGATGGGCGGGTACGCGTCGATGTGATGCCGAAAGGCAATCCCAATGATACCGAGGTGCTGCGGTCATTCGCGAGCGCGGTGCTCAAGATCTATCCAACCGCAACCGGCGTGCCGATCACCATTCTCAAGGCTGGGGAAACGGTGGTGTCCGCCTTCATCCAGGCCGGCATCCAAGCGCTGATTTCGATTGCGCTGCTGTTGTGGATCGTACTGCGCCGCTTCGGCGATGTGCTGCTGACGCTGGCGCCATTGCTGCTGGCCGGCGTGATAACGCTGGAAATCTGCGTGCTGATCGGCCTGCCGCTGAATTTCGCCAACATCATTGCACTGCCATTGCTGCTCGGCATCGGCGTCGCCTTCAAGATCTATTACATCATGGCGTGGCGCGCCGGGCAGACCAATCTCCTGCAGTCGAGCCTGACCCGCGCCGTGGTATGGAGCGCGCTCACCACCGCAACCGCCTTCGGCAGTCTGTGGATGTCGAGCCATCCCGGCACGTCGAGCATGGGTCAGCTTCTCGCGCTCTCGCTCGTGACCACGATGTGCGCCGCGGTGCTGTTCCAGCCGGCGCTGATGGGCAAGCCGCGCAATGCCAAAGCGGAGGCGAAGCGCGAACCCGCCGAAGCGAACGCCTGAAAAGCGT
>CAZTTL010000367.1:0-3296 GCA_964616635.1 uncultured Rhodoplanes sp. | reverse complement strand
CGCGCAGGAAGTCGACGTATTTCGGTTTGGTCAGCCATTTAGCGTTGTCAACGATGACGGCCTTGTTTTGGCGAGCGTGAAATTTTAGGAACCGTTTGAAAATTGTCTTAATGCCATCAAGATTCTTATTGATGTCTTCGTTCGTTAGCAGTCGCCGGCTTTCGTCCTTGCCTGAGGGGTCGCCGACCCGCGTGGTGCCGCCGCCCATCAGCGCGATCGGGCGGTGCCCGGTTTGTTGCAGCCAGTACAGCATCATGATCGGCAAGAGCGAGCCGACATGCAGCGAAGGCGCGGTGCAGTCGAAACCGATATAGGCGGTAATGGGACCCGACGCTGCGCGCGCGTCGAGCGCCCCAGGTTCCGAAACCTGATGGATGAAACCGCGGCTCTCCAGCACCCGCAGAAATTCGGACTTGTAGCTGCTCATCAACGCCCTCAAACCGGTTCCATCGTTTCGAGCGCATCGTTCTGCGCCGTGTCAGCCGATGGATACATCTAGAAAGCTGCGGCTGTTTGTTGCAGCAATGATGGATCAAGTTCGGCAGGAGTGGTCCATCGAAAAGCGTCTAGTGGTCCATCGAAAAGCGTCTGATGGAAGCGCTCGGCGCGATCGGCCCACTCACCCCGTCCGCCGCCCGCGCGGCTCGGGCCGCGTCTCCACCGACGCAAGGCGGCGGTCGAGATAGGCGGTGATCGCCGCCATCAGCGGCTCGATACGGGAATCGAAGAAGTGGTTCGCACCGGGGATCACCTTCTGCTCGATCACGATACCCTTCTGCGTCTTGAGCTTCTCGACGAGGCCGGCCACGTCCTTATAGGGAACGACGGCATCCTTCTCAGCGTGGACGATGAGGCCGGCGGAGGGGCAGGGAGCGAGGAAGGAGAACTCGTAGAGTTTCGCGGGCGGCGCGATCGAGATGAATCCTTCGATCTCCGGCCGCCGCATCAAGAGCTGCATCCCGATCCAGGCGCCGAACGAGAACCCGGCGATCCAGCAGCTCCGCGCTTCTGGGTTGACCGACTGCGCCCAGTCGAGTGCGGAGGCCGCGTCGGAGAGCTCGCCCTGGCCGTGATCGAACGAACCCTGGCTGCGACCGACGCCGCGGAAGTTGAAGCGCAGCACCGCGAAATCGCGATGCGCGAATGCATAGTAGATCTGGTAGACGATCTGGTGGTTCATCGTGCCGCCGAATTGCGGATGCGGATGCAGCACGATGGCGATCGGCGCATTCTTGGTGCGGGCGGGATGATAGCGCCCCTCGATTCGCCCGGCAGAACCGTTGAAAATAACCTCAGGCATGCCTCTTGACCTCTTGCGCGGCAGCGCCGCGATATGCTGCGTCTGACGCGGCCGGTCTCCGGGCGGCCCAGCAGTGCTTCTAACGACGGGGTAGCGCCTGACATTAACGGGTTGACCAGGCGAAGATGCCCTGTGTCGGCGCGACCCCCGTGTCTACCATGATCACCGGGGCGAAAAGCAAGGTTTTCGTCACGTGCGAGTGATCGATCGGAGGCCCGAAGGGAGTCGGCTGAACCATGAGCGAACGTGTCTACCTCGATTGGAACGCGACGGCGCCGCTGCGGCCGGAGGCCCGCGCCGCGATGGCGGCCGCGTTCGATTATGTCGGGAATCCCTCATCGACCCATGCCGAAGGACGGGCGGCGCGCCACCTCGTCGAGGAGGCGCGTGAAAAGGTCGCGGCTTTGGTCGGGGCGGAGCCCCGCAACGTGATTTTTACCTCCGGAGGAACCGAGGCGAACGCATTGGCCTTGACCCCGGCGCTGGCGCCGGCCCCCGGCAAAACCGGGTGCAGCCGCCTCCTGATGTCGACGATCGAACATCCCTCGGTGCGAACCGGTGGCCGTTTCGGCCGCGATGTCATCGAGGACGTTCCGGTCACTCCAGCGGGCATTGTCGACCTGGATGTGCTGCAAGCGCGCCTTCAGGGGGCGCTGGCAACTGGTCTGACCTCCGCCGTGCTGGTCGCGCTGATGCACGCTAATAACGAGACCGGCGTCGTTCAACCGGTTGCGGCCGCAGCCGAGCGCGTTCACGCCGCCGGCGGGCTCTTGCATGTCGATGCGGTCCAGGCCGCCGGGAAAATCGTTTGCGACATCAAAGCTCTCGGGGCCGATCTGATGGCGATTTCGGCACACAAGCTGGGCGGCCCCAAAGGGGTCGGCGCGCTCATCAAGCGCAGCGAGGCGGTTCATCTCGGCGAGCCGCTGCTCAAGGGCGGTGGACAGGAGCGCGGGGCCCGTGGCGGGACCGAAAACGTCATCGGCATCGCTGGCTTCGGCGCGGCGGCGGAGGCGGCAGGCACGGCGCTTGCTGGGGACGCCGCACGGATCGCCGCGCTGCGCGATACACTGGAAGCGCAGTTGCTCGCCGCCTCACCCGAGGCGGTGATCTTCGGGAAGGAGGTCGAGCGCCTGCCCAACACGACCATGGTTGCCGTACCGGGGTTGAAGGCGGAAACAGCGCTGATCGCGCTTGATCTCGCTGGCATTGCCGCATCCTCGGGTTCGGCCTGTTCGTCCGGAAAGGTCGCGGGCTCGCCGGTTCTCGCGGCGATGAACGTGCCGGCAGCGCTTGCGAGCGGGGCGATCAGGCTCAGCATCGGGCCCGCGACCACGGAGCACGAGGTGGGAGCCTTCATAACCGCTTGGAGGAAGCTTGTTGCTGGACTATCTAAGAGAGGACGCAGTGTCGCTGCCTGACGCTGCCGGGAACCGATTTCATGGGACGACAACCTGTAGGTGATCGCGCAGCGTCAAGACACGTAACATAGGCCAAATCCAACCCGCGGTCCTTGAAACCGCAGCGGAGGGAATGACATGCCGGCCGTGCATGAGACCGTCGAGCAGGTCCGCAGCATCGACGTGGATCAATACAAGTACGGGTTCGAGACGGCGATCGAATCCGAAAGGGCCCCCAAGGGCCTGTCCGAGGACACGATCCGCTTCATTTCGGCGAAGAAGGACGAGCCCCAGTGGATGCTGGAGTGGCGGCTCGAAGCCTATCGGCGCTGGCTCACCATGGATGAGCCGACCTGGGCCAAGGTCGAGTATCCGCGGATCGACTACCAGGACATCTATTATTATTCGGCGCCGAAGGCTTTCGTCGCGCCGAAGTCGCTCGACGATGTCGATCCAGAAATTTTGCGCACCTACGAGAAGCTCGGCATCCCGCTGCGTGAGCGCGAGATCCTTTTGGGCGTGCAGCGTCCCGAGGGCAATGGCGGTTCGCGGGTGGCGGTCGATGCGGTGTTCGATTCGGTGTCGGTCGCGACCAC
>CAZTTL010000366.1:0-3346 GCA_964616635.1 uncultured Rhodoplanes sp. | reverse complement strand
GCATCCAGCCCTGGAACCAGCGCCGGCGCTGCCGCAGCCAGGGTGAAAGCTTTGCTGGAGCCTCTTCGTAGGTCGAGGATGCGATGACGGTGCTGCGGTAGCCGAGGCGGACGAGCCGCATGCCGAGGTCGGCGTCCTCGGTAAGATTGTGCGGGTCCCAGCCGCCCGCCGCGCGCAGGGCCGTGGTGCGAAAGTAATTCGAGGAGCCGCCGAGCGGCAGCGGCAGGTTGCTGCGCGCCAGCGCCGGCAGCAGGACGTCGAACAAGCCAGCATATTCCGCGGTGAACATCGCCGTCAGCCAGTTGTCGCAGGTATTGTCGATGGTCAGGCGCGCCTGCACGCAAGCGAGGCGACCGTCATCCGCTAGAAATGTCTCATAGGCGCGGCGCAACTGGCCGGGCTCGGGGCGGTCCTCTGCATCGAATACCGTGACGAAGGCGCCGCGCGCGAAGGGAAGGGCGACGTTCAAGGCCTTCGGCTTGGTGCGTGGACCAATAGCCGGCGCCACCAGGACGTCATAAGGCCGGCACAGCGACATCGCCTGGAGGGCTGCGCGGGTTTCGTGGTCGTCGCGCTCGATCACGAACTTGATGTCGAGTTTTTCCGGTGGCCAGTCGAGCGCGTCGAGCGAAGCAACGAGACCTCGCACGGCCTTCGCCTCGCGGTAGAGGGCAACGATGATGGTGCAGACCGGCAGGCTGTCGGCCGGTCGCCGCGGCAAGGCTGGCGGAGGTAATGGTGCGGCGAAAACGCCGAGCAGGCGAAGCGCGGTCCAGGCGAGAAAGATCGCGGACAAGACGACGCTGATAACGACGATGGCAAGGCCAGGCACCGTCACGGCAAGCGCAAGCACGGCGGCGGCCAGAGCGCCTGACATTAGCCATCGCCTATGGTGATCCTGCGGGGCGGCTGAAAATTCGGGGGTCGCGGCGCGAAGCCCGAAGGCGGCGCGCTCCCCTAAGGCTTTGCCGTGGTCTTGGCTTTCGACAAAGCGCCGCAGCCGCTGCTCGGTGGTAAGCCGTGCGCGGCGGCGCAGGTTTGGTGAAGCCTGCACCAGAGTGAACAGCCGGCGCGCCGCGATCCCCCGCGGCGCGATCACGAGTGTAAGTTCATCATCTGTCGCAAGCGGCAGCAGGCCGGCGGCCCGCGCGTCGATCAGACGCGCATCATCGAGCGGACATTGCGCGCGCGGCTTGTCGTCGAGCGGCTCGAAGGCAAGGCCGAGGCTATGCGCCAGGATCCGCACATAGGTCTCCTCGTCGAGGAGGCCGCTGGTGAGCAGCACATGGTCGGCCGTGATGCCGAGCTCGCGTGCGCGGCGCTCCGTTGCGGCGATCGTCGCGAGCGGCAGGCGATGGCGCACGCAGTCGAGTTCGGGGCAGGTCGAGACCGGGCGTCGGGCCGCATTTGCACTGGGGCGGGCCGCAGGCTCCGCGGCAATGCCGGCCCAAAGTGTATCGCCGCTCGAAGGCCGGGGCCGGTCGGCCACCAGGCGGGTGTCGGCGCGATCGGCCATCGAACTGCGAAGCTCTCGTTTCGGCGCTGATGCGGTGCAAGAATTCGTCTATAAGGCCGCGCAGGGCGACGGCATTTGCAACCGCAGACTAAAGGATTGACGTTGAACACGCGAGTCAGAAAAACCATTGGTTACAGCTCCGCCCGACGTATGGCGGCTGTTTTCGTTCTATGCGCGTCAGTCATGCCGCTGGCTTGGCAGGTCGACAAAGCGCACGCTCAACCCGCTTCGTCGTCGCAATCCGCCCCGCCTCAGGTTGCCTCGCCCGGCCTGCCGATTCCGAGTTTCTGGGACCCGCGGCGGCGGCCTGAGCGTCCGGACCTGCATCTCACCCTCATCCGGTTCGAGAGCGAGGTCGACTATCCGCCGTTCAACTATGCCGGTGCTGACGGCAATCCAACCGGCTTTAATGTCGATCTCGCACGGTTGATCTGCGAGGAATTGAAGGTCGAATGCACGATACAGATGCGTCGGTTCGACACGCTGATCGCAGCGCTCGATGAGAACAAGGCGGACGCCGCCATCGCCTCGATCTCGGTCACTCCTGGAACGCGCAAACGGGTCGACTTCAGCGATCCCTATTACCGGCCGGTCGCGCGCTTTGCCGCCCGGCGTGGCGAGACCTGGGGAGCGATCACGCCGGAAAGCGTCGAAGGCAAGAAGATCGGCGTTGTCGGTGGCTCGGCGCATGAGGCGTATCTGAAGACCTTGTTTACCGGCGCCGACCTGCACGCCTACAAGACGGCGGAAGAAGCGCGCGAAGCTTTGCGCCGCGGCGAGGTCGATCTCCTGTTTGGTGACGGTTTTGCGCTGGCCTTCTGGCTCAACGGCACCGACGCCAATGGCTGCTGCACCTTTGTCGGCGGGCCTTATATCGAGAGCCGCTATTTCGGCGAAGGGATCGGTGTCGCCGTCAAGCGCGGCAATGACGTGCTGCGCCAGGCGATGAATTGGGCGCTGTTCCGGCTGTGGGAGAAAGGCAAGTTCGCCGATCTGTGGCTCAAATATTTCCCGATCAACCCGTTCTGAATTCGTGCCGGTTGGCTGTTCTGCAGCGTGAAAGAGAATGATGAATACTGACGCGCCGGAAAAAACCGATCCGCAAATGCTTCGCGAACTGGCCGAGCGGGCGAATGCCTGGCCGTTCGAGGAAGCGCGCAAGGTGGTCGCGCGCCTGAAGAAGCACCCCAAGGACGAGGTGATTTTCGAGACCGGCTACGGTCCGTCCGGCCTGCCGCATATCGGCACATTCGGCGAGGTCGCGCGCACGACCATGGTGCGCCATGCGTTCCGCGTCCTCACTGACGACAAGATTGAGACCCGCCTGATCGCCTTTTCCGATGACATGGATGGGCTGCGCAAAGTCCCCGACAATATCCCCGAAAAGGAGATGGTCGCGGCGCATCTCGGCAGGCCGCTGACCAAGGTGCCGGACCCGTTCGGCACCCATCCGAGCTTCGGCGAGCACAATAATGCGCGGCTGCGCGCCTTTCTCGACGCGTTCGGCTTCGACTACGAGTTCATGTCGTCGACCGCCTGCTATACCTCCGGCCGCTTCGACCAAGCGCTCCTCACCGTGCTCGAACGCTTCGATCAGGTGATGGCGATCATGCTGCCGAGTTTGCGCGAGGAGCGCGCGCAGACCTACTCGCCATTCCTGCCGGTATGCCCGCGCACCGGCGTGGTGCTGCAGGTGCCGATTGTCGGCCGCGATGTTGCCGCTGGCACCATCTCCTATGACGATCCCGAGACCGGCGAGCCGATGACGACGCCGGTCACCGGCGGGCGCTGCAAGCTGCAATGGAAGCCGGACTGGGCCATGCGCTGGGT
>CAZTTL010000365.1:0-3352 GCA_964616635.1 uncultured Rhodoplanes sp. | reverse complement strand
TCATTCTCTCACAAGCTGGAAAGCTTGCAAGCAAGTTATCCCCATATGGAAGTTCGGCGTTGATTATGTCGTGTCGTCAAGTGTGACCTTGCGCGGTCGTCCGCCTTTCTTGCCAGCTTCGGATGCAATTTGTCTCCGTCGCTCGGCGGAGAGTTTTTCGGCGCGCGCCTTGCCGCCCATGCTGGCGAACTCGGTGACCGTGAGCGGCTTCTTTTTCATGCCTGCAATATACCACGCGGCCGGCGTGCAGGCCGCTGACATCCGCATTGCCGCCCGCGCCTTTTCCTTAAAAGTCGCATCCACGAAGGAGAACAACACCGCGAGACATGAGAGAGGACGCTGCAGGTAAGCGGAAGCGGCACGAACCCGACACCGCGCAAGGCGGTGTCGGGCGGCAGAGGATCAGTACTCCTCCGCCAGCATGACCGTGAGGACACGCGTGGTCACGTTCTCGTCCGCCGGATCGGGCGAGCCGAACTTGAGATCACGATCGTAGCAATCGAGCTTCCAGAAGATCGTCTTGCCGGCGTACTCGAAGCTGCCGAAATCGTGCTCGCCGTGCGGATCGTTGTCCGGCGTGAAGGCGACGAAGCCATGCACACGCCGCATGACCTCGACCTGCTGCTGCGGCGACATGGCGGCAACACCCGCGGTAAGGAAGACGCGCCCCTGACCGGCGAAGGCGGTACGGAACGCATCGTTCAGCTCGCGAATTCTCGCTGTCGAATCCATACGCTGTTGATGTGAGCGGTTAGTAATGTCGACCAGTCCCGGAGCGCTGCTCCGCGACGCTCGCGGCAGGGCGGCCGCAAAGCGCGCGGTCAAGGGGGCAAGCCCACGAGGACGCCGCCATAAAGAACGTGAGCAATGCGGCCCTTGAGGGCGCGCTGCGGCTGCCACCATGAGAAGAGCGGCGGAGCGGCGCTTGGCAGGAACGTGGATTGGATGGGCGGACGCGGCGCGTTCGGGCGCTCCGCTGGGCGGGTGGGCTGCGGCAGAGATGGGCGGAAAGACTGGGACGCCGGGGATAGATTGCGCGCCCGATGCGTTCGCGGTCTTTGTCCGATGAGTCGGAACTGGCACTGGACAGTCGGTTTGTCGGGGCGCGCCCAGCGTGGTCGCGGCCGGTCGCGGCGGGTCGAGGCGCGCCGGGTCTTGGCACTCGCGACGCCATAACGTGACGCCCGCGGCGGACTATCGGACGCGAGCGCAGCGAGTGTACGATAGCCCGTAACGCGGGTGTTCGTTATGCGTGAAGATGGGGGATATGCAGGAAACGACCCGGACGCGAAGGGAGGTCGCGGTACTCCGCGCGCCGACCGCACGCGTCTGGGTGGTTTCCTTCCGCTGCTGAGTACGGCACTGGCACGCGCCCGAACGAGGGACGAGCCGACCGGAGGGAGGCCGTCCCGAGGCACCAACCCAGTCATGAACGGGCACGCGGCCCGGAGCGACCAGCGCACGCTGGAAAGAAAAAACAAAACAAACAACACCACAGGTATCCAGTCGTGGCCGGAATCTGCAAGAGGCGGAAATCCATCTCATTGAAATGCATGTCGAATTCGCCCGCTGCCTGTGGATACAGGGTGTGGTTACAGTAACTACAGGCGTATCCACACCCGTAGGCATACCCGTATCCACACCCTCGACGGCTCAATGACCGCCCAGAAATTTGCTGATGCGCGCCTCGACGTCCGCCCGCGGCCGGCCGAAACGCATGCGGCTGGTGGCGATCAAGCGGTGCGGGTCTGACCGCCGCGGCCGGGGTGCGTCATAGAGGTCAATGCGGATAGGGGATGTGGGCGCGCCGCGTCGGAGCAGCCGCGCCCAGGCTGTGAAGTTGGGAAGATCGAGGAGCGCATCAGGTCCGCCCAACCCGATCTGCCGAGAAAGGATCGCGGCGTCCTCCGCACCGGCGCGGCAGGAGATGATCGATCCGGCGTTGCCGAACACCGCGGAGCGCAGCTGGTCGGGGAGCTGGTCGAGATATTGGTGGCCGATCGTGAGGGTCAGCGCGTACTTGCGGGCCTCCGAGAGAATAAGCGCAAAGCTCTCCGTAGCGAATGACTGAAACTCGTCGGCATAAAGATGGAACACGCGGCGATCACCGGCGACGGTGTCGGCGCGCGATAGTGCGGCCTGCGCAAATGCGGTGGTGATGAGCGCGCCGAGAAGGTGCGCGGTGCTCTCGCCGAGGCTGCCTTTCGCCAGGTTGCAGATCACGATCGCGCCCTCGTCCATCAGGCGGCGGAAGGTGATGGTGCTGCTCGGTTGCGCCAGCATGTTGCGCAAGCTCGGCACCATGAGGGCCTTGCCGATCTTGTTTTGGATCGGCGCGACCGCCTCGTTGCGGAAGCTGTCGCTGTATCCCGCGTACTCGTTCATCCAAAAGGACCGGACGACCGGGTCGCTGACATGGTGCGCGATGAGCTGCACACGAAAACTCTCGTCGATGAGCAGGCGGGGGAGCATGAGCAAGGTCGCACCCGGAACGTCAAGCAGGGCGCGCACCGCGTTGGTGAGAATGTAATCGAGCCGCGGCCCCCAGCTGTCCGGCCACACATGCCGGAAGGCGGAAACCACGCCGTCCGCGACAATCGGCTTGAGATCGTCCGGCACGCGCGACAGGGGATTGAACCCGATCGGCCGCTCAAGGTCGGCGGGGTTGAGGTAAACGAGGTCATTGGTGCGCGCACGGGGGACATGCGCGAGGGCGGCTTCGGCCAGGTCGCCATGCGGATCGAGCAGCGCCAAGCCCTCGCCAGCGACGAGGTCTTGCCGGATCAGATTGAGCAGGAGGGTACTTTTGCCGGTACCCGTTTGACCGACGATGTAAAGATGGCGGCGGCGCTCTTGCGGATCGAGCACGCCCAATTCGCCCGACGCGCGGGCACCGATGGCAAGCTGCTGTGATGGCAGTTTCATGGGTCGAAGGGAGCCGGAGTGCCGTGCGCAACGCGATTGGGATTTGATGCGGGCAGCGCTCCTCTCCCTGAAGGGCGCGCCGAGGCTACATGGCGTCGCGTCATTGTGCGTTGGTGACGCGACTACCGAACCTTCCGCTCACTACCGGCTCGTTCGAGCCACGATCTTTTCGAGATGGTGGCCTCGCCTGATTGTATCTGCCTGATCGATGAGTTCTTAATGAGGGGAGCGGGGATAGCACGGGGCTGGTGTGGGCACGGCGAGAGGGGACGCCAACTATTCTCCGGTCCATTCCCCGTGGTGAGACAAGAGCGACATTCCCCGCGGAGCCGACAGGTCCTCGCACGCGCGCCCGGCCGCGGCGGTCAAGGTCGGCCGGAGGCCGCCCGCACGAGCGGGTCGCCTTGACGGACAAGGGAAAAGGCGC
>CAZTTL010000364.1:0-3386 GCA_964616635.1 uncultured Rhodoplanes sp. | reverse complement strand
TACCCGCCTCCGAGCGAACACGCGAGAAGTTGAAGGCGTCGTTAGAGGGCAAGGCCGAAGCGATCGGGTCGAGCTCGGACGCCGCGATCATGACCCGGCACTCGCGCGACACGCCGCAATTCTATCTGACCGCACCATCCACCTGCCCCTATCTCCCCGGCCGCCAGGAACGCAAGGTCTTTACTCATCTGGTCGGCGAGCGCGCCGCTGACCTCAACGATCTTCTGACGCAAGGCGGTTTTCGCCGCAGCCAATCGATTGCCTAACGCCCGGCCTGCGAAAACTGCCGTGCCTGCGTTTCGGTTCGTGTCTTGCTCGACGAATTTCGCCCGACCCGCAGTTTGTGACGTGTTCGCCAGCGCAACGCCGATGTGTCCGGCGAAATTTGCGTCGCAACCCCAACCGCGGAACAATATCGCTTGTTCCGCGCCTATCTCGATGCGCGTCACCCAGAGGGCATGGCCGACATGACGCTCCTCGACTACGCCCTGATGGTCGAGGACAGCTATGTTAACACCTGTTTGGTTGAGTACCGGCGACGCAGCCCGAGAATGGCTCCGGTCGGCGGGGCGACCTCCTCGCCGTCGCGTTCACCGATGTTCTCAATGACGGGCTTTCGATGGTGTACTCGTTCTTTGAGCCGGAGGAGGCCGTCGCTCGCTCGGAACGCTGATGATCCTCGAGCCCATCGCGCGGGCGTGGCGAATGGGGCTCAGCTATGTCTATCTTGGTTACTGCATGTGCGACTCGCGCAAAATGGACTACAAGGCGAGATTCCTGCCGCAGGAGCGACTCGGACCGGACGGTTGGAACCGGGTCGACCGCTAGGCGCGTTGCGGGAGAGACGCCCGACCAGCCGCCTCGAGCGGCTCACATCCTAAAACCCCCGGCTCTGCCGGGCGATACTTACTTTGCGACAGGCAGAGGCATCAGACCCTCCTCCACGACCAATAGACGCTCCAAGGCGGCAATTTGGCGGGGGGCGCATCGCCCCAAATCGGTACGCCAGAAACGTCGTGCGGTCGAGAGGCAGGGTCGGCCGACAGATTGGCGATGAGCGCCAACTCCCCGCCGCCGAGCGGCCTCGGCGAAAACCCCGACGGCGCGGCTCAGGTCTACAAGAACCGATGGAGTTCCCGGTTTGACGATGGCATGAACTGCGTCCAGCCTCAGCCCGTCGAAACGATAATTGCTGATCCAATACAGCGCATTCTCGATGGCGAACTCGCGCACCTGCGGAACAGCGTAGTCGATCGCCGAGCCCCAGGGGGTAGTCGCCGTGCTCTCGTGGCCCAGCAGCACGGAACAAGCGCGCGCCACCGCTTCCGCCATGCCTTTTTCTCTCCCGCGCCGAACAGATCACGATCATCGTGGTTGACGGTGCCACCGTGCCGGGTCCATCGGCGCAGGAAATGGCGGAGAACCTCAAGCTGCACGGCATCGCAGCCGACACCATAACGCTCAAGGGCGATAATCGCACCGCCGGGTCGGTGATACTCGATCGCGCCCGCGCACTCGGCTGCGACCTCATCGTCGAGGGCGCCTATACACAGAGCCGGCTGCGGCAATTGATCTTCGGCGGCACCACCCGCCATATCCTGACGCACGCCGAATTGCCGGTGCTCACCGCGCATTGATCCGACATCCGACCCGCGTCGCGCCGGCGACGTTCTCACGCGAGGAAATAAAAACTCTTGGCAGATTCGAGAACAGCGCTGACGCGATCGAGCACTGCGACTGGGCCAGTCTGGGTCCGAACCAAGCCTGTAATTCGTTGACCTCTACCGCGGCCAAGCCGCGCTGCTCGTACGGGTGCTTTGTGCTCCGCCTGGTTGGCGGCAATGCCCGCCAGCCGGTGCGTGGCATGGCATGGCCGCTTGACTATGTGCGAAAAGCAATTGGCCCGGCGTTCCCCCGCGGAAGCCCCCCGCGCGCCGAGCCAACGGTGGGGAGATTGGTCTTATCGGACAGCTCAGGCAATCCGGCCGGATGCGTACGCAACGCCACGTGCCACATATTCAATCGAGCCGGCTCCCCTTCGGCTGTTCGAAGTGTGTGGCGCGAAACCTGCTCTATGCCGCCATCGCCAGCGGTATTTCGAGCTGGCCCGCGTCTGGCGGTGGTACCGGCGCGGCGGCCTTCTGTTCGGCGGCCTGATTGATGCAGGGCTGCCAAGCCATCCAGCCCTCGACCTCCAGGGCCATCACCAGCGCATCTGTCGCCAGCATGAGGTCAAGCCGGGACGATCCCTTGGTGGCCGCTGCTAACAGAAATCGGCCGACCCGAAACCAGTGTCGTTGATGACGATATCGTACCGGCAAATCGTCGAGGAGTGCATGATTTGCGTCGCGCAGCGTCATCATCGGCCGCATCGGGCCTGACTTCGGCGTCACGAAATATGCGAGTTCGGCGTTCCAGCTCATGGACAGTATTGCGGATGAAGCCGTGCTCGAAATCAATGTCGAAAATACTTACCCTCGGCCTGCTACAGCAACAAAGTCACGCCTGTTGCGCGGCTGCAACTCTTCGGCTGCTTCACGAAGTCCGCCGCCGCACTGACCTTGACTTTGCCGGTGTCGACCGCCGCGGAGACCTCGGGAACGCCTTGCTCGACGCCCGCTCGGTCTCCTCAGACGGGGTAGACCCTTGATGGCTCGGTCGGCGGGTGCCGAAGCTGAGCTATTGCCGATGTGGTGCTCGCCGAGGAGCACGCCGAAATCGAGCGTGCCATCAACAAGCATCGTCCTATGACGGGCGAGCCCATGATCGCGAAGGTTCACTATGCCAATACGAGCAAGCAAAATTGGCCTATGCCCACAACATCGCCGGCTTCGCGCAATCACGCCGGCTCGGCGCTTTGGTATCCTGGAGGTTACTAGTGTCGTTCGCGCTTTCGGCGCTCCCGGTAAGGTTGATCCCGACCGCCACGCGATAGACGGTGTGCTGGGGCGACAGCAGCGCACCGCAAACGCTGGGGTTAAGGCGACTTCTGAGGGCGTAAATGAACCCGCGCGAGGCTCGCACTCAAACCCAGATCGCCATCGGCAACCTGGTAATGTTGAGTGGGACGCAGGCAGCCGGGCTGCGCCCCTTCGCGCACGGTTGACCCTGCGGCGGGCCTGAGAGCGCCATCGTCCAGACGATGAGGCGGTGGTGCTCATTCCGCGCACAGCCGAATGCCTGGAGAAAAGAGCCCCGCCGTCGATGTCGAACGGCAGGGGCTAGTTAGTTCGTCACCAAAGGAGAACGTGCCCGTGGGGGCACGCGAAGTCTCGGCATGTGCCGTGCCAAGCGCCATTGCGCGGGAAGATGCAGGCGAGCGGGAATTGGCAATCGGGATAGGGGGGAGTCTTGCGACTCCTCCCCTCCCACACCACCGTACATAC
>CAZTTL010000363.1:0-3400 GCA_964616635.1 uncultured Rhodoplanes sp. | reverse complement strand
GGGCCGCCGCATGGGCCATGCCGGCGCCATCATCTCCGGCGGCAAGGGCGACGCGCCCTCCAAGATCGCCACGATGGAAACCTGCGGCATTCATGTGTCGCCGTCGCCGGCGCGGCTCGGTACCACGCTCGTGGCGGTGCTGAAAGGTTGAGCGTCGCGCGTTTTCTTGCCGTCCGACTGAAAAAACCCCGCTCGTCCGAGCGGGGTTTTTTCGACAAGAGCGCCTAAAACGCGGTTAGCGAACATAGCGGTGGCAACCCAGGTCCATGGGGCTTAGATTGGAGATAGTGTCAATTCTGCGAGGCGCGCATGGGTTTGACCGGCACACGCGTTCGACTTGCGAATGTCCGCCGTCCCGACCTTGCCTCGATCGAGGTCGACGCGCCTGCCGATACCGGCGCGCTGCATCTCTGCATTCCCGAGCATATCGCCATTCGGCTGGAACTCGACGAATTCGACCGTCGCGAGGTGACGCTGGCTGACGGCACGCGCCGGCTTGTCTCCTATGTTGGCCCGCTCTTAGTAACGGTCGCCAACCGCAAGGGGCTTGCCGGGGCGATGGTGCTGGGAACGGATGTGCTGCTCGGCGCGATCCCTATGGAGGATCTCGACCTTGTCGTGGTGCCGGGAACGCGCCAGGTCATCCCCAATCCCGCCAACCCCAATATCGCCGCGTCGATTGCCAAAGGCATGCGGAGCTGAATTAGAGCACTTTCCGGCGTAACAGCCCGTCGACTTTATCCGGCGGTGGCTGCCACTCCGCCGTAGAAAATGCGATCGCTCAAGTAAAAAGAGCAATCACCCAAAAGAAATAGAACGGCATCCGGTTCCATTGGAACGTATTCGCTCTGGCCCGCAGGCTGGTTTGTGACGCAGGACGCCAAGGAGATCGACATTGTTGGCGGCTATGTCCCCACAGGATGGCGGTGCCCGCTGCTGAAACAATTGTCGCCGCGCCAAAGCAGCCTAAATAACAGGCAGCGTCGCCGGCTGATTTCCGACGAATTGAGACACGATTCGCCGCAGACGCAGTTCGCCGTAGAAAAGACCGGCACTCAAGGCTAAGTAGAGAGGGTGTTCCGACTCCAACGGACCGGAATCTGCTTTGCCGCGCCATTCCGGACACCCGGCGGCTGCGCCCGGGTTTCGTGACCTCAGGATGTCTTCATGTCCCGTCAAGACGCGAACGCCGCTTTCGCACTCACCTCGTTTCTCTATGGCGGTAACGCCGCCTATATCGAAGATCTCTACGCCCAGTACGAAGCCGAGCCGAGCTCGGTCGATGCCGAGTGGCAGGCCTTCTTCGGTAGTCTCAAGGACAATGCCGAGGACGTAAGCCGCAGCGCCCGCGGCGCCTCCTGGAAGGAGCAGAATTGGCCCGTCATCAGCGAGGGGCCGATCCCGATCGCACAAGGCGAATGGGAGGAGGCGGAAACCCGCATCGGCGATCGCATCCGGGCCAAGGCGCAGGCGTTCTCGACCGAGCTATCCTGGACCGACGTGCAACAGGCGACCCGCGATTCGATCCGCGCGCTGATGCTGATCCGCGCCTACCGCGTCCGTGGCCATCTCATCGCCAATCTCGACCCGCTCGCGGTGGCGCCGCCGGAAGAGCGTCATGAGCTCGATCCGCGCGCTTATGGTTTTTTCGATAGCGATCTCGATCGCCGGATTTTTCTTGATCACGTGCTCGGCCTCGAATTTGGCACGGTGCGGCAGATCATCGCGATCCTCAGGCGCACCTATTCGCAGACGCTCGGCGTCGAATTCATGCACATTTCCGATCCGGCGCAGAAATCCTGGCTGCAGGAGCGCATCGAAGGGCCGGACAAGGAGATCAGCTTCACCCGCGCGGGCAAGCGCGCGATCCTCAACAAGCTGGTCGAAGCCGAAGGGTTCGAGAATTTCTGCGACCTGAAATTCACCGGCACCAAGCGCTTCGGGCTCGACGGAGCGGAGTCGATGATTCCGGCGCTCGAGCAGATCATCAAGCGCGGCGGCGCGCTCGGCGTGAAGGAGATTGCCATCGGCATGGCGCATCGCGGCCGCCTCAACGTGCTGGCGCAGGTGATGGCGAAGCCGCATCGCGCCATCTTCCATGAGTTCAAGGGCGGCTCCTACACGCCCGACGATGTCGAAGGCTCGGGCGACGTGAAATATCATCTCGGCGCCTCGTCCGACCGCGAGTTCGACGGCAACAGCGTGCACCTGTCGCTCACGGCAAATCCGTCGCATCTCGAAATCGTCAATCCGGTGGTGCTGGGAAAAACTCGCGCCAAACAGGATCAGCACGGCGCGACGCCGGAGGATCGCACCTCTGTCATCCCGCTGCTGATCTCGGGCGACGCTGCCTTCGCCGGCCAGGGGGTGATCGCCGAGTGCTTCGGCCTGTCAGGCCTGCGCGGACACCGCACCGGTGGTTCGGTGCATTTCATTGTCAACAACCAGATCGGCTTCACGACATATCCGCGTTACAGCCGCTCTTCGCCCTATCCCTCCGACGTCGCCAAGATGATCGAAGCCCCGATCTTCCACGCCAATGGCGATGACCCGGAGGCGGTGGTGTTTGCGGCGAAGGTCGCGACCGAATTTCGCCAACGGTTCCAGAAGCCGGTGGTCATCGACATGTTCTGCTACCGGCGTTTCGGGCACAACGAGGGCGACGAGCCGGCGTTCACTCAGCCGGTGATGTACAAGAAGATCCGTCAGCATCCGACGACCTTGCAGATCTACAGCAAGAAGCTGGTCGAGCAGGAACTCGTCACCGAAGGCGAAGTCGAAAAGATGAAGGCGGACTGGCGCGGCCGGCTCGATGCCGAGCTCGAGGCGGGCCAAAGCTACAAGGCCAACAAGGCCGACTGGCTCGACGGGCGCTGGGCCAAGCTCAAGGCGGCCGAGGCGGTGGACGCGCCGCGGCGCGGTAAAACCGGCGTGGCGATCGAGACGCTGAAGGAGATCGGCGCCAAGATCACCACGGTCCCCGAGACGTTTCATGTTCATCGCACCATCCGCCGCTTCCTCGATCATCGCCGCAAGGCGATTGAGACCGGCGAGGGGATCGACTGGGCAACGGCGGAAGCGCTGGCCTTCTGCTCGCTGCTGCTCGAAGGCCACCCCGTTCGTCTCTCCGGGCAGGATTCCGAGCGCGGCACGTTCTCGCAACGCCACTCGGTGCTGATCGATCAGGAGAGCGAGGCGAGGCATACGCCGTTCAACTATGTGCGGCCCGGCCAGGCGCGCTTCGAGGTCATCAACTCGATGCTGTCGGAAGAGGCCGTGCTCGGCTTCGAGTACGGCTATTCCGTTGCGGAGCCGAACGCGCTTGTCGTCTGGGAGGCGCAGTTCGGTGACTTTGCCAACGGCGCCCAGGTCGTGATCGACCAGTTCGTCTCCTCCGGCG
>CAZTTL010000362.1:0-3426 GCA_964616635.1 uncultured Rhodoplanes sp. | reverse complement strand
GAGCGAGGCACGAGGAGCGAGGACACGATTGACCGTGCCGAGCCGGAAGCCTTCAAACCCGATAGGGAGCGAGAACGAGAACGAGATCGCGATTGACGATGACCCGGACGGGGAAGCCAGGCCGGATGGTGAGCGCCGGTTGGATATTGAGGTTCCGGCGTACAATCTGTTGGCCGATCCGATAAAGGCTGGTAGCCGCGCACGGTGGCCCAATCGAGAACGGCTTCGATGCGGCCGCGTAGCCGCGTGGCAGTTTCCGTCTTGGCGTTCCAGATCGGCTCCAAGGCCTTGGTGACGAGGCCCACGTCGATCGCCTGCACAGGCAGGTCGCCGAAGATCGGATAGGCTTAGGTCGTGAGCGTCGCCGGCCATTGCGCGGCGTGTTTGGCGTTTGACCAACGCGCCTTGTGCGCATCGATGTAGGCTTCGGCGCACTGGCGGAAGGTCATCGCCTTGGCCGCGTCGAGCTTGGCGTTTGCCCGGTCGCCCTTGCGCGCGTCAATTGGATCGAGGCCGCGCAGCCGCAGCTTGCGGCATTCGGTGGCGTGTTCGCGCGGTCAGCGTATATCGTGATACGCTAATCGGAGACTTCAGCCACTTCGTCACCTCCATGAGCTCCGGTTGCTTCCGGCTGGAGCGGTTGCCAGGTGGGACTTGCACCCACTGGAAAGCGCCGCCTTGTCACGGCGCACACCGTTTGCAGACATTGCGGCTTGTGAAGGCACAACCCAGAGCTTTGATCCCAATGCGCTTGGGTTTCTGCTGATCTAGCGAGGCTTATATCGACGATAGGTAAACTGCTATTCCTTCCTCAAATCGTGCGTTTGAAAGAACGTGGAAATAGAATTGTGCAGCGTCACGTTCCGCAACATAAGTCGATTGATGCAGGCTCGCTGAATCTCGCTCAGCGAGAATCAAAAAAAGGTCGAAAGAGCTTGCAAAGCCTCTGATCGGCGGCGATGATGGCCACTGTCCCGCGCCGCTTCAAGTTGGAAACGTCGCCGCCGTTCTCGTTGAGAGTGGCGGGCAACAGCGGCATGGCAGCCTTACAAAGAATTTAGAACAAGGAAGATGCTGATGGCAAGCCAGATAGCTTTCGACGAAATCAATAAAGCAAAAGCCAATCTCGACGATATCTATAATCAACCAGACCCGAGAGCGTATTGCGACAGGCTGGGAAGGCTCGACTATGCCATTCCCGATGTCGCCAAGCCCATATTTCGGAAGCTGATTTCCGAGATGCGACAACGCCGGGGAGACCCCGTCCACATTCTCGACCTGGGGTGTTCTTACGGCATCAATGCGGCGCTTCTCAAATACGATCTAACGATAACCGACCTGTATGAGCATTGGGAGGACAAGCACCTGGCAGGCGTTACGCCGGAGGAGATAGTTAAGCGGGATCGGCAATATTTTGCCGGCCTCGACGAAGTCGATCACGTCAAAGTGGTCGGTCTGGACCAAGCTGAAAGCGCTGTCGGGTATGGACAAAATGTCGGCCTCTTGGATGCCGGTCACGCTGTCAATCTCGAAAAGGAACCGCTGGCCGAACAGGTGAAAGGAGATCTGGGCGCGGTTGATCTGGTGGTGTCGACCGGATGTGTCGGCTATGTGACCGAGAAGACTTTCGGGCGTCTGCTGCCGGCCGTTACGCAAGGCCAGCCGCCGTGGATGGCAAATTTTGTATTGCGTTTGTTTCCTTTCACGCAGATCGAGGAAACTCTGAACCAAAGTGGCTATGTAACGGAGAAGCTCGAGGGCCACACCTTCGTTCAACGGCGGTTTGAGTCCGATAGCGAACGGGAGCTGATGCTCGAACAACTTTGCAAACAGGGCATCGATCCGACCTCTGCCGAGGCTGAAGGCCATTTGCTGGCTGAGTTCTATCTTTCGCGTCCGGCAAGTGAAACGAGCGGCGCGACGATCGAGCAGTTGGTTCTCGCATGAGCGTGGTGCGTAGCGTCACCCGTGGTTTGGCGGTCCATACGTTTCAAAAAGGCGAGGATGCGTCGCAGCCCCGGTCATGGTCCGGGATCAGGCGGCGACGCGATCGGCTAACCATGTTCCTGCAGCTTTCAAGATGAGGTCGGGATCCCTGTATTGGTTGCGCAGCAGCTTCTCGTAGAGCCTGCCCTCGCGCTTCCGATCTACCGGTGAAGTCGTGCCGAGCCATCGCGGCAGTGCTTGACCGAGAGCGGCGGCGGTTCCACTGCCATCGTCGAATTGAGCCTTCCTGCGCCATATGATGTCGGCAGGAAGTAAATCTTCGCATGCCTTGCGCAATATCCACTTCTCTTTCGTCTCCCGGTTTGCCGCCTGGGTGATCTTCATCTTCAGGGGAGCCGGAACCGATTGGGCGAAAGCAATCAGATCGCGGTCGAGGAACGGCGGGCGCGCCTCCAACCCCTGCGCCATGGTTATGCGGTCGACGCGTTGCAGGTTGATGTTGTGCATCGCCCCGAGCGACCGGGTGATCTCTTGAGCCAGCGCATGGGGCTTCCCGGCATAGGCATGATGATAGGCATAGCCGGCGAACAGCTCGTCTGCTCCCTCTCCTGTCAAAACCACCTTGACATGACGGCGGGCGAGCGTCGTGGCGAAATGCGTTGGCAATGCACTGCGCACCAGATCGACGTCGGCGCTCTCCAAGTGGTAGATCACGTGCGGCAGGATTCCTGCCAGGTCGTCCGGCGTGAAAACGAGCTCGTGGTGATCGGAGCCGATATGGCGCGCGACCACACGAGCCGCGGCGAGGTCCGGACTTCCCATTGTGCCGACCGAGAATGTCTTAAGCGGTCGGTCAATGCTGCGTGCGGCCAAGGCAGCGATGAGTGACGAATCGAGCCCGCCCGACAGGAATGCCCCTACCGCGACATCGGCCACCATCCACTTGCGTACCGCCGCTTCGAGCACGGCGCGCAGCTCACAACCGATCGATTCGGGATATTCGTCCGGTTCGCTTTCCGCTGAACCCGGAGGGATGCGATACCATTCGCGAATGCCGTCGACGCTGTCGAACAGCGTCCCGGGCGCGATCGCTTCGACCTGCTGCAAGCCAAGGCCGTCAAATGCCTTCAACTCGGAAGCAAAAATCAAACCGTCACCGCTGCGGGCAACGAAGAGCGGCTTGATTCCGAGGGGATCGCGGGCAGCAACGATACGCTCGGGTGTGGCCAAGACGAAAGCAAACATGCCGTCTAGTTTACTGATCCATCCGGCATCACCCATACGAAACAGGTGCAGGATCGTCTCGCTGTCACTTTCGGTCTCAAAGGCGTCCTTGCCGATGATCGCGCGCAATTCCGCATGGTTGTAAATCTCACCATTGGCCACGAGGTGGTTTCCGGCGTTGTGCAAAGGCTGGCTTCCGTTCTCGATGCCAATGATCGACAGGCGGCAATGCGCCATCACGACAGGCGCGTTGGG
>CAZTTL010000361.1:0-3433 GCA_964616635.1 uncultured Rhodoplanes sp. | reverse complement strand
CTATTCAACCGAGGTGCGTTGCGCGTTTCTGAGAAGCGCCATGTCGGTGTTGGCGAGCCGCGGAACGACGACCATGCGTGTGACTTCGCCGCGCAAGAAAGCCTTGAGGAATGCATTGTAGTTCTTGAACGACACGCAGCCATTCGACTGGCCGTTGGAGCCGAGCATGTAAGTATGGGCCAGCATGCCGTCGCGGCCGAACATCGTGCTGCCGCGGGCCGGGTTCAGCCGGATGGCACGCACGCCGTGGAACAGGCGCTCACGCAGTGTCAGCTCGTAGACATTGGGAGGGGTCGGCCCGCGCATCCTTTTGCGGATATGCGCCGGGTTGTCACGAAACGCGCCGAGTCCCGAATGCGCCTCCAGCCGCGTTCCGTCGGGCAGGTAAACGGTATGCGCGGCGATGTCATAAACAGCGGTGCGGCTGTCGACATTGTGCAGCCAGATTTCGCCAGCGCGCGGCCGCTTCGGGGGCAGGCCGTCAGGCGAAATCGATGCCGTCACCAGCTCGTCATCCGCGTTGGTTTGCCGGTCGGCGGGGGCAATGGAAATGTTGGCGCTTGCAGGCTTCAGTTGGCTCGGCGGTTCTGGATCATCCGGTGCATCGGATATCGTCACGAAGTGCGCGCTCTGAAACGTGCCGGTCGACATCACCGGCGCGACGCTGGCGAGGACGTAGGATGATTCCGCAGGTTTGATGGAAACGGCGGCAGATGTCACGTCATCGGTAGCGGCTGAGGTGGCGATAACTTCGGTCGGCTCAACGCGGTTCCCCGCAGCGATCTCGATGCGTGGCCGCGAGCCGAAAGCCAGTTGCTCTGCTCCGAGCGGGGCCTTGGCGTTCAAATGCGGATCGATGGAAAAGGCGGCGGCAACGAACCAGGCGGCGGTTACGGTCAGGAACGCGATGGTTACCGCGCCGACGGCAGCGGCGCCGAGGCATAGCGTCAAGCCGCGACTAAAGACCTTGCGGCATTTATCAAGGGCATAGGCCATGCTCTCGAGGGGAGTGACCTCGGGAAATGTCGCGACCGCGTACGCCATCAAACTCACACTTGCTTACGTTGCGGCCGCAAACCGACGATGCCGGTCGAGCCCCCTTTCGACCGCTCCTGATCCTTTGGCAAAGATGGAGATTTTCTTCGCAGCCGGGCCGCGAATTCCCACTTGGAGCGGACCGGATCACAGTGCAGGGTTAAGGTTAAACGACCCTAAAGATACGTGCCCCCCAACTGAATTTTCATGCATCGACGCTTCGCGCGCCTGGACGCGATTGCCGACAGGCCCCGGTCAGAACGTCACGGTTGCAGCCGCAAGCGCGCGCTTGCGAGAGTGCGGGTGTGTCGGATAACGGCGTGCCCTGCATTCGCTGCAGCCGGATCAGCCCGGCTCGCCGAAGTGGAGCTGCATGCGAAACCGAAACAATCAGCCTGCCGGCTGGTGAATGTCCGCTGCAGATCGCCCATGCGCGACGAGCCAGCGGTCGAATTGGTCGCGCAAGGCCTGCCGATCCTTGCGGAACAAAAATATCTTCTCGACCCGGGTGTAGGGCTGATCCGGCCGCACGGCACGCAGGCCAGGCATGATCTGCTGCCGATAAAGCGCCTCGACGGAATCGGTGAACATGACATCGGCCCGCCCATCAAGCAGATAGTCGAACGGCCTCTCGTTGTCGGGCAGAACAGTCAGCCTTGCGCGTTTGATATGCGTGCGGGCGAACCGCTCATTGGTGCCGCCGCTATCTTCCACCACCGTCGTCTCGGCGGTGTCGATGGCGTCAAGCGAGCTGTATTTCGACTCTTCACCGCGCCGGACCAAAGCCACTTTGCCGGTAAACCCGATCGGCCGTGAAGGCAAAGCGAGCGTCTCGCGCTGCTCCGTGCACGAAATGCCGCCGACCGCGACCTCGAATTTCTCTGCAAGCAGGTCGAGCAACAGGCTGGGCCAACTCGTTAAAACCAGCGTCAGCACGTATTGCTGATCACGTGCAAACTCCTCGATCAGCGCGATGTCCTGCCCGCTGAACTTTCCGGTCGAAGCCTCGTAATAGGAGACCGGCGGATAGTCGCCAGTCGTGCCGACTCGCAGCCGAGTCCGTGCGCTGCCGTCCTCGCTCATGAAAAAATGCTCCAACCGGCAGGCAAGTGCCCAAGCGTATTCCGGCAAAATAAACGGAACTCGGCGGTTTTGCAGCGGAGCTTTTCAACAGGTGTGAGCTATTCGGCTCACCGCGCGGCGAGCATCATCCAAGGTATTAAAAAAAGCATCGATCGTCCGGCGCAGTCAGCAGAATATTTTGCAGACGAGCGACTTCACGGCTTCGATCGGGTTTTCTGTGGTGCCGTAAGTCTGGAAGCTGCCGGTAATCGTATGATCGTCGCGCGGCTCGGCTTTCGCCTCGACCCTCAAGCCCTTCTTTTTCGCTGATTTGTCTTTTGCCGATTTGCCTTTCGTCGGCTTCTCTTTCGGCATTTTGTCGGCGATCACCATGGCCCAATAGGTCTTGTACAAGGTCTTCTGATTGCGGGCCATCGCAACCCCGACGCTGTTGGCCCTGGATTGCAGCAGGTTTGCGTTATGACCGGACGAATGCTGCCAGACACGGAACGTTTCCGCCCAGCTTTTCGTGCCGGCGGCGATGTTCTCTGACGCCATCCGCGCCGGCACGCCTGAAATCCGCGAGGAGAACGACCCGGCGACGCTGTGATCCATGATGCCGGAAGCGGCCATCGCCTTGGCCTGGCGCTGGGCGATCGCGGTGAGCTGCGGGTCGGTCTTGACTACCGAAAGGCCGTGCTCGCGCCGGTATTTCGACAGCACCGCCGCCATATCTTCGGCATGCGCGAGCGTGGCCGGAACGGCCGACAGCACCGCCATGACGACGGCAAGCTTGACCGCTTTCATGGTTCCCCCCATCCGAAAATCCCCACAATCCGATAGGATTCATAGGGATAAGGCGGATGTGAGGCATCAGCCGCCGGCGTGCGCAACCAGGATTGTGTCGAACTCAGGACTTCTGCGTATGGCCGGCGCTAAACCAGAAGATCGACGGCCTGACCCTGACCCGGAATGCCGGCCGGGGCTGCGAATTGAACGGTGCTCACGGGCTGCACGGCTGCCGTCGCGGCATTGGCGCTGAGGGAGCCACCGAAGACCACGGCATCGCCATCGAGCCTGGCGATCCCATCCTTCGATGTGTTCGGCTTCCCGACCTCCGGCAAGCTGCCAGTCTTCGGATGCGGATCGATGCCTCGCTTGGCTTTCGAGACATCGCATGAAGACGTGCAGAGGAAGCCGTTGACGAAAGAGATCATCGGTTGAGCCTAGACTTGGCGCGTAAACAAGACATTACCTGCGGCCGCGGGGGCCGCTTTCGAGCGGGAGCTGCCATGAACCGGCAAGCAAAGCCGGCTGAGTTGGTCGCGAATGACCC
>CAZTTL010000360.1:0-3453 GCA_964616635.1 uncultured Rhodoplanes sp. | reverse complement strand
CTTGTCACCGAGGACTGGTATTTCGTTTCGCACCGCCTGCCGATGGCGCGCGCAGCGAAAGCCGCGGGCTATGAGGTCCACGTCATCACCCGCGTCGATCGCTGTCGCACGCAGATCGAGGCCGAAGGGTTCGTCCTGCATCCGACCGATCTCGCCCGCGGCAGCCTGCGGCCGGACCGGCTGTTCGCCGCCGCCCGCGCGGTGCGGGCGCGCTATCACGCGATCGGGCCCGATCTCGTCCACCATGTCGCGGTGCAATGCGTGGTGATTGGGCTCGTCGCAGCAATCGGGCTGCGGCTGCCGACCGTGAACGCGCTGACCGGTCTCGGCTCGCTGTTCACGAAGACAGGGCCGTTGAGCATGCTTGCCGGTTTGATTCTTCCGCTGCTGCTCCGCCGCCGCGGCGCGGTTGCTCTTGTGCAGAACGGCGATGATCGCGCCTTGATCAAAAAACTCGGCGTTCCTGAGGAGCGAATCACCCTCATCGCCGGCTCCGGCGTCGACACCGACCGACTGACGCCGCTGCCGGAACCGGAGGGGCCGGCCACGTTCGCCTATGTCGGGCGCATGCTCGAGGACAAGGGCGTGCGCACGCTGATCGAAGCGCACCGGATCCTGCAGCGCGAAGGCGACCCGCCAGGCCTGCTGCTCGCCGGCACGCCCGATCCGCACAATCCAACCTCGGTATCCGAGGCCGAGCTGAAGGCCTTTTCGACCGAGCCCGGGGTGACCTGGCTTGGCCATGTCGCGGATATCCGTGCAGTATGGGCGCGGGCGCAGGTCGCCGTGCTCGCCTCGCGCCGCGAAGGCTTGCCGCTGAGCCTGTTGGAAGCCGCGGCCTGCGGCCGGCCGATGATCGCGACCGACGTGCCGGGATGCCGCGAGATCGCGCTCCCCGACGTGAATGCCCTGCTCGTTCCGGCTGATGATCCGCGAGCGTTGGCTGCGGCGATGCGCCGGGTCGCGAACGATCCGGACCTGCGCAGAAGACTCGCGGCAGGCAGCCGGCCGCTGGTCGAAGCGCGTTTCGCGAGCCGCCAGATCGGCCGCGAGATCGTCGCGCTCTATACGCGGCTGCTGGCGGCTGCCGGCCCCGGACAGCCGGTGTAGACTTGGTCGTTTCTCCGCTAAAGTGATCCCATGTCGCTCGACGTCGTTGATCTGCGCAATTTCTATTCCCAGCAACTCGGCACCGTTGCGCGGCGCTTCGTCAGCGTGGGCATCAGGGCGCGCTGGGCGGACACCACCGGGCAGCGCGTGGTCGGCATCGGCTATCCGACGCCTTATCTCGGGCTGTTTCGCGAAGAGGCCGAGCGGTGTCTTGCCTTCATGCCGGCGGCGCAGGGCGTGATCAAATGGCCGTCGGCACGGCCAGCGCTCGCGGCCTTGATCGAGGAGTGCGATCTGCCGCTGCCCGACCTTTCGGTCGACCGCGTGCTGCTTGCGCATGCGCTGGAAATGACCGACGACGGGCCGTCGCTGCTGCGCGAGGTGTGGCGGGTGCTGGCGCCCGGCGGCCGCCTTCTGCTCGTCGTTCCCAACCGACGCGGCCTGTGGGCGCGCATGGATACGACGCCATTCGGCCACGGGCGGCCTTATTCACGCGCGCAAATCCTGCATCTGTTGCGCGAAAGCTCGTTTACGCCGACCTCATGGGGCGAAGCGCTCTACATGCCGCCGATCGGCCGCTCCTGGCTGCTCCGTTCGGCGGTTGCCTGGGAGCGCGCTGGGCGCACGTTCTCCTTGCCGTTTGCCGGCGTTCATATCGTCGAGGCGATGAAGCAGGTCTACCGCGCGATCCCGGCGCGGCGCGAACGGCGCCGCCTCGTGCCGGCGCTGGAACCGGTCCCGGTGCCTGGCGTGGTTGGGTGAAGAGCGACGTCCCGCCCTATGGCTTCCCCGCGAGGAACGGGAAGGGCGCCGCGGGCGCAAACTGCGCCGCTGCGCTGCCGGAATAGGTCTTGCCGCCGACCAGCGTCAGCTTCTTGACCGGCGCGCCCTCTTTGAAATCAAGCTCAGACAGCGGCACCCAGAACACCGTCGGGCTCGTCGCCGAGTCGAAATACATCACCTTGGCTTTCTGATCGTACAGCGTTCGCCAGATCGTGCTGGCGATATCGGGCTCGTTCGGCGTGGACAGGCCGAGCGGCACCGAAACGCTGCGAATCACGCTGAGCACCGATGCAACCGCCTTCTTCTCGTCGGCCGTCTGCGGAATCGCTTTGATGAAGAAGGAAGCACGCACGAAGCGATCGGAGGCGCGGTTGGTGCCGGGCAGAAACGCGGTCGGGCCGATCTCTTGCCAGTAACTGTCGAGCGTGAGCTGCTTGCTGAAGATCGGCGAGTTGGTCATGACTTGGTATTGGCGCCCGTGATGAATGACGAGCTTGCCGCCGACATATTCGAAAATCGCCGAATCGCCGCTCGGGTCGGACAGCGACAGGTGGCCTTGCGCGGGCGAGCCATTGGGGAGGATCGGCGCGACGATGACGAACGGCTCCTTGCTCAAAACATCGACCGCCTCGGCGACAGTGGCAAAACTGTCCAGCACGTATTGCGCCCAGGCCGCGATGGACAGCGTCGGCTTGCCGTCCGCTTTGCCGTAATCCGACTCCACGAGATAGAGCACATTGGCAACGAGGCCCGCCTCGTTGATGCCGTCGACGGCGGCCACCTCATAGAACGAGGTGACGAGGCTGCCATATTTGCTGGTCCAGGTGAGAGAGTTGGGCCCAGCCGCGCCATTGCGCTTCATCCCGCGCGGAAATACCCACAGATTACTGCCCGGGTTCTGCACCCAGTCCATCGAGCGCCCGACGACGACCGTCTGTTCGGGGCCGAGATAGAGGGCGCGCGTGCAGGCCGCGCCCATTTGCGGGGCCGCAGCGGCAAGCAGCGTCGCCAATGCGATCGCGGAGACGGTGCGCATCAAGGCCGGAATCGGCATGACTTTTCTCCCTGAACGACCGAACGCCGTGACAGTTCAACCCGCTACCGCGGCGTGATTCATTTTTTGCTGGCAAGACAGCTCGATGCTCGTTTGACGCTAAATCGGGCCGTGTGCAAGGAGCTTTGGCTCTAAACCATGCGGACATTGGTATTCACGATAAATATTCCCGCCTGCTTATTTATAAAAACTAAGACAACACAATAAAAGCAATGCCGTTAGAAAGGTATGATACGGCCGCCGCTCTCAGAAAAAGGCTGCATTTACGGCATTGTCAGGCAGTAGCCGCAGGGATACTGCGTGTGCGATCATTTGGAAAAGAATGAACCAAACGCGCGCCAGGCCAGCATTCTACCCGTCAAGCTCGGGATAGTGGCGGAAAATGCCTTCCTCGCTGAACGGCAGACGGCGGTCGGAGGCGAGATACTCGGCAAGGCGCGGGCGCCTGGCGACGCGGTCATGCAGCGCCGTCACATGCGGCAGCTTGCGCGCGAGGCGCCGCATCA
>CAZTTL010000359.1:0-3461 GCA_964616635.1 uncultured Rhodoplanes sp. | reverse complement strand
GCTCGGTGACGGCAGGCTTGGTCTGTTTTGGAGTTTGCGCGATCGCGCTGTCTGCAGCAGAACTGATTTCTGCCGCGACACCCGTGCCTGCTTCGCCGGACGATCCGCTAATTCAGGGGCGTGACGCCCGCGCCGAGGATTGCTCCGGGCTTGGCGGTGCTGCCACTTTGGATGATCGCGGCCAACGAATCCACGTGATCGCCCTTGATCTGCGCGAGCGGAACGGTCCAGTTTCGTTGCTTCCCCGTCCAGTCGCCGAGCTTGAGCCAACGGCGGACCACGTTGAAATAGGTGATGGTCCGCCCGTTATTCTCGCCGCGCCTGATGACGACGGGAACCGAACTCGCCACCCCCCATAGCCACACCTCGCCGGAATGCCCGTCGCCGGAGCCTTTCCCGGCATTGACCGAGACTTTTCCGTCTGCGACCGAGATCGCAAGCGGAACCGACAGCGCCTTGCCTTCGTCGGCTGCTGTCGCAACCGCCTGTTTGATCGCGGCGCGATCACTGCCGAGCGCTTGCACAACCCCGTTCACGACGACTTGCGGCGTGTAGACGTCGCGGTCGCCGCGCACACTGGAATATGCTCTCTGGCGCGCCGTGTTCCGCGGATCGGCCAGCGTGTCCTTCCAGCCGAGATAGTCCCAGTAGTGGATCGGAAGGCTGACCGCAATCAGCGACGGATCATGCTTCAATTCACCGAGCAAGCGGTCGGCAGGCGGACAGGACGAGCATCCCTGGCTGGTGAAGAGCTCGATGACGGCGCGTGGCTCGGCATGCGCACCGCGAGCAAGCATTCCCGCGATCACGAAAATCACTGTGCCGAGGGCAGTCGCGCGGCATCTCGACATGACTCACCTCGTTCTGCATCCGCTTGCGCACGTCCGGTGCAAGCCACAAATCCTCCGAGAAAAGAATAGTAATAGGCGATAACCATCTCGGCCCGCTATATGGCCGTGATGCGCCTCTTGCTTCCTCGCTGATCTGTCAGTCCGGCGACTAAATCGCCGTTCACAATCACCTGCCACTCACTTCGCAGTGAGATGACGCAACACAACATGATCGTGATCGGACTTGATGCATTGGTCTGCGCGACTTCCGGCGCACCAATAGAAAAGCCCGCGACGACACCGTCGCGGGCTGGTCTAGAGCGAATTCCGTTCAGGTGGAATCGGAATTCGCTTTATTTCTCTTTGCGTCATCGCATTTTCTGCGGCGAACCGGTGTCCACTTCGCCGGAAAATGCTCTAGCACTACTAATGGGGTCAGGACTCGATGTTATGCCGCAAGCTGGCGCAGCACGTATTGAAGGATGCCGCCGTTGCGGAAATATTCGAGCTCTTCAAGCGTGTCGATGCGCGAGGTCAGCGGCACCCGCTGCAGGTTGCCATCGGCGCCGACAATCTCGGCAATGAGCCGCTGCCGCGGTTTCAGTTCGCCCTGCAGGCCGCGAATAGTGACCTGCTCGCTGCCCTTCAGCCCATAGGTCTGCCACGATGCGTCTTCCTCGAAGACGAGTGGGATGACTCCCATGCCGATCAGGTTTGAACGATGTATGCGTTCAAACGATTGTGCGATCACGGCGCGGATGCCGAGCAGCGCCGTGCCTTTAGCGGCCCAGTCGCGTGACGAGCCGGTGCCGTATTCCTTGCCGGCAAACACCACGAGCGGCACCTTTTCGCGCATGTAGCGCATCGCCGCGTCATAGATCGGCATCTGCTCCTTCGAGGGATAATGGATGGTGACGCCGCCTTCGACGCCCGGCACCATCTGGTTCTTGATGCGGATATTGGCAAACGTGCCGCGCATCATCACCTCGTGATTGCCGCGCCGCGTACCGTACTGATTGAAGTCCGGCGGCTCGACGTGATGACCAACCAGATACTTGCCGGCGGGCGAGGCGATCTTGATCGAGCCGGCCGGCGAGATGTGGTCGGTCGTGATCGAATCGAGGAAGAGGCCGAGAATGCGCGCTTCGATGATATCGGTCACCGGCTTTGGCGCGGGCGTCATTCCACGGAAATAGGGCGGATTCTGCACATAGGTCGAGCCCCCGTCCCAGGCGAAAGTGAGCCCGCCCTTGACCGCAATCTTGCGCCAGTTGGCATCGCCCTTGAAGACGTCGGCATATTTGCGCACGAACATCGCCTTGGTGATGGTCTTCTTCATCGCCGCCTTGATCTCTTTCACCGCCGGCCAGATGTCCTTGAGGAAGACCTTCTTGCCGGCCTTGTCGACGCCGAGCGGCGTATTGTCCGGATCGAACTTCATGGTGCCGGCGAGCGCGTAAGCGACGACGAGCGGCGGCGAAGCAAGATAATTCGCCCGCACGTCAGGATTGACCCGGCCCTCGAAATTGCGGTTGCCGGAGAGCACCGCCGCGGCAACGAGGTCGCGATCGTTGATCGCCTTGGAAATCTCCGGCGGCAGCGGTCCGGAATTGCCGATGCAGGTGGTGCAGCCGAACCCGACCACGTTGAAGCCGAGTTTGTCGAGGTCCTTCTGCAACCCGGACTTGGCGAGGTATTCCGCGACCACCTGCGAGCCCGGCGCGAGCGAGGTCTTCACCCACGGCTTGACCTTGAGCCCCTTGGCCACCGCTTTGCGCGCGAGCAGGCCGGCGCCCATCATCACGCTCGGATTCGACGTATTGGTGCAGGAGGTGATCGCCGCGATCACCACATCGCCGTGGCCGAGATCGTGCTTGCGGCCTTCGACCGGCACCCGCAAATCGGCTTCGGCCGCTTTGCCGAATTCCTCGGCGAGCGCCTGCTCGAACCCGGCCTTCACCCCGTTGAGCGGCACGCGGTCCTGCGGCCGCTTCGGTCCCGCGAGCGAGGGCTCGACGGTCGCGAGATCGAGCTTGAGCACGTCGGTGAACACCGGATCGGACGTGTTGCGGGTGCGGAACATGCCCTGTGCCTTGGCATAGGCTGCCACCAATGCCACCCGCGCCTTCGCCCGGCCGGTATTGGTCAGGTAGTCGATGGTATCGGCATCGATCGGGAAAAAGCCGCAGGTCGCGCCATATTCCGGCGCCATATTGCCGATGGTGGCGCGGTCCGCGATCGAGAGATGAGCAAGCCCGGGGCCGAAGAACTCGACGAAGCGGCCGACCACGCCGCGCTTGCGCAACATCTGCGTCACCGTGAGCACGAGGTCGGTCGCGGTGACCCCCTCGCGCAGCTTGCCATCGAGCCGCATGCCGATCACTTCCGGCAGCACCATGGAATAGGGCTGGCCGAGCATGGCGGCTTCCGCCTCGATGCCGCCGACGCCCCAGCCGAGCACGGAGAGGCCGTTGACCATGGTGGTGTGGCTATCGGTGCCGACCACGGTGTCGGGATAGGCGATGTCCATGGTGGTCTCTTTGCCGTCGAGCTTGACCTTGCCCTTGCGGCTCCAGACCACGCGCGAGAGATATTCGAGATTGACCTGGTGGCAGATGCCGGTGCCGGGCG
>CAZTTL010000358.1:0-3481 GCA_964616635.1 uncultured Rhodoplanes sp. | reverse complement strand
CACCCGCATTCGACGCGCGCAGAGTCGCTCAATATGTGGAGAAAGCCGACCCATCGTCGGCCGCCGGCAAGGATCATCAGCCAGCCAGTGCCGGGAACGCGCGCTCGCATCGCGCAAAGAAATGACGGACCACATCGTCGCAATAGGCGGCGTATCCCGCGAAGGGCTGGTTCAAAAGGAAGGCACGACGAACGGCAGGCGCAAGCCCACGAATGACGCGCCGCGGCCATGACGCGCGCGGAAGAAGCTTCAGTTGGGCCTGCGCTGCAAGGACAAGAGCTGCGGGTTCGCCCACCCCGCCCCTTCGCTACGAATGACTGAGCATGCCGAACGACTTTTTTGATCTGGCTCAAGAGCGCGCAGTTAAACCGGATTTATCCGTCATCCGGGGTAAAGTCTAATTGCGGGTGACTAAAATGCCGAGGAGCTACATCATCTGCGCCGAAGTCGACACCGATGATCAGATGGTTGTTGGGTTGTACGCCAGCGATTGGTTCGAATGCGGGGTCAATGCGAACTCAGACCTCTACCCATCCGCCGATGCCGCGCTGATCGCCGCACGGAGCGCCTACAAGGGCCCGGACATCGCCGGGCTGGGCTGTCGCGTCTGGGCGAAGCCTGCCAACGCGTAGCGCGAGCAGAGTCACCGCTCATTCCCGCCCAAAACATGATCCCGAAAAGTTGCAGACTTTTCGGACAAGATCATGCAGTCAAAACAAAACAACATCGAAGCGCGATCAATTCATCCTGAAGCCATCGCGCTTTAAACCGTTTGCGGGCGAAGCATGCCCTCGGACCAGATCCTGGACTCGACCCGGGGAGTTATCTGTTCGCTGCAAAAAATGCGATCCCGCACAGCTCAACAGACATTCGGTATTGAAGCCGACAGTCTCCGTATCGATGCAGGGCGGGCGGGCGCAGCGCGTGAAAGCGGCAGGCGGAACGTGCGGTAGCCGGCAACCAAGCGATCGGCGCAACGTTGACTTTGGCGCCGCAGGCGGCGAAGCAGGAGGCACCATGACCTCGCCGCAGCCGCTCAATCCCCGACTGAAGCTCGCGCTCGATATCGGGCCGCTGGCCCTGTTCATCGCCGTCAACGCGCTCTTTGGAATTTTTGCGGCAACCGCCGTATTCATGGTGGCGGTGATCGCCGCGCTGGTGATCTCTTATCTGCGCACCCGCCGGTGGCCGCTCATGCCGGTGGTGTCGGCGCTCATCGTGCTCGCATTCGGCGGCCTGACCCTCGCGCTGCATGATGAAACCTTCATCAAGCTCAAGCCGACGATCATCTATGCGCTGTTCGGCGGCGTGTTGGCGTTCGGCCGCGCTTTCGACAAGCCGGTGCTGGCCATTGTCTTCGACTCGGCCTTCGATCTGACCGACGAAGGCTGGCGCAAGCTGACGATGCGATGGTCCGTCTTCTTCTTTTGCATGGCGCTGCTCAATGAATTGGTCTGGCGCACCCAGAGCACGACGTTCTGGGCGAATTTTAAGCTCTTTGGCTTTATCCCCCTCACCTTCGCTTTCGCCGCGCTGCAATATCCGCTGATGACGAAATATGCGCGCGCGTTGAGTCCCGCCAAGCCCAACTCCGACCAAGCACCGCCATCGCCCTGAACCGAGTTCCACATTAGCTGAGCCGAGATTCATAGCTCGATGGGTTTGCAGCTCCATTCGGGGCACCCTTGCGGCGCCCGGCCTCCGATTTGCGGCGTCGAAAATCGTTAGCTTTACCCTTCTCTTAACGCCTGGAATGCAATGATCAGACGGCTTGTGCGGCGAGGAAGTCCTTGCCGCTACGCGATTCCGCCTTGTTCCTGCCCTATCTTCTTCCCACAAGGCGGGCAAAGTCCGAGGGAAATTCGGAGGGGGTTTTCGACTTGCGCACGACGTATCTGACGCTGCTTGCGATTGGCCTGATGGGCTTCGCCACTCAGGCAAGCGCCCAGTATTATGCACCGTCGCCATATGCGTCGGGCCCCTACCGGGCCGACGTGATCGACGACGACGACGACGCGCCTGTCTATGCGCCACCGCCGCCCGGCGTCGTGCAACGCGCCCCTGCCTCAGGCGCTTATGAATCACAGCCGCTGCCGCCGCCCGGCACCGCCTATTCGTCTCCTCCGGCATCCCAGCCGCCGGCTGCTTATGCGCAGCCCCCGGAGCCGCCGCCTGCAGGCGCACCGCCGCGCGAAGCCTATGGCTATCCGGGAGGAGCGCCCGCCACGCGCCCTGCTGCGCAGGGGCCGTCCTATGGATTTGAGCCGGTCCGCCCGCCCGGGAGTATCGGTGCTGCAGGCAGAGCCCCGGCTTACGCTTCCCCGCCCGGCTATGTCCCCTCGCCGGCCGAGGGCCCGACCGGCTCGATCAGCGCCTCGCGCGCTCCAGCGCCCGCAGCCGCGCCGAGCGACAACCAACGCGCCTATGCATCGCTGCCGCCCGACTATCGTCCGGAAGAGGGCAAGCCGAAGCAGCTTTCGCCGCGGTTCCAGCGGCAGATCGTGGATTACACCACCACCGAGCCAGCCGGCACGCTGATCGTCGATACGCCCAACACCTTCCTGTATCTGGTGCTCGGCAACGGCAAGGCGCTGCGCTACGGCATCGGCGTCGGCCGCGAAGGCTTCACCTGGTCGGGCGTCGAGCGCGTCACCAAGATGGCGGAATGGCCCGACTGGCACCCGCCGAAAGAGATGATTGAGCGCCAGCCCTATCTGCCGCGCTTCATGGCCGGCGGTGAAAGCAGTCCGCTGGGTGCCCGCGCGCTCTATCTCGGCAAGACGATCTACCGCATCCACGGCACCAACCAGCCGTCGACGATCGGCACCTTCGTCTCGTCCGGCTGCATCCGGCTGACCAATAACGACATCAAGGACCTCTACCAGCGGGTGCAGGTGGGGACGCGGGTTGTCGTGCTGCCCAAGTCCGGCCCAGGCATGGTGAAGAATGGCACCGCGCCAGCGCCGAGCAGCGCCCAGTTGCCGACCAGTTCGCAGGCGATCCGCTGATCTTCAGCTAGGACGCGGCCGGTCAACGTTGCCGCGAAAGGCATGCGGCTGATGCTGCCGTCCGAACCATCTCCCCTGACAACGCGACCGACGGGCGGCTGGCGAAATGGCCTTGCAGCGGCGTGGGCCGTCGCGCGGGCGGCCGCGCGCAAGCGCCAGGCAAAAGGCTGCGCAAATTGGCTGATGCTGGCGGCGGGCCTGTGGCTTGCCGCTTGCAGTTCGCCTTCCACAACTGCTCCCAACACCGCGCCGCTCGAACTGGGCATGACCCCGGACGCCGCCTCGGTCGCACTCGGCGTTCCGCTCGAAACGGTCGCCGGCGCGGCGGGATCGGAAGTGTATTTCGCCAAGCTGGCAGCCGGCACGCCCGGCTACCCGGTCGACGGCCTGCTTTATCTCCAGTTCCGCAGTGGTCGCCTCACCGGCTGGAAGCGCGACTGGCATATCGGCCCCAACGGGGGACCGCAGTAAGC
>CAZTTL010000357.1:0-3484 GCA_964616635.1 uncultured Rhodoplanes sp. | reverse complement strand
CCCGGCAAAGCGGGCCTTCACGCCTCTATCGGTAATAATAGTAACCGGGCGGCAGTCGGTGCTGCACCGCTGTCTTTGGCGTGTGCTTTCTTCGCAAATGCGCCGGCCGCGGACGCGCACCCGCCGAAGCGCCTCGTTTTGGAGCCTGCGTTTTGGTGGCTTCGGGATTTGCCAGTCGCATCGTCGGCTCGGGCATGTTCGCGGCGATCAGCTCGCGCATGCGCGCATCGCGCTTCGCGTTCGACTTGCCCCCGAGCACGACCGCCACGATGTGCTTGCCGCCCCGCCGAACCGAGGCCGCGAGGTTGTAGCCGGACGCTTCGGTGTAGCCGGTCTTGATGCCGTCGACGCCCTCCACCTGTCCGAGCAGGGCATTGTGATTATGGATGCTGCGACCGCGATACTGGAAGTACACGATTGAGAAGTAGTGATAGTAGTCCGGAAAGCGATCCTGGATCGCGCGACCGAGAAGCGCCTGATCGCGTGCCGTCGTGACCTGGTCGTCGGCCGGCAGTCCCGAGGCGTTGACATAGGTCGTGCCGGCCATGCCGAGCGCGTGCGCCTTCTGGGTCATGAGCTTCGCGAACCCGGCTTCGCTGCCGGCAATCGCTTCGGCGACCACGACCGCGACATCATTGGCCGAGCGGGTGATGAGGGCCTGGATCGCATCCTCGACCGCAATCGTCTTGCCGGCTCTGACGTGGAGTTTGGTCGGCGGCTGGCTGGCGGCGAAGGCGGAGACCGGCAGCTTCGTATCGAGTTTGAGCGCCCCGGAATCAAGCTGCTCGAACAGCAGATACAGGGTCATGATCTTGGTGAGCGACGCCGGATGGCGCGGCTCGTTCGCGTTCTCGTCGTGCAAAACCTGGCCGGTGTCGGCGTCAACCACGATCGCGGCATAGGGCGGGTTATAGTTCCGCCCGTGAATGACCCGCTTATGCGTGGCGCGGCGATGATGATGGTGACGGTGACCCGGACTGCGCGCTTCCGCGGTGTCCCAATTTGCCACAGCGAGCGCCAGCGCCAGGATCAGCCCGCCGCCGGCAAGCCGTCGCCATAATGGAATCATTCGCCGGCCCATCGCGTGCAGGCTCCCGTCATCCGTTCTCAGCCATAAGCAAGAGAAAGTTATACGCGCAACCTTCTGTGTTAGCTGTCATCTGGAGGCAACAGCGAGACAAAAAGCTCGCAATCGCCAAAAGTAGTTTCTGGACCGTAAAAATCGTTCATCCGCGGTGAGAAAAAATTACGGTCGGCCAAACGCAACGCACCTTTGGTTTCCTTGCGGGCCGCCCGTTTCGAATGTGATATCCTCCGCCCGGCTAAGCATGGCCCGCTGTCCACGCCGCCGCACCCCCGCGCCCCTGCACCCCCGCACCCCGCGAGGTTCCCATGCCGATCGTCAACCGCGTTGCCGACCTCCACGCCGAGATCACTGAATGGCGGCGGGACCTGCACGCGCATCCCGAGCTGAATTACGACGTCCACCGCACCGCGGGGTTCGTCGCCGAGCGCTTGCGCGCCTTCGGTTGCGACGAGGTGGTGGAAGGGATCGGCCGCACCGGCGTCGTTGGGGTGATCCGCGGCCAGAAAGGGACGGGGAAGGGGATCGGCCTGCGTGCCGACATGGATGCGCTGCCGATCACGGAAGCGAACGAGGTGCCCTACAAGTCGACCGTGCCCGGAAAGATGCATGCCTGCGGCCATGACGGCCACACCGCGATGCTGCTCGGCGCGGCCAAGCACCTCGCCGAGACCCGCAATTTCGCCGGCACCGCCGTGATGATCTTCCAGCCGGCCGAGGAGGGCGGCGCGGGCGCCAAGGCGATGATCCGCGACGGGCTGATGGAGCGCTTCCCGATCGACGAAGTTTTTGGGATGCACAATTTTCCTGGCCTGCCGGTCGGCGCCTTCGCGTTGCGGTCGGGACCGATCATGGCCTCCGCCGATACGCTCGACATCGAGATCGAGGGCGTGGGCGGCCATGCCGCGCGCCCGCATCTTGCGGTCGATACGATCCTGGTCGGGGCACAGATCATCAATGCCGTACAGTCGGTCGTCTCGCGTAATGTCGATCCGCTGAAGTCGGCGGTGGTGTCGATCTGCATGTTCCAGGCTGGCAATACCGACAATGTCATCCCGCAGACGGCGCAGCTGCGCGGCACGGCGCGCGCGCTCGCCCCCGACGTGCGCGATCTGCTCGAGGAGCGTTTGCGCAAGCTCGTCGAAGGAACCGCGGCGCTGCATGGAGCAACGGCAAGGCTGCGCTACCGGCGCGGCTATCCGGTCCTGGTCAATCACGACGCGCAGGCGGCGTTCGCGGCCGCGGTGGCGGCCGACATTGCCGGCAGCCCCCATGTCGAGACGCAGATGGCGCCGGTGATGGGGGCGGAGGATTTCGCCTATATGCTGGAAGCGCGGCCCGGCGCCTTCATCTTCGTCGGCAACGGCGACAGCGCCGGCCTTCACCATCCCGCCTACGACTTCAATGACGATCTCATTCCCGTCGGCACGTCATACTGGGTGCGGCTGGTCGAGACGGCGCTTGCGGCCTGATTTCTATAGCATTTTCCGGCGAAGCGGACGCCGGTTCGCCGCAGAAAATACGACCACTCAAAGAGAAATCGAGCGAATTCCGATTCCGTCAGAACGGAATTCGCTCCAGAGCATTTTCCGGCGAAGTGGACGCCGGTTCGCCGCAGAAAATGCGACCACTCAAAGAGAAATCGAGCGAATTCCGATTCCGTTAGATCGGAATTCGCTCCAGCACCAAGAATTCCATCCGGGTCTGCTCAGGGCTGCAAAGTCGCCTCAGCGCGGTTACTGCGTTGCCTCGACGCGGTGCGGTTCCGCGGCCATCGGCCGCTCGGCCTCGGCCAAGACTTCGACGAGAGCCGGTGACTGCACCAGGGGCGTTTCAAGCATGTCGGCACTGCGCAGCCGCAGCCTGCCCCAGAAGGCATAATTGTTGAAGGCGGTGCGTTCCACGAGTGCCAGCGCGACGGCCGACAGGAATGGCAGGCTCTGCACGATCAGCACAATGCCGAACAGGTTGATCTCCCGCACCTGCTGCACCTGATTGCTCCAGAACACGACGGCAGCGCCGATCAGCAGCAGCGTGCCCATCACCGCTTCGCCGCAAGCGGGGAAAGAGACACGCTTGCCGATGCCGCCTTTGTCGGTCCGCACGAAGGGCAGGTGGTCCTTGATCAGGCCGGTCGCGACCGCGCGGGCCACGGTCCATTGCATCGCCATCGCCGCGATCATCGAACCGGTGGCCTGCAACGAGCCGATGCGGACGCGACGGCGATAGAGCGTGGCAAAATGGCAAATCGATACGCCTGAGGCGACCAGGATCGGCACCGTGAGCACCTTGTCGGGAACCGCAATGCCGATAAAGGCGACGACCGGCACCCAGATAAGATTCAGGACGGCCAGCACCACACCGACGGTCTCGGCGCCCAGCCAATTCAGCCAGCCCAGG
>CAZTTL010000356.1:0-3513 GCA_964616635.1 uncultured Rhodoplanes sp. | reverse complement strand
ATGCCAGCAGCTTCTTGCGAAAATAATCGCGCTGGCGTTCGTTCATGAAAGGTTCTTTATCTGTCGGCCGGTATGTGCCGTTTTTCTCCGGACGCATGGTACGCTTGCTCCCAACGCAATTCCCTCATGGTTTCGCGATTTCTTCGATCGCTCTGTATTTGCTGAGGTATATACAATCGTTGCGACATACCTACAACATCTCAATGAGCATTAACGTGACGCTTAAGGCGTCATCCGTGGCAATCGCGCTAGTAACGAGATAATCCGACCGATTAGCGGTCTAGTACCGGAGCCATTTTCGCCAGCTCAACTTCGGCCCGCAGCTCAATTTCCGCGAGTACCGCGTCGAGCGCGGGGTCGCCGGTCGGTTCCTTCAGCGCGGCCGCAGCAGCCTTCAGCCGATTCATGACGTGGGCGTCGAGCGAGCCGCCGAGCAGCGCGAGCTTGAGTTCGTCGAGAACATCAAGCGCAGAGCGCCCGCGGGTGACCGCGCGCCGTCGGCGTTCCGTGGGGTCCTCGATTCCCTGCAAGGCAATGAGTGCGTCGATCCCGGCGACATTGCTGGCGGGTGCGGCGGTGGCCGGTTGCTGGCCGCTCTCCGGTTCCGATAACACGAAGGTTCCGGATGATGTGCGTCGTGCGGCCGGCTTGGCGCCGGGGGCGGTTGGTCCGCTGGTTCCGTAAATTCGCATGGCTGCAGGCTTATCGCTTCGGGTTCATGGCTCTGGGCCATGCCGCTTTTCGCCAATTATGGTTAACGACGCGTAAAACCCGGCAAGTATTACCCGGCAAGAATGCTCCGCCGGGGGCCGAATGGCGCGCGTAGGCGGGCGCGCCATGGGAATTCCCCAATAAAAACAGCTTATTGAGGCGTAGCGACGATTGGCACGCAATTGGCACCGCGGCGATGGGGCGGTCGTTTCCGCGAGCGGGGGGTGTGATGAGAGCGTTGCGTGCAGTCGTGCTGGCTGCGATGGCCCTGGTCATGGGAGCAGTCGTCACGCCCGACGCCCATGCGACCTCGCGCATCAAGGACCTCGTCAATATCGAGGGCGTGCGCCAGAACCAGCTCATCGGCTACGGCCTCGTGGTCGGCCTGCAGGGCACCGGCGACACCATCAACAATTCACCCTTCACCCGCCAGTCGCTGCAGGCGATGCTGGAACGGCTCGGCGTCAATATCCGCGGCCAGACGCTGCGCACCGGCAATGTCGCGGCGGTGATGGTGACCGGCAACCTGCCGGCTTTCGTCACCCAAGGCACGCGCCTCGATGTGACCGTTTCTGCGCTTGGCGATGCCAAGAGCCTGCAGGGCGGCACGCTCCTGGTGACACCGCTGCTCGGCGCCGACGGCAATGTCTACGCTGTCGCCCAGGGCTCGCTCGCGATCAGCGGCTTTCAGGCCGAAGGCGAGGCTGCGAAGATCACCCAAGGCGTGCCGACGGTCGGCCGCATCGCCAACGGCGCCATCATCGAGCGCGAGATCGATTTCGCGCTCAATCGGCTGGGGCAGGTCAGGTTGGCGCTGCGCAACGCCGATTTCACCACGGCGAAGCGCATCGCCGCGGCGATCAACGACTTCCTCGGCATGCCGACGGCGGAGCCGCTCGACCCGGCGACGGTGCAGATCACGGTGCCGAAGGAATACACCACCAATGTGGTCGGCCTCCTGACCGAGGTCGAGCAGCTGCAGATCGAGCCGGACCTTCCCGCCCGGATCGTCATCGACGATCGCTCCGGCATCATCGTGATGGGCCGCGACGTGCGCGTCTCGATGGTTGCCGTGGCCCAGGGCAATCTCACGGTCACCATTTCCGAGGCGCCACAGGTGAGCCAGCCGGCCCCGTTCTCGCTCGGCCGCACCAAGGTCGTCCCCCGCACCGAGGTCGGCGTGCAGGAGGATGGCCATAAGCTCGCGGTTGTACGCGAAGGCGTCTCCTTGCAGCAATTGGTCGACGGACTGAACGCGCTGGGTGTCGGCCCGCGCGACCTGATCTCCATCCTGCAGGCGATCAAGGCCGCCGGCGCGATCCAAGCTGATCTTCAGGTGATGTGATGAGCGTGCTATCGCTTGCCCGCCCCGCAATGCTCGAAGCCGGCGTTCAGGCCGGCTTGCGGACGCAAATGGCCGTCGGCGCGGCCAAAAATGATGCGCGCAGCCAAGCCGAAGCGTTCGAGGCCTCGTTCCTCGGCACGATGTTCCAGACCATGTTCACCGGGATTGGCAAGGAAGGGCCCTTGGGCAATGCCGGGGCCGGCATGTGGCGCTCGTTCCTGACCGAGGAATACGCCAAGCAAGTTGCGAAAGCCGGCAGCGTCGGCCTTGCGGATCAGGTCTACAGCACGCTGATTGCGCATCAGGCGGCGAAATCGGCGCCGCAGACGACAGGAGCGGCAGCCCCATGATCCAGCACCAAGACATGAACCCGCAGCCGCGTGCCATCACGACCGCTGCCGAGGCCTGGGACGTGATCGGGCAGCTCGATGCCGTCATCGCCGGGCTCGAGGACATGATTGGGCAGGAAGAAATGCTGGTGCGCGCCGGGCGCCTCGTCGAGGTCGCGCGGATCGCCCCGCGCAAGGACGAACTGGCGCGACGCTATCTTGCCGATACGCAACGCCTGAAGGGCGCCCTGCCGCGGCTGCGCGATGAACTCGGGCCGCGGCTCGATGCGGTGAAAGCGCGCCATGCTGATTTTCGCACGCGGCTGCAGCTCAACATCACCGTGCTCGCGACCGCTCATGCGGTTTCTGAAGGGATCGTCCGCGGCCTGTCGCAGGAACTGACGCGCAAGGCCGCGCCGCAGGTTTATGGCGCTTCCGGGCGGACGATGGCGGCGCGCCCGAGCTATGCCGCCCCGCTTGCCGTAAGCCGGTCGCTGTAGCGAAATACAAGGGTTGCGGTCGAGGTCGCGCAGGCGAAGGTCGGCTGAGGAACGCACGCCGCCCGACAGACACGATTTCCCGCCAGGACGATTCGGCTATGCCGGCCTATGCCAAACCCAAAAATATTAAAATAGTGTCGCAATAGGTATTATCGCTTAACTATGTTTTATTACGAAATGTGAAGCCCTTGCATCTTAGCATTTCAGGCCACAAGGGTGCGTCAGGTAATGAGCACCCTGACGGATCACGTGAGGCCTTGACTTGCTATGGAAGCAAACTGGTCACTCAAGCCGGCGGTAACAGCAGTCGACTTCGATCAAACGCGCTTGCTAGGTGCAAGTCCTGCGTTGGCGCCGACGGTGCTGCCGGCCCAGAACGCCGTGCGCCCGGCGATTGAAAGCACATCGCCAGATGACGATTTCGGCCGCGACGACAAGGCGACGAAGGGCGAGATCATCCTCGATCACAGCAGCCATCAGGTCATTTATCGGGTGCGCGACGAAGCTTCGCGCCGGGTGATTTGGCAGGTGCCGGATGCGGCGACGCTGCGGCTGCGCGCCTATGCCCGCGCCTCAGATCCGAATGCGGACCAAGCGGACACGCCGAAAGCCGATATCGAAGCGTAGA
>CAZTTL010000355.1:0-3516 GCA_964616635.1 uncultured Rhodoplanes sp. | reverse complement strand
AGCTTCGAGCGGAAAATGCGCGCCTATCTCACCGCCCATGCCGGGAAACAGCATGAGAAGCATTTCGGATGGAAAACATTTCGTGTGCTCACCGTGACCACCGACCGTTACCGGATGCAGTCAATGATGGAGGCGCTGCGCAAGCTTCGCATCCCGCACAGCCCCGGCGCTCCCCTCTTCTTTTTCACGACACCCGACGACCTGCGCGCCAGCGATCCGCTTTCCCATGAGTGGAGCGACGGCAACGGCCGCGCCGCCCGACTCACTTAGGCTGGCGAGCCGCGCGCACTCAAACGTCGGCTCATGCCACGGTAGCTGAAGCAACGCTGCAGTGCAGCAAAATGACGCGACGTGCCATTTCCGTCCGTCGCCCGATCGACGCCGTTGAGCGTTCGGTGCGTCAGGTTCTTAGGAGGTCAACGGACAGTCTCGGCCATTGACTGACGGTGGGCCCGAACCTCGATACGAGGTGGCTGTCGAGCAACACCCGATGTTCAGCGCTTCCGGCCGCCACCGTCGCAATGCCCATCCCGATGACATCCGCCCCCGGGCACGGTAGCCTCCGGTCATTGACCCGTCGGGGGAGTAATTGCCGTGCCGCGCTTATTCATTTCCCACTCGTCGAAGGACAACATCCACGCCCTGGCCTTCCAGCGCTGGCTCGTGGGCAAGGGCTGGGGCGAGGACGACATCTTCATCGACCTGCACGACATGCAGGCCGGCGAGAAGTGGCGCGAGACGCTGGTGAAGGCCAACGTCGCCTGTGATGCCCTCCTGTTCCTCGCCTCGCCCGAGGCCCTCGACAGCGACGAGTGCAGGCGCGAGGTGCGCCGCGCGGAGGACGACCGAAAGGACGTGATCATCGCCATCCTGCGCGATGTGAAGCTCGATGATCCGCGCCTGAAGCCGTGGATGGACCGGCAGATCATGGACCTTTCCGCCGACCCGCTGGAGGAGCGCGTCGAGGTCGAGCATCAGTCCCGCCGCTACTTCATGGACTTCAACCGGCTGGCGCTGGAGGCGATCCACGCCAAGCTGATCGACTGGGGACATGCGCCCGACAGCTTTGCATGGCCGCCGAAGGAGCGGCCGAACGCCCAGCCCTACCCCGGGCTTGATGCCTTCGATGAGCTTTCCGCCGGCATCTTCTTCGGCCGCGAGGCCGACATCATGAGCGGCATCCGCGACCTGCGCCAGATGCGCCATCGCGGCAGTCCGCGCTTGATGGTGATCCAGGCTGCATCCGGCGCCGGCAAGTCGAGCTTCCTGCGGGCCGGGCTCTGGCCCAAGCTGTCGCGCACTGCCGAGTTCGTGCCGCTGGCGATCGCGCGCCCGGCCAGGGGCGTGATAACAGGGCCGCAGGGGCTCGGCAAAGGTCTGGAGGACTGGTTCGGACGCCACCGCATCCGGCGCTCGGCCGGCGCGATTAATGCCGAGCTACTGGCCGGCGATGCGACGGCTGGCGCCGAGAAACTGGCGGGCTTCATGGGCGAGGCCGCCAAGCTTGTCACTGAGGTGCGCAGCCTCGCCGCAGAGGACGCCCGGCCGCCGGCGCGGCCCTCGATGCTGATAGCTATCGACCAAGGGGAGGAACTGTTCGCGGCCGAGGATGCGGCCGAGAGCGAGCGCTTCATCGCTATGCTGGGCCATCTGCTGGCTCATCCTCCGGACGGCCTCGATCCCTATGCCGTCATCACGATCCGCGCCGACAGCGTCGACCCGCTGCTGCAGCGCGTGCCGAAGCTCGGTATCGACGCGCCGCACATGCGACCGCTGCCGCCGCTCTCGCCGTCGGCCTACCGCGATGTGATCACCCGTCCGGCCGCGGTCTACGCGCGCCGTGTCGCCCGCCTGGACGTGGAGCCAGAGCTGGTTGATACGCTGGTGGCTAAGACCACCGGAGCCGACGCGCTGCCGCTGCTGGCCTTCACGCTGCAGCGCATGTTTGACCTCTATCATAAGGAGCAGCGGCTCACCGTCGCCGACTACGAGGCGATGGGCGGCATCGAGGGCTCGATCGACCGCGCGTTGGCCGAGGCGCAGAAGGCGGCGGGAACTGCGGGCAGCCAGGACAGCCTGCGCCGCCTGCTGATCCCAGGGCTCGCGACCTGGGACCCGGCGGCCAATGCGGCCAAGCGCATCGTCGCCCAGGAAGCCGAGCTGATGAGCGGGGATCGTGCCCCGCTAGCCCCACTGGCTGAGGCGCTCGTCGCCAAGCGCCTGCTGACACGCGGCGCCGGTACGCTGGAGGTGGCGCACGAGGCGCTGCTGCGGCGGCCTCTGATCGATGGTTGGCTGCAGAAACAGAAAGACGGGCTCAAGCTGCGCGATGACGTGCTCCGCGAATCAAAGGAATGGAGCTACGGCGGCCAGCATGCCGAGGGGCTCGTACGCCGGGGCGCGCGGTTGGAGGCGGCACAGGCGCTAGCGGCCGATAAAGACTTCGCCAGCGCCCTCAGCCCAGCTAAGGTTTACCTCACCGCCTGCGGCAAAGAGGAGGATGCAACGGCTCGTGCCGCGAGCCGACGCCGCGCGGCGATATATACGCTTATGGCCGCCACCATCGTTGCGCTCACGGGCGTCATATTCAAGGAGCCATTGCTGCGGCAGTGGGACTGGTACGTGCGCGCGCAGCTCATGTATGCGCGCACAGAGGTCTGGCCCTACGTCAAAAAAGAGGCCCATGAGGCAGCATTGAAAGCCGGCGATGTGTTCCGTGACTGCGCGGAATCCTCAGACGTCTGCCAGGACATGGTGGTTATTCCGACCGGTACCTTCGTGATGGGCTCATCCGATGGGGAGACGCCCGTCGTCGGGCTCGACGGCAAGCCGAAAGCAGGCTCGGCCGGTACGGCCGAGAGAGGGCGCGGTGAAGACGAAGGTCCTCAGCACGAGGTCAGAATCGCCCACCGCTTCGCGGTCGCAAAATCCAGCGTGACCTGGGAGGCGTGGGACCGTTGCGTTGCTCTCGGTGGGTGCTCCAAGGTGCCGGCGGACCAAGGCTGGGGCAGAGGCAAGAAACCGCTGATCAACGTGAGCTGGATCGAGGCCAAGGCCTATGTCGATTGGCTGTCACGGCTGACCGGCAAGCCCTATCGGCTGCTGACCGAGGCCGAATGGGAATTCGTCGCCCGGGCAGGCACTCAGAATGCCTACTATTTTGGTGACGACGCGCGCGAGATTTGCAAGTTTGCCAACGTCGCCGATCAATCATACAAAAAGGGCGGCGGCGCCGGCGAGAGCGCAGATTGCGATGACAAGTTCGTCGTCACAGCCCCTGTTGGACGTTTCCCGGCCAATCGGTTCGGTCTGCATGATATGGCTGGCAATGTCTTTCAGTGGCTCGAAGACTGCTACGTCGACAGCTACGCCGACGCGCCGAGAGACGGTTCTGCTGTTCAGGGCAAAGACGGCTGCACTCGCGTTCTCCGCGGCGGGTCCTGGTTCGACCTTCCGGGCGTCGCGCGCGCGGGGTCCCGCGGCGGATTCACTCCTGACATCCGGAACGACTACATC
>CAZTTL010000354.1:1488-3566 GCA_964616635.1 uncultured Rhodoplanes sp. | reverse complement strand
TTACCTCTCCCCTTGAGGGGGAGGTCGGCGAGCGAAGCGAGCCGGGAGGGGGGTAACTTCAAGACGCGGAAAGATGAACCCCCCTCCCCAACCCTCCCCCACAAGGGGGGAGGGAGCAAAGAGCGCGTGACCTTGCAGATGAATGTCGACCTGTTCAGGTGGATGCCGGTACGAAACGATTCAGCGGAGTTTTTGCCGAATGACCTATCCCGATCGTGAGCTGTCATCTCCGAGCCGCCGTTCCTCGCGCAGCGAGCTCAACCGCTTTCTCGGCGGTTCGCCGCTGGCGGTCGTATTTCGACTGATCCTGCTGTCGATCCTGGTCGGCGTCGTGCTCTCGGCGATCGGCTTCGACCCATGGAACATCGTCGACAGCATTCGGGCGCTGATCCGCTTCGTCTGGAACATGGGGTTCGACGCGGTGGAGTGGGTGTGGCGGTACTTCCTGCTGGGCGCCGCCGTCGTCGTCCCGATCTGGCTCCTTGTCCGGCTGACCAGCGGATGGCGGTGAAGCGTCACCGCCAAGCTGGAATAATTGTTGATCAAGCCTGTGGATATCTGGCATGCACAGGCTAAAATTCCTATACTGATTTATTGATCCACTCCTCGGCGCACCCCTGCGCGGGAGGTTTTCATGCTGACGCACGCGCAAATCTGGAGCGCGCTCGACCGGCTTGCCGCGCGGTCCGGTCTGTCGCCGTCTGGGCTTGCCAAGCGCGCCGGGCTCGACCCCACCACTTTCAACAAATCGAAGCGCGTCACGGCGGATGGCCGCGCCCGCTGGCCTTCGACCGAGTCGGTCGCCAAGTCGCTGGCGGCGACCCAGACCACGGTCGAGGACTTCGTCAAGCTGATCACCGATGCCGGCAGCCCGGCGGAGCAGGCGGTGCCGCTGATCGGCTTTGCCGAAGCGGGTGCCGGCGGATTTTTCGATGACGGCGGTTTCCCGGTGGGAAAAGGGTGGGACGAAATTCCGTTCCCGGCGGTCGAAGACGAGCACGCCTATGCGCTGGAAATCTCCGGTGACTCGATGCAGCCGGCCTATCGCGACGGGACGGTGATCATCGTCTCGCCGGCGGCGCCGATCCGCCGCGGCGATCGCGTCGTCGTGCGCACGCGCGAGGGCGAGGTGATGGCCAAGGAGCTCAAGCGCAAGACCGCCAAGACGCTGGAACTGCGATCGCTCAATCCCGAGCATGCCGATCGCGTGCTTTCCGCCGAGGATGTCTTGTGGGTCGCCCGCATCGTCTGGGCCAGCCAGTAGCACCTTAGGCAATCTGGTTTCTTTTAGGCAATCCAGTCGCAATGTTGCGATTGGATTAATGCCGCGTTCAGCGTGTCCAGCGGTATCGCGTGTTGTTTTGTGCCGCGTCTGCCAATCATCGAATCCTGAATGATCGCTCGGAAGGGGTGGCTTCATGCCCATCAATCGTCGTCACGCATTCGGCATCCTCGCCGGCCTTGCGCTTTGTCCGCTCTGCACCCAGAAAAGCCTTGCCGCGGAAGGCCATCACTGGGGCTATGAGGGCGCCGAAGGGCCCGCCCATTGGGGCGATGCCGACGCCGCGAATCGCGTCTGTGCGGTCGGCGCGCAGCAGTCGCCGATCGACATTGAACAGACGATCCGCGCCGATCTGCCCGCGCTGAAGATCAACTGGGTTGGCAGCCCGGAGACCATCGTGAACAACGGCCACACGATCCAGCTCAATGCCGCCCCGGGCAGCACGATCAAGCTTGGCGACGAAGAGTACAAGCTGCTGCAGTTTCACTTCCATCATCCGAGCGAGCATCTGATCAACGGCAAGAGCTTTCCGATGGAAGCGCATTTCGTGCATCAGAACGCGGCCGGTGGCCTCGCCGTCGTCGGCGTGCTGATGGAAACCGGCGGCGCCAATGCGGCGTTCAACAAAGTGGTCAGCACGATGCCGAAACAGGCGGGGGGCAAGGCAAAGGCCGACGCCGCAATCGATCCCAACAAATTCCTGCCGGGGAAGCTGACTTATTACCGTTATCCCGGCTCGCTGACGACGCCGCCCTGCTCGGAAATCGTCGAATGGGTGCTGCTGACCGAGCCGGTG
>CAZTTL010000354.1:0-1388 GCA_964616635.1 uncultured Rhodoplanes sp. | reverse complement strand
AGGCCCACCAGCCGCGCCGGCAGGCGACGCAGGACCGGGAAGCGGTTGAACAAGGCCAAAGCCGCCGGCGGCTTGATCTGATCGCTTGAGCCCAGCACCGCCTGCACGATGCGGTTCTGAACGATGATCTGCAGACGCTGGGTGACGGCCGTGGGAAAGACGCGGCGGTGCTGGATCGCGCTCAGCACATCCTCGCTCACCGCACCGGCGCGCAGCGGGGCGGCCAGCGCATTGGCGGCAGCGACCGCATCCTGAATGGCGAGGTTGACCCCGACACCGCCGATCGGCGACATCGCATGGGCGGCATCGCCGATCAACAGCAGGCCCGGCCGGTGCCAGCGCTTGAGCCGGTCGACCCGCACCTCCAAAAGCTTCACCGCATTCCAGTCGGTGATCTCGCCGACGCGGTCGCGGTACAGCGGCTGGATCGCGGCGACCGCCGAGCGCAGATGCTCGATCCCCTGCGCTTGCAGCTTTTCCAGCGACCCTTTCGGAATGATATAGGCGCACTGCCAATAATCCCCGCGGTTGATCGTGACCATGATCGCGCCGGCATTGAAAAAGCCAAAGCTTTCTTCCGGGTCGCTGTCCTCGCGCTTGAGCCGGAACCACAGCACGTCCATCGGCGCGCCGAGATTATCGACAGCGAAGCCTGCGCGCTCGCGCATCACCGAATGGCGGCCATCGCAGGCGACAACGAGGCGCGCGCGCACCGTGATGTCGCCCTCGGGCGTGGTCGCGCGCACGCCGGTGATCGTGCCGTTCTCCTCGATCAGGTCAGTGCCCTCGGTCTTCATCATCAGATGGAAGGCGGGGAAGCGCTTCGCCTGCTCGGCCAGAAAATTGAGGAAGTCCCATTGCGGCATCAGCGCGATATAGGGGCAATGCACCGGGAGGTGGCTGAAGTCGCCGATCGTGACCGCCTCGCTGCCGACGACCGCCCGCAGGGTCTTAACCTTCTGGTGCGGCAGCTTGAGGAATTCCGCGAGAATTTTTAGCTCATGCATCAGCTCGAGGGTCGACGGATGGATGGTGTCGCCGCGGAAGTCGCGGAAGAAATCGCCATGCTTTTCCATCACGACGGTGTCGACGCCGGCGCGCGCCAGCAGGAATCCCAGCATCATCCCGGCGGGGCCACCGCCGACGATGCAGCACGACGTTTCCACTGTGTTGTTCATGGCGCCCTCGCAAGTGACACGTCCGGCCGATGGCCCGGGGATGTCTCAGCCTTGCGATGATAACGCACATGACACTAGAAAGGATCAGCCCTGCCGGCAGGCGGCCGCGGCAAGGTTTACGGACCCTTAGCCTTTCCCGAAGGATGCCGCCGCGATCGACAGCGCGTGCTTCTTGCCGGCCTCGAAGGTATCAATTTCCCAACCGACCGG
>CAZTTL010000353.1:0-3582 GCA_964616635.1 uncultured Rhodoplanes sp. | reverse complement strand
CCGAGATTGAGCGCCACCAGGATGCGCTCGCTCTCGTCGGCGCGGATGTAGGCGAGCAGGTCGCCGCTGGTGGCGACCGACTGATAGACTCCATGCGAGAGCGCGGGGCTCGCCCGCCGCAGTGCGATCAACCGCCGGTACAGATTGAGCAGCGAAGCGGGGTCGGCGCGCTCCGTCGCCACATTCTCCGTTTGCCAATCGCGGGTGAGCGGAAGCCAGGGCTCGACCGTGGAGAACCCGGCATAAGCGCTCGTGTCCCATTGCATTGGCGTGCGGCAGCCATCGCGGCCGATGCCAATGCCCGGCACATTCTTCTCGAACGGGTCCTGCACCCGTTCCGGCGGGATCGGCACCTGCTCGAAGCCGAGCTCGTCGCCATAGTAGATCGTCGGCGTGCCGCGCAGCGTCAGCAACAGCATCGCCGCGAGGCGAACCTGCGCGCGGCCGATCCGGCTCGCCACGCGCGGGCGGTCATGATTGCCGAGTACCCAATTGGGCCAGCCGCCGCTCGGCAGCGCGTTCTCGTATTCTTTGATGAGATCGTCGAGCAAGCGAGCGTGCCAGCGGGTTTCGAGCAAGGAAAAGTTGAACGGCAGATGGGTGCCTGACAGGTTTTGCCCGTAATAGGCGACGAGCCGCTCGATCGGCAGATAGATTTCGCCGATCAGCACCCGCTCGTCGAACGCGTCGATCACGTGCCGCATGCCGGCGATGACCTCATGCACCTCCGGGCGGTCTGCGGTGTAGAGCGGCACGAGCTGGCGGTGCGGCGGTTTCCCCGACGTAAAACTGGTATTCACAGGATTGTCGCGGAACTGATCGTCCTTGATCAGGTGCCAGATCACGTCAACGCGGAAGCCATCGATGCCGCGCTTCAGCCAGAAGCGCATGACGTCGAACATGGCCGCGCGCACGGCAGGGTTGCGCCAGTTCAGGTCAGGCTGTTCCTTGAGAAAGGCGTGATAATAGGACTGGCCGGTGTCGGCGTCATAGGTCCAGGCGCTGCCGCCGAAATTCGATAGCCAGTTGGTCGGCGGCCCACCATCGCGACGCGGATCGCGCCAGATATACCAGTCACGCTTCGGATTGTCGCGTGACGACCGGCTCTCGAGAAACCATGGATGCCGGTCCGAGGTATGGTTGGGAACGAGGTCGAGCAGGATTTTCAAGCCGCGTGCATGGGCTGCGGCGATCAGCGCATCGAGATCGGCAAGCGAGCCGAACAGCGGATCGATATCGGTGTAGTCCGAGATGTCGTAGCCGAAGTCCGCCATCGGCGACGGAAAGATCGGTGACAGCCACAGCGCATCGACGCCAAGATCGGTGAGATAGTCGAGCCGCCGCAGGATGCCCTTGAGGTCGCCGATGCCGTCCCCGTTCGAATCCTGAAACGAGCGCGGATAAATCTGGTAGAGAATGCCGGTCTGCCACCACAGTCGATCGGCCATCGCAACCCCCGACATCCGGTGCTCGCGGCACCATCTGGTCGCCCCTTACCCCGGCCCAACGCTTGCGGCAGAACCATCGCTGCGGCTGTTCACCGCACAATGAAGAAGGCCGCCCAGAGGCGGCCTTCTGATCATCTGACCGAAGCACGCGCGGGCGGCGGGCGCGTGCGCGTGCGTCACTCTGCTGCCGGCAGCGCCGCGGGCGCCGCGGGCGCCGCCGGCTGTTCGCCGGCTTTCGCCGCCTGCTCCTTCTCGCGTTCGTCGAGAATGAGCGCATCGCGCTTGGCGGCGACCTCGCGCAGCACATGCATGACAGCGCCGGTGCCGGCCGGGATGAGCCGGCCGACGATGACGTTCTCCTTGAGACCGTCGAGCGTATCGGCCTTGCCGTTGACCGCGGCCTCGGTCAGCACGCGCGTGGTCTCCTGGAACGACGCCGCCGAGATGAAGGAGCGGGTCTGCAGCGACGCCTTGGTGATGCCGAGCAGCACCGGATGGGCTTTCGCCTCCTTCTTGCCGTTCTCGCGGGCACGGTCATTGACCTCGTCGAACTCGACGCGATCGATCTGCTCGCCCTGGATCAGCTCGGTCTCGCCAATATCGTCGACCTCGACCTTCTGCAGCATCTGGCGAACGATCACCTCGATGTGCTTGTCGTTGATGCCCACGCCCTGCAGCCGGTAGACTTCCTGGATCTCGTTGACGAGATAGGCCGCGAGTTCCTCGACGCCCTTCACCGAAAGAATATCGTGCGGCGCCGGATGACCCTCGACAACGTATTCGCCCTTCTCGATCAGATCACCGTCCTGCAGATGGATATGCTTGCCCTTCGGGATCAGGTACTCGCGCGGCTCCACATCCTTGTCGGCGGGCTCGATGGTGAGCCGCCGTTTGTTCTTGTAGTCGCGCCCAAACCGGACCGTCCCGGAAATTTCGGCAATCACCGCCGCCTCCTTCGGCCGGCGGGCCTCGAACAGCTCGGCGACGCGCGGCAGACCGCCAGTGATGTCGCGGGTCTTGGCGCTCTCGCTCGGCATGCGGGCAATGACGTCGCCCGCCTGCACCTTGCTGCCGGGATCGACCGACAAGATGGCGTCGACCGCCAGCAGGTAGCGCGCCTCGCCGCCGCGGGCGAGCTTGAGGACCTTGCCGTCACTGCCCTTGATGACGATGGCCGGACGCAGGTCCTGCTGCTGGCCACGCCCCGAGCCGGTGCGCCAGTCGATGACCACGCGCTTGGCGATGCCGGTCGACTCGTCGAGCGTCTCCGACATTGACTGGCCTTCCACCAGATCCTCGAAATCGACGGCGCCTTCGACCTCGGTGAGGATCGGCCGCGTATAGGGATCCCACTCGGCGATCCGCTGGCCGCGGGTGATCTTGGCGCCCTCGTCGACTTTCATGCGCGAGCCGAACTGGATGCGATGGGTGGCGCGCTCGGTGCCGTCCTGGTCGACCACGACCACGACCATGTTGCGCGCCATGGCGATCAGCTCGCCGTCGGAATTGCGCATGACATTGCGGTTGTTGATCTTCACCGTGCCGTCGAAATTCGACTCGACGAAGGACTGCTCGGAGATCTGCGCCGCACCGCCGATATGGAAGGTGCGCATGGTGAGCTGGGTGCCCGGCTCGCCGATCGACTGCGCCGCGATGACACCGACCGCCTCGCCCATATTGACCGGGGTGCCGCGCGCGAGATCGCGCCCGTAACAGGCGCCGCACACCCCGCTCTTGGTCTCACAGGTGAGCACGGAGCGGATGCGCACCTCCTGCACCCCCGCCTTGGTGATCGCATCGACGCTCGGCTCGTCGAGCAGCGTGTTGCGCGCGACGACCAGCGCGTTGGTCGCCGAGTCATACACGTCCTCGGCAATGGTGCGGCCGAGAATACGGGTGGCCAGCGAAGCGACGACCTGACCGGAGTCGATGATCGCGCGCACCTTGATGCCGCCGGTGGTGCCGCAGTCATCCTCGGTGATGATGCAGTCCTGCGCGACGTCGACGAGACGGCGGGTGAGATAGCCGGAATTAGCCGTCTTCAACGCCGTGTCGGCGAGACCCTTGCGGGCGCCGTGCGTCGAGTTGAAGTACTCGAGCACCGAGAGCCCTTCCTTGAAGTTGGAGATGATCG
>CAZTTL010000352.1:0-3587 GCA_964616635.1 uncultured Rhodoplanes sp. | reverse complement strand
ATCACCTCGTTGACGTTCATGTTGGTCTGCGTGCCCGAGCCGGTCTGCCAGACGATCAGCGGGAAATGGTCATCGAAGCGGCCGGCGAGGATTTCGTCCGCGGCAGCGACGATGGCTTTCGCCCGGCGCGCGTCGAGCAGGCCGAGTTTGTTGTTCACCTCGGCGGCGACACGCTTGACCCGCGCCAGCGCGCGGATCAGCGGCATCGGCATGCGCTCCTCGCCGATACGGAAATTGCGGCGCGAGCGCTCGGTCTGCGCTCCCCAATAGCGGTCGGCGGGAACCTCGATCGGGCCGAAGGTATCGCTTTCGGTGCGGGTGTTGGTCATGAGGGTTTGGCCTGTCCGCTGCGCGATAATTTGGATGCGCACAACCACTGCCGGCGGCGCGCTGAATTTCGCGGCCGGATGAGCCGACTGGACATAGGGATGCGCACACGCCCCGAAAAGGGACGCCGCATCGCGCGCCCCGCGGATACCGAATAGATGCCGCGCGCTGGCGCTACTTCTTGCGGAAGCGATCGAGCCGCACCACCTCGGCGCCGCCTTGGGGCTTGTCCGGCGGCTCGTCCGTCTCTGCCTGCGCCTCCGAACCGGCGGCATCCGGTGCCGGCTCGCTCGTTAGCGATGACGAGCGCTTGTGGCGCGCGGGCGGGCGTTCCTTGCCGGCTTTCGCCGGCGGCGCGGCGGACGGCGCTTCGCTAGGCGCTTCCTCGTCCTCGGGTTCCTCGCCCTTGAGCTCGGCTTCCACGGCGAACTGCAGGCCGAACTGCACCGAGGGGTCGAAGAAGCCCTTGATCGCCGCGAGCGGCACCACCAGCCGCTCCGGAATGCCGTTGAACGACAGCCCGACCTCGAAGATGTCGTCCTGCACGGTGAGATCCCAGAACTGGTGCTGGAGGACGATCGTCATCTCCTCCGGGTATTGCGCCATCAACCGGGGAGAGAGCTTCACGCCGTCGGCGCGGGTGTCGATATTGATGAAGAAATGGTGCTCGCCGGGAAGCCCGTTCGTCGCCGCGTCGGTGAGCACGGTGCGTACCACACCGCGCAGCGCCTCCTGGGTGAGAATGTCGTAGCGGATGTAATCGGTCGCCATCGGGGGTCTCGACGGTTGATATTTTCCGCGATGCTAGAGGCAGCCGGCGCGAAAGGCCAGGGCGGCGGTGTCGTTATCAAGCACGCAAATTGACCCGGCGGGGAAACCAAGAACGCTGCCCTCGGGCCCGCCCGCGCCCTCCGCATCCCTGGCATCGGGGGCGAAGTGGAGGCTTCTGTTGCCAGGTGCCTCCGAACCCCGCCTGCCGTTGCTAGACGTCAGGGCTTAAATCGGTATTTCAAGCCGCATTACGCAGCCTGAGCCACCGGAGCAAAGTTGTCGTTGGCAACTATTGCTGTGGCCCGATAACGGCGGAACCATACCGAGCAAAAGCGCGCCCTTTACACCCTCGTCGATCCTATTTCGCCCCCATCACCGGCCCACGCGAATTTGTGGTGCGCTCCCGCGGAGCGCCGGACCGCGGTTCGCAAAAACCGCGATCCCATGAGCCTGTGGTGGAGGCGCCGGGTACTGCCCCCGGGTCCGATAGGTTTATTCCGACGGCCATTTATCGCCATAGCCGGCAAGCCGGCGCACAGAATATAGGCGCTGAGGGGGGCGGAATAAAGTGGGCGGCGGGGCCGCGACCTTCCGCGCGCGGGCGCCTGTGTCCGCCGTGTGACAGCGGGGAGGTGAGCAGGTGCTGGGTCGGGCGGCGCAGGATTCTCCTCAAGCGGCCCCTCCTGCCTCGTTTCGCTCCGCTCCCTCCCCCACCCGCGCCGCGCCTGCGCGCGCCCGCGCGCAGGCACTCAAGGGGGAGGGTCGGGGAGGGGGGTGCTCTTCCTTTAGTGTCTTTGGACCCCTCCCGGCTCACACGCCGCCAAGCCAGCGCCGGCTGCGCAAACGCGCCTGCGATGTTCGCCGACCTCCCCCGCAAGGGGAGAGGGCGAGAGCCTTGACATGCGCGCAGGCGCTGCCACGCTCTCATGCAGGTTGCAGGGGCGCGGCATGGCAGACAGCACAACAATCGGCACGGCAATCGGCAGCGGCAGCGGGAATGGAGCCGCCAAGCCAAGCACGAAGCCGGTCATCTTCATCAGCTACAGCCACAAGGACGAGCCGGAAAAGCCGCGTGATGGGGAAGTACGGTGGCTGAGCTACGTTCAGTATCACCTCGCCCCGGCGGTGAAGAGCGGGATATTCGACCTTTGGGATGATGAGGACATTCCCGGCGGCGACAAGTGGAAGGCAACCATCGCTGCCAAGCTGAACGCATGTGATGTCTGCGTTTTGCTGGTCTCGCCCAATTCGCTCGCGTCGGACTATGTGATTGATGTGGAGGTGGCGACGATCAAGGAGCGTCAGAAAAAGGAAGACGTTCCGCTATTTCCGATCAGGCTCAAGCCGTTTGCCGAGAGGACCGTCCCTTGGCTGATGGAGTTCAACCTGCGGCCGCCCAATGGCGAATCGCTGTGGGACCTGGAGCCGAAGCCGCGCGAAAAGTCGATGGTGGCGATCGTCAACGAGATCGTCGAGATCGTGGCCAAGGTCGCCGATAAGAAGATGGCGGTCGCCGCGGCACCGCAAATCCGCCTGGGCGAGATCAAAGCGGGCCTCGGTAAAATTTCTGTCTCTAGCTACATCAGGTTCGGCACAAAGACGGCTGAAAAGGAAGCGCTGGAATCACTCGAAAGCGCGCTGGAGGGATCGGCATCACAAGCGGCGCCGTCGGTCGCGATCGACATCATTCACCTTCCCGAAACGCCCTATGAGCGCCTGGTCGGGCGTGAAGCGGAGCTGAAGCGGCTGGACACGGCGTGGACGTCGCCAGCCGCCAACGTGTTCTCGTTGGTGGCCGAGGGCGGCGCGGGGAAATCGGCGCTGGTCAATGAATGGCTGGCGCGGATGCAGGCGGAAAAATACCGCGGCGCCGACGCGGTGTTCGGCTGGTCGTTCTACAGCCAGGGGTCCAAGGAACGCGCGACCTCGGCCGACGCCTTCCTCAACTGGGCGCTGGACAAACTCGGGATCAAAGTTGAGACGACCAGCGCCAGCGCCAAGGGCGAGGCGATTGCGGAAGCGCTCGCAAAACGCCGCGTGCTGCTGCTGCTCGACGGGGTCGAGCCGCTGCAGCACGGACCCGGCCCGCAGGTCGGACAGTTGAAGGATTTGGGGCTGCGCGCGCTGCTGCGTCGTTTTTCGGCGACACCGCCGGGCGAGCCGCATGGGCTGATCGTGCTCAGCAGCCGGCTCGCGGTCGCCGACCTTGCGCGCTGGAAGGAGACCGCCGCGCCGGTGCTCGATGTGGAAAAACTGTCGGATGAGGCGGGCGCCGCGCTGTTGCGCGACAACGGCGTGTGGGGCACCGACAAGGAGCTGAAAGCGGCGGCGCATGATTTCGCCGGTCATCCGCTCGCGCTCGGCCTGCTCGCCAGTTTCCTGAAGGAAACACAGTTCGGCGACGTGCGCCGGCGCGATCATATCCGCGCGTTTTTCGCCGATGCCGACAATCCGCGGCACGACCACGCCAGGCGCGTGATGGAATCCTA
>CAZTTL010000351.1:0-3603 GCA_964616635.1 uncultured Rhodoplanes sp. | reverse complement strand
CGCAAAATTGAGGTGCACGGTTTTGGTAAAGCGCTCGTCCGGCACGACACGCGGCGCCGCCGCGTCGCCCGTCGCAGCGGTGGGCATGTCGTGTGCGGCGCTCGGTGCGTCCGCCTGCGTATCGTCGGGCGCCGTCATGCTGCCGCGAGCCTCCTGCCGTCATGGCCGATCAGCGCCAGGTCGGCGATCGCGCCGGGTGCGAGCGGCGCCGCCAAGCACACTTCGGCGAACTGCTCGGTGCGGCCCATCGCCTGCGTCTCGATAAGCACCCGCCGCCGGCGGCCAACCTCGCCATCGAGATGCGCGCGCAGCGCCGCCTCGCCCTTGTCGCGCAGCCGGCGTGCCCGCTCCTTGACGATGTCGCGCGCGACCGCGGGCATGCGTGCCGCCGGCGTTCCCGGCCGCGGCGAAAACGGAAACACATGCAGGAAGGTCAGCCCGCAGGCCTCGATCAGATCGAGCGAGCGCGCATGCATGTCCTCGGTCTCGGTCGGAAAGCCGGCAATGAGATCGGCGCCGAACACGATGTCGGGGCGCAACCGGCGCAGCGTCGCGCAGAACGCAATCGCATGATCGCGCGTGTGGCGGCGCTTCATCCGCTTGAGGATGAGGTCGTCGCCCGCCTGCAGCGACAGGTGCAGGTGCGGCATCAGCCGCGGCTCGTTGGCGAATGCATCGATCAGATCGCGGTCAGCTTCGATGCTGTCGATCGAAGACAGGCGCAGTCGCTGCAGGTTTGGCACGCCGGCGAGCACGCGCTTGACGAGGCGGCCGAGCCGCGGCGCCTCGGGCAGGTTCGCGCCATAGCTCGTAAGATCGACGCCGGTGAGCACGACTTCGCGATAGCCGTTGCCGTTGAGGCGGCTGACCTGACTCACGACGGCCTCGACTGGCACCGAGCGCGAATTGCCGCGCCCGAAGGGGATGATGCAGAAGGTGCAGCGGTGGTCGCAGCCGGTCTGCACCTGAACGAAGGCGCGGGTGCGCCCTTGCATCGCCTCGATCGCTGCGGCGGGGGCCTCGCGCGCCGCCATGATGTCGCTGACGGCGGATTTTTCCTGCGGCGCCAGATCGGCGCGCGCACCTGCGCCCTGCGTCAGCGCCCGGCGGGTCGCTTGCCACGCGGCGGGGTCGAGCTTCTCGCTGTTGCCGAGCACGCGGTCGACTTCGGGCATCGCGGCAAAATCCTGCGGCGCGACCTGCGCCGCGCAGCCGGTGACGACGAGGCGCGCGGCGGGATTCTCGCGCTTCGCCTTGCGGATCGCCTGGCGCGCCTGGCGCACCGCTTCCGCCGTCACCGCGCAGGTGTTGACCACGACGAGATCGCTGAGCCCGGCTGCGCGTGTCTGCGTGCGCATCACCTCGGATTCCGAGGTGTTCAGCCGGCAGCCGAAGGTATGGACGGCGACCGTCATCGGCCGCCTCGCACGCCGCGCATCGGCAAGGCCACCCGTACCCCCCTCACGCGACCGTCTCCGCAAACAACACCGGATCGAACCGTCCCTCATATTCATATGCAACGGGGCCGGTCATCAGCACATGGTCGTCGCGGTCACGCCAATCGATGAGGAGATCGCCGCCGGGCAGGGTGACCGTGACCCGGCGGCCGGCACGCTTCGTGCGCGCCGCACAGACTGCTGCGGCGCAGGCGGCGGAGCCGCAGGCTTTGGTCAGGCCAGCGCCGCGCTCCCAGGTGCGGATAATCAGGTGCTCGGGCGAGGCCACGACGGCAAGCGTGATATTGGCGCGTTCCGGAAACAGCGGATGATTCTCCAGCAGCGGACCGAACCGGGCGAGATCGTAGGCGGCGACATCGTCGACCCAGAACACGGCATGCGGGTTGCCCATGCTGACGACCGAGGGCGAGTGCAGGATCGGATCGTCGATCGGGCCGATCTGCAATTCGACCGCCCGTGTGTCGCGAAACTCCTCGGCAAGCGGGATGTCGCGCCAGCCAAAGCGCGGGGCGCCCATGTCGACGGTCGCGACCAGCGGCGCGCTGCCGGGCCAGCAATTCACCAAACCCGCGGCCGTCTCGAAGGTGAGCGCCCGCTTGCCGCTCTCGTTGAAAACGAGGTCGGCAACACAGCGCATCCCGTTGCCGCAGGCGCCTGCCTGTGAGCCGTCATTGTTGAAGATGCGCACGAAGGCTTCGGTGCCGGGCGTCCGCGGCGGGTCGAGCACCATGAATTGGTCACAGGGCGCCCCCTTGGGGCCGGCAGCGGCGACGATTTCTGCCGCGGCCAGCGGCCGCCGGTCCGGCGCACCGCGCAGGTCGACGACAACGATCTCGTTGCCGAGACCGTTCATTTTAACGAATCGCTGGTTGGCGAGCGTACTCATGCCTGACCGTACCTTTACGCCTTGCTTATATGGGAAACAGGCGAGCCTTGGCCAGCACGCCCTGCCAAGAAAGCAACTTTTGGTAGAATGGTATAGGGTGGGGAAACCGTGTGAAACGTGATCGACAAAGCGCCACCGCTCGCCGCAAAGATGCATTAGATAGGTGATATTCAGCCTGCTCTCGGCAGCTGCCGCTGCTTTCCGAAGCTTCCGCAGCCATGCAATAGGAGTCAACCATGCGTCCGTCTGCTCTGGTGCGTGTGTTTATCGCGATTGCCGCGTTTGGCTTGTGGCAGTCGGGCCTGCGGCCTGCCCAGGCGCAGGAGACCAAGCCGGCCGCGCCCGCGACACCGCCCGCAGCCGCAGCTCCACCTTCGGCGCCATCGTCAGCACAGACGAATGGGCTTACCGGCGAAGCGACGACGATGGACGAGCAGACCATCGTATTTGTCTCCGGCGCGGCAAGCTGGGACAATGCCTTCGGCACGATCGTCGACAACCTCAAGAAGGTTTATGCCTTCCTGGAAAAGGAAAAGATCAAGCCGTCCGGTCCGCCGATGACGATCTACACCTCGACCGACGACAAGGGCTTCGAGTTCGACGCCGCAGTGCCGGTGGCGGCGGCACCCGCGAACCCGCCAACGGGGGATATCAAGGTCGGCAAGTCTCCCTCCGGCAAGGCGCTGAAATACACGCATCGCGGCTCTTACGACGAGATGGATTCGACCTATGAGGCGATCACCAACCAGCTCGACGACAAGGGTTTGGAGGCAAAGGACGTCTTCGTTGAGGTCTATCGCACCGACCCGCGGACCACGCCGGCAGACAAGCTCGAAATCGAAGTCTATGTGCCGATCAAATAGGCCCGGGTGGCGTTGGTCTTTTTACTGACGCTCCGCCGCCGCAGAGCGGCGTGCCTGACGCTGTCGGGCGGTCCTTGCAGCGACGCCGGAGCGGATGGTTGGGCGGACGAACCGGTGAGGCGGTGCTAAAGAGCGAAGCCTGCCCCCGGCGTGATCGGGGGGACGCCGGTTCGCCGCAGAGAATGCGATCACGCAAAGAGAAATGGAGTGAATTCAGATTCCACCGGAATGAATTCGCTCTGGCCAATCCGGATCGGATCCGGATCGGCCGGCGGTCTTGCCAAGACAGACTGCAGACGCTAGCTATGCCGTTCGGCCGTTGCTGCTGATATCCGCCCGGCCAAAGCGCCCGTAGCTCAGCTGGATAGAGCACCAGACTACGAATCTGGGGGTCAGG
>CAZTTL010000350.1:0-3607 GCA_964616635.1 uncultured Rhodoplanes sp. | reverse complement strand
ACCACGGCCTTGGGGTTGAGCTTCATGTAGTCGGGATCGAACTGCTCGCCCTTCAGAATATCGATGTAGTGGCTTTTCCATTCGAGGCCTTTCTCGCCCAGCGCCAGGCGCACCTTTGCCGCGCACACGGAAGAGCCGTGATGAAATAGCTCGAGCAATGTGCAGTCTCCTTGCCTTTATCATGCCCGGCGCGGACCACGGCCGACGGGTACGCGATCAACGGGCACGAAAAGTGGAATGATAGCCCCGCGCTCATGATTTTTTCCACCGGTTCCGAATCTCATCACCGTTGTTGAGCCGTCTTCTCTGAATCCGTCGGGCCCAGCGCCGCTGTGAGGAAATAGGTCGCGTAAACGCCGACGCCTTTCATCTCGATTTCCCCGCGCGGCGTGAATTCGAAATGCGGATGGGCAAGGTCCCTGTAGGCCGCGGAAACATGGATGCGACCGGGCACGCCATGCGACTCCAGGCGCGAGGCGACGTTCACCGTGTCACCCCACACGTCATAAGCCATGCGCAGATCGCCGATGACACCCGCGGTCACCGGGCCGGCATGAATGCCGGCGCGCACTCCGAGCTTGCTGCGCCCGAGCTCGGGAGATGCTTCGAGGATATCGAGAAATTCCAGCGCGAGCAGGCCGATCGCGCGAGCGCCCTCGATCGGATCGCCTGACAAGCCGCCGACCGCCATATAGCTGTCGCCGATGGTCTTGATCTTGTCGATGCCCAAACGCTCGCACGCGGCGTCCAGCCGGCTGAAGATCGCGTCGAGATAGGCGACGACATGGCCCGGCTCGAGTTCATGCGTCGCCTGGGTGAAGCCGACGAGGTCGAGGAACAGGACGGAGCAGTTTTCCGCCCGATCAGCGATGCGACCATCCGGTGACAGCTTGAGCCGTTCGGCGATCCGCTTTGGCAGCAGCGAAGTGAGGAGAGCTTCGGAACGCTCCTCGGCGCGGTGCTGGGCGGTCAGGGCGAAGGCGAACAACAGCCCGTTCATCAGGAAGGCGGTCACCGCCGCCTCGACCGCCAGGCTGCGACGCAGCGCAGTATCCGCGGGCAGCACGAAGCCGTCCGGCGGCACGAACATCAAAACCGCCATAAGCGCAACGAAACATGCCGCGTAGAGTGTGAGGCAGATGCGCAGGTTCTCGACGCCGAGCAGAAAGAAGATGAAAACGGCCAGCGCAAAATAGAACTGCAGGTCGCTCGCGGTGCCGAAGGCGAATACGACGAACAGGTGCCCCAACGCGACGCCGATAATCAGCGTGACCGCCGCAACCCGGTCGCCATAAGCGTGCAAGCGATGATTCAGAATGGCGAAGAAGAAGATCAGGACATTGTAGGCATTGACGATCAGCAATCCCTCGAAGTCGTGAATGCCGACGACGATGAAATGCGCGCAGGCGGCCGCAGCGACGCCATAGGCGGCGATGTTGGTGAAGAGCTGTCGTCGGCGGACGAGGCGGTCCGTCGACTCGATGCCCGCGAAAAGAACGCGTTCGACCCACGACGCAAGCTGCAGCTCGCGGCGGCGCCGGCCCCGAAGCAGAAACGCGCGTTTCGGGCGCATGATTCCACTATAGCAAGAAAGCCGCGCGGTCTCATGCGTGGGATTCCGGCCGTCAGGACGGCGCCGGCCGGCTGTCGAGTCCGAGGCGTTTCGTCGCCCAGCCGAGGCTCAACCCCTGCACGACGATGGTGAACACCGCGACGGTGTAGGTCGCCGCCAGCAGGACCGGGCGATGCGTGACGTCGCCGATGGAGAGCGCAAGTGCGATCGAGATGCCGCCGCGCACGCCGGCCCAGGTCAGGATGGCAATGGCGCCGCGTTCGAAATGCGTACGCACGCTGAGCGCCAGCACCGGCAGCGCGACGGCGCACAGCCGCGCCACGAGGACGATCGGAATGGCCGCCAGCGCCAGGGGCACGAAGCTCGGCGCGAACTGCAGGACGAGGACTTCCAGGCCAATGAGGAGAAACAGCACCGAATTGAGGATTTCGTCGATGATGGTCCAGAAACTGAGCAGGTAGCGCTGCGTGGTGTCGCTCATCGCAAGATCGACGCCACGATTGCCGATCAGCACGCCGGCAACGACGACGGAGATCGGGCCGCTGACATGCAGATGCGAGGCCAGCGCATAGGTTCCAGTGACCAGCGCGATGGAAATCAACACCTCGATCGCATACTCGTCGATCGCGCGCATCGCGCGGTAGGCGATATAGCCCGTCGCCAGGCCCAGCAGCGCGCCGCCGCCCGCTTCCAGAAAGAACAGCTTCACGAATTCGCCCGGGCCGAACGCCCCTTCTCCACCGTGCGTCGCCGCCGCCAACAGGATCGTGAACAAAACCACGCCGACGCCGTCATTGAACAGCGATTCGCCGGCAATATCGGTTTCAACAGACTTCTTGACACTGATCTCCTTGAGCGTGCTCAGCACCGCGACCGGATCGGTCGGGCTGATCAAGGCGCCGAAGACGAGCGCCCAGGCAAAGGGAACGGGAGAATTCAGCCACTGCGAGGCCAGCCAAAACAGGCAGGCGACGACAATCGTCGAAATGAACACGCCGATGGTCGCCATGATGCCGATCACCCAGCCGCGATCCTGCAGTTGCGACAGATCGACTTGCAGGGCGCCGGCAAAGAGGAGAAAGGCAAGCATGCCGTGGAGAAGCGCTTCGGAGAAATGCACTTCGTTGACGAGCCGGGTCAATTCACCGGACAGCGTGATGTCCGGAAGCAAAAGCTCAATCCCGACCAGAACCAGCGAGGCGGCCAGCGCCATCAGCAGCAGCCCGATCGTATTGGGCAGCCGCAGCACGACGTGATTGACCCAAGCGAACAGCGCGGTGAGTGTCAGAAGAATGGCAATGATTTCAAAGATCGAGAACATCGCGTCCCATTCGTTTGGCAACAGTGGCGAGGGCAGGCACGATGGCGGACGCTTCGTGCCAATGAGGGATCAAGTCGTCCGGCGGCGCTCGACTGGCGGTGCCGACGGCGCAGCCTGCCTCAGCCGCCCATCTTTTTCCGCCGCTGCCCAAGCGTGCGCAGGCGCAGCGCGTTGAGCTTAATGAAGCCCTCGGCATCGCGCTGGTCGTAGGCCGCGGCACCCTCCTCGAAGGTGACGAGGTCCTGGTCGTAAAGTGAGTAAGGGCTTTCGCGGCCGACCACGCCGACATTGCCCTTGTAAAGCTTGAGCCGCACGCGGCCGGTGACGAATTCCTGGCTCTTGTCGATCGCCGCCTGCAGCATCTCGCGCTCGGGCGCGAACCAGAAGCCGTAATAGACGAGCTCGGCATAGCGCGGCATCAGCTCATCCTTGAGATGGGCCGCGCCGCGGTCGAGGGTGATCTGCTCGATGCCGCGATGCGCCGCGAGCAGGATGGTGCCGCCCGGCGTCTCATACATGCCGCGCGACTTCATCCCAACAAACCGGTTCTCGACGAGGTCGACACGGCCGATGCCGTTGGTGCGGCCGAGCTCGTTGAGTGTTGCGAGCAGCGCGGCCGGCGACAGCTTCTCGCCGTCGATCGCAACCGCGTCGCCGCGCTCGAAGTCGATGGTGATATAGCTTGGGCGGTCGGGCGCGTCCTCCGGATTGAC
>CAZTTL010000349.1:0-3608 GCA_964616635.1 uncultured Rhodoplanes sp. | reverse complement strand
GAGTGCATTGCGGTCGAGCACCTGGATGCGCGCATAGGAACTCTTGATAAATCCGGCAGCTTGAAAGCGGCGCATGATTCTTTGCAAAGTTGGCAAGGACATCGCCAGCAATCCCGCGAGCTCGGGCTGCGAAATGTTGATCCATCCGTCTCGATCGGCGCGGGTGTCTGCTTCGAGTAAGAGCTTCGTTGCCACGCGTTTCGCGGTCGACGACATGCTCAGCATCGACAAAATGGCAAAGGTGGTTCGGAAATTTTGATAGGTCAGCGCGTAAAAATCCTCGTAGAGCCATGGGTTCTCGCGCACGAGCTCGTGCAGAGCGTCGGCGGGAAGCTGCACCATCTGCGTGGGCTCTATCGCGCGCACCGAGACGAGACGCTCGCTGCCGGCGAAAAGCGCAAGATCCCCGATCCAGAAACCTGCGCCTGCACGGTGCGCCGTGAAGTCTTCGCCATCCATCCGCGGCAGCGAAATGTGCAGCGATCCTCTGACCAGGCCGAACACCCCGTTAGCCCGATCACCGGCCAGATAGACCGGTTCGTTTTTGGAAAAATTGCGAAGCCGCGCGATCGTCGTCAACAGCGCCCGGGTTTTTTGCGGACGTTGCGAGAACCATCCCGCATTCTCGAGGATCGTGATGGCGGAGCGCAAATCGTCGCATGCGCTCGAATTCTTGGAGTCAATCACGTCAAATGACCGGTTCTTCTTTTGACCGCGACCTATCATGGTCACACGAGTTTTCCGGCTGAGAGTGCGCGCCTGATACGAGATGCGCAACGCTAGGACACGGCCTCATTCATGTGAACCGCGCGTCGTGTGTCCGTGAATGAAATTGAGGCCGGATCGACTTTTTTTGGAGGAGCGCCATGCAATCTATCAGATACGCCGCGGTAAGACTTTTCTTGGTATTCCTGCTGGGCATAGCTTCGCTGGTTGCCGCGCAGGCCCAGGACAAAAAGCCGAACATCCTGCTGATCGTCGGGGACGATGTCGGCTACGGCGATCTGGGGCCGTATCTCGGCGGCCTGAACCGCGGCATACCGACGCCCAATTTCGATAAGCTCGCGGACGAAGGCATGATGTTCACGTCCTTCTATGCGCAGCCGAGCTGCACGCCGGGTCGCGCAGCGATGCAGACGGGCCGCATCCCCAACCGCAGCGGCATGACGACCGTCGCGTTCCAGGGCCAGGGTGGCGGGTTGCCCGCGGCCGAGTGGACCCTCGGATCAATCCTCAAGAAGGCGGGTTATCAGACCTATTTCACCGGAAAATGGCATCTCGGCGAATCCGACTATGCGCTGCCGAACGCGCAGGGCTACGACGAGATGAAATATGTCTTCCTGTATCACCTGAACGCCTACACCTATGGTGACCCGAAGTGGTTTCCGGCGATGAGCCCGGAACTGCGAAAGATGTTCCAGGAAGTCACCAAGGGCTCGCTGTCCGGCAAGGCGGGTGAAAAGCCCAAGGAGGATTGGAAGGTCAACGGGGAATATGTGAACACGCCGGACAAAGGCGTCGTCGGTATTCCCTTCCTCGACGACTATGTCGAGAAGGCCACGCTTGAATTCCTCGACCAAGCCAAGAAGTCCAACGCGCCGTTCTTCATCAATGTCAACTTCATGAAGATGCATCAGCCGAATCTTCCGGATCCGAACTTCGAAGGCAAGTCGCTGGTCAAGACGAAATATGGCGACTCGCTGGTCGAGCTCGATACGCATGTCGGCAATATTCTGAAGAAGCTCGACGAGTTGGGCCTGAGCCAGAACACCATCGTGTTCTTCACGACCGACAACGGGGCTTGGCAGGATGTCTATCCCGACGCGGGGTATACGCCGTTCCGCGGCACCAAGGGCACGGTCCGTGAAGGCGGCAATCGGGTTCCCGCATTCGTGCGCTGGCCCGGCAAGGTCAAGCCTCGCTCCAAGAATGACGACATCCTCGGCGGTCTCGACCTGATGGCCACCTTCGCATCGATCGCCGGTGAAAAGCTGCCGGAGAACGATCGTGAGGGCAAGCCGATCATCTTCGACAGCTATGACATGACGCCGGCCTGGCTCGGCACCGGGAAATCCGAGCGCAAGGCTTGGTTCTACTTCACCGAAAACGAACTGTCGCCGGGCGCAGTCCGGATCGGACAGTTCAAATATGTGTTCAACCTGCGCGGCGACGATGGCGCCAAGACCGGGGGTCTCGCCGTTGACACCAATCTCGGTTGGAAGGGCGCGAACTCCTATGTGGCGACCGTCCCGCAGGTCTTCGACCTGTGGCAGGACCCGCAGGAGCGCTATGACGTCTTCATGACCAACTTCACCGAGAGCACCTGGGCGATGGTTCCGGCCAACGACGCGACAAAGAAGTTGATGCAGTCCTATGTGAAATACCCGCCGCGCAAATTGCAGAGCGAAACCTATACGGGGCCGATCACCATCTCGGAGTATGAGCGGCTCAAGGCGGTGCAGGAGCAGCTTGCCAAGCAGGGGTTCAGCATCGGCCTGCCCACCGGCAACTAAGTCCATCAGAGACAGCCCCGGAGCATGCTCCGGGGCCGTTTATTGATCTGCGCAAGTCATTCTGCGCAAGTCATAATGAGAGAGAGCAAATGAACAGCACCCTCATTCATCGGCGTGCGGTTCTCACTGCGCTGCTTGCTGCGAGCGCCGCCGCATTGCCGCTTTCCTCGCTGCCCGCGCTGGCGCGGGGCAACCCGCTTCCGTCGTGGAACGACGATAAGACCAAGCAAACGATCCTGACGTTCGTCGACGCTGTCACCCGCGAAGGCTCGCCCCACTTTGTTCCTGTGTCGCAACGCATTGCGACGTTCGATAACGATGGCACGCTGTGGTGCGAGCAGCCGATGTATGTCCAGCTCGCTTTTGCGCTGGAGCGGGTGAGGGCGCTCTCCAATCAACATCCGGAGTGGAAGGACAAGCAGCCCTTCAAGGCCGTGCTCGACAACGACATCGAGGCCCTTGCCAAGTCGGGCATGAAAGGTCTGATGGAGCTCATCATGGCCACCCATGCCGGCATGAGCACGGCAGAATTCGAGACGATCGCCAGCGACTGGATCAAGACCGCGCGCCATCCGAAGTTCAAACGGCCTTACACCGAGCTGGTTTATCAGCCGATGCTGGAATTGCTGGCCTATCTTCGCGCCAACGGGTTCAAGACTTTTATTGTCTCGGGCGGCGGGATCGAATTCATGCGGCCGTGGACCGAGCCGGTCTACGGCATCCCGCCCGAACAGGTGGTGGGGTCGAGCATCAAGACCGAATACAAAATGCAGAATGGTCAGCCGGAGCTGTCGCGCCTGCCGGCGATCAGTTTCATCGATGACGGTCCCGGCAAGCCAGTCGGCATCAATTCTCATATTGGCCGGCGCCCGGTCGCTGCCTTCGGCAATTCGGACGGCGATCTCGAAATGCTCGAATGGACCACCATGGTCAGCGGCGGCAAGCGGCTTGGCATGCTCGTCCATCATGACGATGCAGCGCGCGAATATGCCTACGACCGCAAATCCCATTTCGGCAAGCTCGACCGCGGCCTCGTCGAGGCGCCGCAGCGCGGCTGGACCCTCATCAGCATGAAGGACGACTGGAAGCGCATCT
>CAZTTL010000348.1:0-3615 GCA_964616635.1 uncultured Rhodoplanes sp. | reverse complement strand
GGCGACGACGGCGCCGTCGGCCTGGCGCGCGATTCTTCCGGTTTCAAGGACGAGCTTGCGCCCCGCCCAGTCGATCTCCACGCGATGCGTATTGAACATGCTTTTCGTCTCTCATGGTTGGTCGGATGACGGCTCCGAAAGCCATGAGCAAGACGGCGAGAGGCTGCCGCGCCGGGGTTTTCCCGGCGGCGTCAAGCAGCGTCCGGCGATCCTGCCATGGCGTTCATCAGCCGTCGTCTGCCGGGCGTCATAAGCCCGGCCCTTCTGGCCGCCGGTCGGTCAGCGGCGAATGCCAAGCTGCTCGATCAGTTTGCGATAGCGCCTTTCGTCGTTGCGCTTGAGGTAATCGAGCAACTGGCGGCGTTGTGACACGAGCTTCAAGAGGCCGCGTCGCGAATGATTGTCCTTGGCATGGGACTTGAAATGCTCGGTGAGGTTCGTGATGCGTTCCGACAGGATTGCGACCTGCACCTCGGGAGAGCCGGTATCACCGGCCTTGGCTCCATACGTGTTGATCAGTTCCGCCTTGCGGGCGCTCGTAATCGACATCGTCAAACACCTTGTTGTCGGCCGGCCCTGCCCTGCAGTCCGGCAAGATTGAACACGCGCTTGGGGACAATTTCACCGCGGTCCAACTCGGCAAGCGCCAGCAACTGGCCGGCCACCGTGACATAGACCGTGCCGCGGACGATCGGGGCGTCCCGCCCGCGCATCAGAACGGCATGGCCCCGCTGGAGCCTTGCCGCATCTGCCCGACTGACGGCCAGCGCCGGGATGTCGTCCAGCGCGGTCGCAACGGGCATGAGCGCGTCGGCAAGGTTGGCCTCGCCGACCGCGGCTCTATCGCACAAAGCCTCGACCTGTGCCAGCGGAATCATGTCGCTTTCCGCGAACGGCCCGACCGCCGTGCGGCGCAGCGCCGAGACATGGCCGTAACAGCCGAGCGCGCGGCCGAGGTCGCGGGCGATCGCGCGCACATAGGCGCCTTTCCCGCATTCGGCGACGAATTCGGCATGATCGGGATCGGGCTGGCCGACAAGCTCGAGCCGGTGCATCTCGATGGTGCGCGGCTTGAGCACGACTGCGGCGCCCTCGCGCGCGATGTCATAGGCGCGCTCGCCCTCGATCTTGATCGCGGAAAACTGCGGCGGCACCTGCTCGATGGTGCCGATGAACTGCGGCAGCGCCGCCCGGATCGCCTCGGCGCTGGGTCTCGCCTCGCTCGTTGCGACGACGCGGCCTTCGGCATCGTCGGTATCGCGCTCCTCGCCCCAACGGACGGTGAAGCGGTAGTGCTTGCGGCCGTCCATCACATACATGACGGTCTTGGTGGCCTCGCCAAGCGCGATCGGCAACAGGCCGGAGGCGAGCGGATCGAGCGTGCCGGCGTGGCCGACGCGCTTCGCCTGAAACAGGCGCTTCACGACCGAGACCGCATGGGTTGAGGTCATGCCGACCGGCTTGTCGAGCACGAGCCAGCCATGCACATCGCGCTTGGGGCGTTTGTCTTTCCTGTCTCCGCGGCCAGACTTTTGGGACAAAGCCGATCGCTGGGTGTTCCGTAGCGTTTCCCCAGGGAGGGGAGGCGCTTGGTCGGGAAGCACCCGCTGCGGCTGTTCAGCAGCACCCCCCTCCCGACCAGCCTGCGGCCGGTCGGCCTCCCCCTCAAGGGGGGAGGCGACTCTCTTGCCGATGCTGGAGTTCATTCGTTCTCGCCTGTCTTGCCTTCACCAGTCTGGCTGTCGAGGTCGCGCGCCACTTCGGGCGAGCGCAGCAAGTCCTCGATGCGCTGCGCCTCGTCAAAACGTTCGTCGATGCGGAAGCGGATATCGGGGGCGAATTTCAGGTTCACCCGATGGGCGATCTCGCCGCGCAGGAAGCGCTTGTTGCGCTCGAGCGCCGCCAGCACCCCGCTTTCGTCATGGCCGCCGAGCGGCATCACATAGATCGTCGCGAGCCTGAGATCAGGACTCATGCGCACTTCCGCAACCGTGATCAGATGGGTCTCGATCACCGGGTCGTGCACCTCGCCGCGCGAGAGAATTTCCGCCAGCGCATGACGCACCAGTTCACCCGCGCGCAGAGCACGCTGGGAAGGGACGGACGAGCTTTCGCGTTGCTGATGGCGAGTCATGAGATATGTTTCGGTCGTTGGTCATGGCCGGAGACTTGTCCCGGCCATCCATGTTGCGCGTTCGACGCTTCAGACATGGATGCCCGGCGTAAAGCCGGGCATGACGGCAAAGAAAGCTTCGAAATCTGACGAATGCCTCACAGCGTCCGCTGCACCGTCTCGACGCGGTAGCACTCGATCACGTCGCCATCGCGCATGTCCTGGTAGTTCTCAAACGACATGCCGCATTCGTGGCCGGCGGTGACCTCGCGCACATCGTCCTTGAGGTGCTTGAGCTGCGCGAGCTTGCCCTCGTGGATCACCACATTGTCGCGGATCAGCCGGACATTGGCGCCACGCTGCACGACGCCATCGGTGACACGGCAGCCCGCCACTTTGCCGACCTTCGAGATATTGAAGATCTGCAAAATCTGCGCATTGCCGAGCGTGGTCTCGCGTGTCGTCGGCTCCAGCAGGCCCGACATCGCTTTCTTCACGTCGTCGACGAGATCGTAGATGACATTGTAGTAGCGGATTTCAACGCCGAGCCGCTCGGAGGCTTCACGTGCCTCCTTATAGGCGCGCACGTTGAAGCCGATGATCGCCGCACCCGACGCTTCGGCGAGCGTCACATCCGACTCGGTGATGCCGCCGACACCCGACAAAATGACCCGCGCTCCGACTTCCTCGGTGGCGAGCTTGTCGAGCGCGCCCGCGATCGCCTCGACCGAGCCCTGCACGTCGCCCTTGACGATGAGCGGGAATTCCTTCCGGCCCGCGGTCTTGAGCTGTGACATCATCTGCTCGAGCGAGCCGCGCATGCCGCTCGCGCGCGCGGCCTGCTTCTCGCGCCGCTGCCGCGACCGGTAATCGGTGACCTCGCGCGCGCGGCCTTCGTTCTCGACGACGGCGAGGCGGTCGCCGGCTTCCGGCGTGCCGCCGAAGCCGAGCACCTCGACCGGGGTCGACGGGCCGGCCTCGTCGACGGTCGCCCCGGTGTCGGATACGAGCGCGCGCACGCGTCCCCATTCCGCGCCGGCGACGACAATATCGCCGACCTTCAACGTCCCGCGCTGAACCAGCACGGTCGCCACCGGGCCGCGCCCGCGATCAAGCTTTGCCTCGATCACGGTGCCTTCGGCCGGACGGTCCGGATTGGCCTTGAGGTCGAGGATTTCTGCCTGCAGGCTGATGGTGTCGAGCAGCTTTTCGAGATTGGTCTTCTGCTTGGCCGAGACCTCGACATCGAGCACGTCGCCGCCGAGCGACTCGACCTGAACCTCGTGCTGCAGCAGCTCGGTGCGCACGCGCTCCGGCCGCGCGTCCGGCCGGTCGATCTTGTTGATGGCGACGATGAGCGGCACCTTCGCCGCCTTGGCGTGCTGGACCGCCTCGACCGTTTGCGGCATCACGCCGTCATCGGCGGCAACCACGAGCACGACGACGTCCGTCACCTTGGCGCCGCGCGCGCGCATCGCCGTGAAGGCGGCATGGCCGGGCGT
>CAZTTL010000347.1:0-3623 GCA_964616635.1 uncultured Rhodoplanes sp. | reverse complement strand
GCCCAGCGGTCCCCAGATCACCTGATCGATCCGCGACGCGCCGGTCGCAAGCATGACCAGGCGGTCGAGGCCGAGCGCGCAACCCGATGCCTCCGGCATGCGCGCGAGCGCATCAAGGAAATCCTCGTCGATCGGGTAGCGCTCGCCGTAAATGCACTCCTTCTCGGCCATCGCGGTTTTGAAGCGGTGGCGCTGCTCGGCGGGGTCGGTCAACTCGCCAAAGCCGTTGGCGAGCTCGACCCCGCAGGCATAGAGCTCGAAGCGCTCGGCGACGCGCGGATCGCCGCGTTTTTGGCGCGCCAGCGCCGCCTCCGGCGCCGGGTACTCATAAAGGATCGTCGGCCGTCCCAGGCCGAGCCGGTGTTCGACTTTTTCGACCAGGACGCGGCTGAAGATGTCGCTCCATGAATCGTCTGCCGCGGTCCGCACGCCGGCCGCCTGCGCCCGCCGCGCCAACTCTTCGCGATCCGCTTCTCCTCGCGAAAGCGTCGCCAAGAGGTCGATCCCGGCATGCCGCGCAAACGCCTCCGCCACGGAGATCCGCTCGGGCTCGGCAAACGGATCGGCCATGCGGCCGCAGAAGGAGAGTTCGCGCGTGCCGGCCGCCTCGGCGGCTGCCCGGAGTAGGTCCACGCAGTCCTGCATCACGGCGTCATACCGTTCGTTTGCGCGGTACCATTCCACCAGCGTGAATTCGGGATGATGCAGCGCGCCGCGTTCGCGACTGCGAAAGACCCGGGCGATCTCGAAAATCCGCTTCTCTCCCGCTGCCAGCAGTTTTTTGCAGGAAAATTCCGGTGAGGTGCGCAGATAAAGCGGAACGCGCTCGCCCCCGGGCGTCACCCATTCGCTGGCGAAAGCATGCAGATGCAGCTCATTGCCGGGAGAGATTTGCAAAATCCCGGTCTCGACCTCGACAAAATCCTCCGCCGCGAACTGGCGGCGGATGGCGGCCACGATCCGGCCCCGCGCGTGGAGGAACCCGCGCCGGTCGGCATGGACCTGCGGGTCCCACCAGGGCGAAGCGGGGGTCATCGCGGTTCGCCCGCTCCGCAGCGCCGGCCGCAACGGCAGCCCAAAAAAACTGGCGAGCCGCCGCAGGATGGGTATGTTGCACGCTCACGACACTGCCGGCCCCTGGTCCCGTCGCTGCATGCAGGCTGCCCGCTCCCCCCGGCCCCCCCGGCCCCCATCCAACGAGGAACCATTCCCGTGAAAGTCATCGCGAGCTCGCTCCGCAAGGGCAACATCGTCGACCTCGACGGCAAGCTCTACGTCATCCTGAGCGCCGAGAACATCCATCCCGGCAAGGGCACGCCGGTGACCCAGGTCGACATGCGCCGTCTCTCTGACGGCGTGAAGTCGTCGCAGCGCTACAAGACCACCGACCAGGTCGAGCGCGCCCATGTCGAGGAGCGGGAATACCAGTACCTCTACCAGGACAATGACGGCTTCCATTTCATGAACATGGAAAGCTACGACCAGGTCGCCGTCGCCGAGGACGTCGTCGGCGATTTGGCCGTCTATCTCCAGCCGGAGATGAAAGTGAGGCTCAGCGTCCACGAGGGCGTCGCGGTCGGCCTCGAACTGCCGCAGCGCGTGACGCTGGAAGTGGTCGAGACCGAGCCGACGGTGAAGGGGCAGACTGCCTCGTCATCGTATAAGCCGGCTCTGCTCTCGAACGGACTGCGGACCGGCGTGCCACCGCATATCGCCACGGGCACGCGGATCGTCGTCTCGACCGCGGATGGCACCTATGTCGAGCGGGCCAAGGACTGAGATTACGGCATCAATGCACAGGTTAACCAATGTCAATCGCTACGCTTTTTGTCTTTGGCACGGCGACCTGCAACGAGCAAAGAGAAAGAAGGCGCGCTTGACTCTGGCTAAATATGCATTAAGGTACCGAAATATTTATTTAGCAGGCTGGCAAAGCACCGGCCGGCGCGAGGGAGGAGACTGATGTTCTCCAACCGGATCAGCCAGACTTTGCATGACGAGCATCGCGCGACCGTCATGCTGATGGAACGCGTCGAGCACTTGGTCACCAGCCACCGCCGGGCCCCGCCCGACGTCAAAGAACCGGCCACAGCGCGCTTTCTGCGCGAGCTTGCCGACGGCGTCGAGGCGGAGGTGCGCCGCCACTTCGATTTCGAAGAGCAGCATCTCTTCACCTTTCTTCAGTCGATGGGCGACGAAGCGATTGGTGCACATCTCACCGACGAGCACACCGCGATGCGCCCGCTCGGCGAGCAGCTCGCGGCGCTGGCCCGCACCGGCGCGGCCGACGGTTTCGACGCGGCGGACTGGGACCAGTTCCGTCGACTCAGCCTGGAGCTGTTCGAGCGCACGCTGGCCCATGTGCAGAAGGAGGAAATGGCCCTCCTGCCACTGATCGAAGACACCATGGACAAGGAGACGGAGGCGCGGCTCTATCAGGACTATGTCGGCAACGAATGAAAACAAAGCAGGCGAGGAACCATGAGCGAAGCCCAGGGGAATGTCGGTGTCCGCCGGTTGCGGCCGGACGATCTCGAACGCACGATCGCCATTGACCAGGCGCATACCGGTCGGGCGCGTCGGCGCTTTTTCGAGAAGCGGTTGGAAGTCGCACGCAAGCATCCGGAAGACTTCATCCATGTCGGCGTGACCGCGGGCGACAAGCTCATGGGCTTTGCCTTCGCGCGCCTGCGCCAGGGCGAATTCGGCCGCGACGAAGCGATCGCGGCGCTCGACCTCATGGGCGTCGAGCGTGGGGCGGAAGCGCACGGCTACGGGCACCGCCTGATGGAAGCGCTGCAGGCCGCGATGCGCGAAAAGGGCGTGCGGCGACTGCATTCACAGGCCGATTGGACTGAGCACGGGCTGCTCAAGTTCTTCGATTCGACCGGCTTCAAGCTTGCCCCGCGACTGGTGCTTGAGCGGGATGTTGCCGCGCCGATGATAGAAGACGCCGAAGACGCGTGAAGGGGAGGATCAAGCGATGGCGCAACAAGCGCAGCAAAGTCGGATGACGATTCCGCAGCGGGTGGGCGACCCGGAAGAACTTGATTACAGCATGCCGGCGCCGACCGATGTCGGCGAGCTTGCGCGCGACCGCATTCCCGTGCGTTCAATGCGCGAAGCCGATCTGAAAACGCTGATCGCGATCGACCGCCGCATCACCGGGCGCGACCGCACCCGCTATTTCGAACGCAAGCTTGATGAGGCACTGCACGAATCCGACGTGCGCGTGTCGCTGGTCGCGGAACTCGACGGGCATCCGGTTGGCTTCATCATGGCGCGCGTTGATCTCGGCGAGTTCGGGCGGGTCGAAGCCGCGGCGGTGATGGATACGATCGGCGTCGATCCCGACTACGGCGGGCGCGGGGTCGGCCGCGCGCTGCTGTCGCAGCTGCTCGCCAATCTCACCACGCTTCGGGTCGACAAGGTTTTGACCGAAGTCGACTGGGGCGATCGCGCGCTGATGGGCTATCTCGATCGCTGCGGTTTTCGTCCGTCGGGTCGCCTGTGCTTCGATTGCGTGGCGGACTAACGGGCAAACGTCGCTAAACGCGAAGCCGTGTGCCATTGTCATGGCCGGGCGTCGCCCCACGGCTGCCCGGCTTCACTCAAGAGTCACC
>CAZTTL010000346.1:0-3631 GCA_964616635.1 uncultured Rhodoplanes sp. | reverse complement strand
GCAGCTGCACGGTCATGCCGTCGGGAATGTAGTTCGACACCAGCGTCGGGATACCAATGCCAAGATTGACGTAAAAGCCGTCGCGCAGCTCTTTGGCCGCGCGTTCGGCCATCTGATCGCGGGTCCAGGGCATGAGAGGTCTTCCTTTAATCTAAATCCGATTCTGTTTTCGATTTGCGCATGATCTTTTCCGAAAACCGGTCCCCACTTTTCGGGATCATGCGCTAGACTTCCTCTCCGGTTCCAGCGGGAGCCACGCGCTTGCGCACGGTACGCTGCTCGATGTGCTTGGGCGCATCAGGCACGTGGACGATGCGTTGAATGTAGACGCCCGGCGTAATGATGTGGTCGGGATTGAAATCGCCGGGGTGGACCAGGTGCTCGACCTCGGCGACCGTCACCTTGCCGGCGGTCGCCATCATCGGATTGAAGTTGCGCGCGGTCTTGCGGTAGACGAGATTGCCTTCGTGATCTCCCATCCAGGCATGTACGACCGAAAGGTCGGCGAACAGGCCGCGCTCCATGATGTAGCGCTCGCCGTCGAACTCGCGCTCCTCCTTGCCCTCGGCGATCTCGGTGCCGGCGCCGGTGCGGGTGAAGAAGGCGGGAATGCCGGCGCCGCCGGCGCGGATGCGTTCGGCCAGCGTGCCTTGCGGGTTGAACTCGATCTCCAGTTCGCCGGCGAGGTATTGCTGGGCGAACAGCTTGTTCTCGCCCACATAGGACGAGATCATCTTCTTGACCTGCTTGGTGTCGAGCAGCAGGCCGAGGCCGGCGCCGTCGACGCCGGCATTGTTCGACACGATAGTGAGGTTCTTCACGCCCGAGTCGCGGATGGCCTTGATCAGCGTCTCCGGGATGCCGCAAAGGCCGAAGCCGCCGGCCATGATCAGCATGCCGTCCTTGAGCAGGCCGGCCAGCGCCGCCTTGGCGTCAGGATAGACTTTTTTCATGCAACGATACCGCGCGCCTTCCCGGCTGCGCTCCTTTCCAGGGATTGAGAGAACATCATCAGGGCGGCTGGATGCAAGCCTATTGCGGGTTGCTCGCAGGCGGCGAGATCGTGGTGACGGGATTCTTTGAAGGCGTGATGTCGGTGACCGGATTGCGCGGCTTTTGCGGGGTCGCAGGCGCTGACGGCATCCCGGCCGGCTCCGCAACCGCCGGCTGCTCCGGGGTTACCGTGATCGGCAGCGGCAGACCATGCGGGTAATAGGTCCAAAAAATGAACATCACCATGAAGGCCAGGGTCGACAGCAGAGCAGCCATGCCGCGGTTGCTGAAGGACAACAGATTGCCGAAATAAGTTGCGACGAAGACAAATATCCCCAGCACGATGACATAGAGCCAGTTCACGCTCGCAAGATCGATCGGCATGGTCGTTGTCTCCCGCGGCTGCCGTTTTGGCCATATTAGCGCAGTGGCGGGACGCGGGCCACTGCGGCGCCTGGATTATGGCACACGCGCGTTGTTCCCCGGCCCCGGATCACGCGCTATACAAGCGCCCCATGCCTCATGTGCTCATTCTGACCGAAGTCCAGGAAGCCATGCGCGCCCGCTACCGGGCCATGTTGCTGGAACGGTTCCCGCAGCTGACCATCGACGTCGTCGGGCATCATAACGACGTCGAGCCCTTTATCGGGGACATCGACATCCTGCTGTGCTTTTCGCCGCCGATGGCGGACCACGTGGTGCGCGACGCGCCAAAGCTGAAATGGATTCAGGCGCTCGGCACCGGCGTCGACAACATTATCGACCTGCCCTCGCTCGGCAAAGAAGTGCTGGTCACCAATGTGCGCGGCATTCACGGGCCCCCGGTCTCGGAAGCGACCATCGCCTATATGCTGTCGCTGGCGCGCGAGCTGCCACGCGCGACACACCGGCAGGACGAGGCGCGATGGGAACGCTGGCCGGCGCTGCTGCTCGACGGCAAGACTGTCGGCATTCTCGGCGTCGGGCTCATCGCGGAGCATCTCGCGCCGATCTGCAAGGCGCTCAACATGACGGTGATCGGCATCAGCGGCAGCCCACGGCCAGTTTCCGGCTTCGACCGCATGGTCAAGCGTGACGATCTGGTGAAAGTCGCAAGTGAGGTCGATTATCTGGTGACGCTTGCCCCGCCGACGCCGGCAACGCGCGGAATCATTGGCGAACAGGTGTTCGCCGCCATGAAGCCGTCCGCCTTTCTGATCAACGTCTCGCGCGGCGGCCTGATCGATGAGCCGGCACTGGTGAAGGCGCTGGAGAGCGGAAAAATCGCCGGCGCGGCGCTTGACGTTTTCAGTGAGGAGCCGCTGCCGCCCGGCAACCCGCTGTGGAAAACGAAAAACGTTCAGATGTTCTCGCATCTCGGCGGCTATTCGGTCGGTTACGAGGAGCGCGCCATGCCGACCATCGCCGGCAATATGGGAAAATTTCTTGCCGGCGAATTGAAGTCTATGATCAACATCGTGCGCAAGCCCGCGTCCTGGGAGGATAATGCATGGCCCTGTCCGAACGGTTGAACGCGCCGATCTCGACCGCGGAGCTCGAGCGCCGCTGGCAGGCGGTGCGCGCGGCGATGGCGGCCGCGCACATCGACGTGCTGCTGATGCAGAACAACAACGACCACATGGGCGGCTATGTGCGTTATTTCACCGACATGCCGGCGACCAACGGCTACCCCAACACGGTGGTGTTTCCGCGCGACGACGAGATGACGGTGGTGTGTCAGGGCCCGTTCGGCGGCGGCGAAGCGACCGCGCAGGGCGACCAGACTTGGCGCGGCGTCAAGCAGATCCTCACCACGCCGAGCTATTCTTCCGCGCATTACACCAAGGACTATGACCCGGAGCTGGCGGCCAAGGCGCTCAAGCCGTTCGCCAAGGGCACCGTGGGCTATGTCGGCACCTATCAGATGTCGTTCGCGCTGCTCGATTTCGTCAAGCGCGCGTTTCCCGAGGCGCGTTTCGTCGACGCCTCCGATCTGGTCGACGAGATCAAAGTCATCAAGAGCGCCGAGGAAATGGAACTGGTCAAGCGCGCGGCGCTCATGCAGGACGGCGCCATGCAGGCCGCCTTCGCCGCGGTCAAGCCCGGCATGCGCGACATCGAGGTGGCGGCGGTGGCGCAGCATTACAGTCTCGCCCACGGCAGTGAAAACGGCATTTATCTGTGCGCTTCGATGCCGCTCGGTCAGCCGAGCAAATTCGGCAACCGTCATTTACAGAACCGCGTCATCCGGGAAGGCGACCAGATCGCGCTGCTGGTCGAGGACAACGGGCCCGGTGGCATGTACACCGAGCTCGGGCGTTCCTGCGTGGTTGGCAAGGTGCCGCAGCAAATGAAGGAGGAGCTCGATTTCTGCAAAGCCTCGCGCAAGCTCACCCTCGACCTGCTCAAGCCCGGCGCGTCTTGCAAGGACATCTGGGACGCCTTCAACGATTTCATGCGCAAGAACGGCCTCCCGCCGGAGGCGCGGCTCTATTGCCACGGCCAAGGCTACGACATGGTGGAGCGGCCGCTGGTGCGCCACGACGAGCCGATGAAAATCGGAAAGGACATGAACATCGTCGTGCACCCGACTTATATCCACGGCGGCTATCTCAACTGGCTGTGCGACAATTACCTGATCGGCGGCAACGGGCCGGGC
>CAZTTL010000345.1:0-3636 GCA_964616635.1 uncultured Rhodoplanes sp. | reverse complement strand
TATAGGGCGAGAACTTCAGCTTGTTCTCGATATATTGCGGCGAGAAGCGATGGCCATGCGCGGTTTCGGCGAGGTCTTTCAGCCGGTCGATGACGACGAGATGCTGCTTGGCGTCGAAATAGCCGGCGTCGCCGGTATGCATCCAGCCATCGCGGATATCGGCCGCGGTCGCTTCCTCATTCTTGAAATAGCCAAGGAACATGTTGGCGTGGCGCGCGACGATCTCGCCGACCCCGCTGGCTTCGGCGCCCACGATCTTGACCTCGATGTTGTCGTCCATCGTTTGGCCGACGGTATCGAAATCGACGTCGCCGGCGCGGTGAATGGTGTAGGCGCCGAGCATCTCGGTCTGCCCATAAATCTGGCGCAGCGGAATGCCCATGGCGCGGAAGAAGCGGAAGGTGTCGGGCCCGAGCGCGGCGCCGCCGGTCGCGGCCGAGCGCAGCCGGGTGAAGCCAAGCCGGTCGCGCAGCGCCCGGAACAGCAAAACTTCGGCGAAGATCGAGTGGCGGCCGCGTTCGGCGGCGGCAAGGCCCGCCTTCATGCCGATATTGTACAGCGCCCGCTTGAGCGGCGAGGCATCCATGATGCGCGCACGCACGTCGGCTGCGATCGTTTCCCAGACGCGCGGTGCAAACAGTACGAAGGTCGGCGCGATCTCGCGGAAATCGTGCATCATCGTCTCGGGCTCTTCGACGAAGTTCACCGTCATCCGCGACAGCAGCGCTTTGGCGAGCGCGTAGACCTGCTCCATGATCCAGGGCAGCGGCAGCACCGAGACATATTCGTCCTGCGGCGCCTTGGGGTCGCAGGCGAGATAATAGGCGCCATGCCGCAGCATCCGCGCCGCCGACAGCATCGCGACCTTGGGGTGGGCGGTGGTGCCTGATGTCGTGCACAGCACCGCGACCGCTTCGCCGTCGGTTGCGTCAACGAGTTGATCGTAAAGGCCAGGCTCGCGCTGTGCACGCTCGCGGGCAAGCGCGACCAGCGTACCGAGCGCTATCAGCCGCGGATCGTCATATTTACGCATGCCGCGCGGATCGCCATAGACGATGTGGCGCAGGCTCGGTACGCGGTCGCCAAGCCCGAGCAATTTGTCGACCTGCTCCTCGTCCTCGGCAAAGACCAGCTTGGCCCCGCCATAGTTGAGGAGATAGGCGACTTCGTCTTCCAGCGCGTCGCGATAGAGCCCGAGGCTCTGCGCGCCGACCGCATGCGCGGCAATCTCACCGGCGATCCAGTCTGGCCGGTTGTCGCCGATCAGGGCAACGACATCGCCGCGGCCGATGCCAAGCTCGACGAGGCCGAGCGCCAGACCCTTCACGCGGTCCTGATAGTCGACCCAAGTGAAGCTGCGCCACAGCCCGAGATCCTTCTCGCGCAGCGCCGTCTCATGCGGGTATTCATGCGCATTGAGCCGCAGCAGTTTGGGGAAAGTGTCGGCCTTGGCGACACGGGCGAGATGGTCGGTCATGCGCCGGCCTGCGCATCGGTGCGCACGATGCGGGCGGCGGCGGCCGGCTCGTCGCGCTCGCCCAGATAAGCTTCCTTCACATGGGCGTCGGCGAGCACGTCGCCCGGTTCGCCTTCGGCGATCTTGCTGCCGAAGTCGAGCACCATCACCCGGTGGGAAATGTCCATGACCACGCCCATGTCATGCTCGATCATGATGACGGTCATGCCGTGCTCCTCGTTGAGGTCGACGATGTAGCGCGCCATGTCCTCCTTTTCTTCAAGGTTCATGCCGGCCGTCGGCTCATCGAGCAGGATGAGCTGCGGCTCCAACGCCATCGCGCGGGCGACCTCGACGCGCTTGCGCAGGCCGTAGGGCAGGGTGCCGGTCACCGCCTTGCGCACCGCCTGCAGGTCGAGAAAATCGATGATCTCCTCGACCTTGCGACGATGCGCGAGCTCCTCGCGGCGGGCGCCGGTGAACCAGTAGAGCGAGCCGGTGAGGAAATTGTTCTTCAAGAGGTGGTGGCGCCCGATCATGATGTTATCGAGCACCGTCATGTGGTGGAACAGCGCCAGGTTCTGGAAGGTGCGGCCAATGCCGAGCGCGGCACGCGCATTCGGCTTCAGCCCGGAAATGTCCTGGCCGCGATAGAGAATGCGCCCCTCGGTCGGGCGGTAGCGGCCGGATATGCAGTTCACCATCGACGTCTTGCCGGCGCCGTTCGGCCCGATGATGGAGAACAGTTCGCCGGTGTGGACGGTGAAGCTGACATCGGTCAGCGCGCGCACGCCACCGAAGCGCAGCGAGATGCGTTCGGCCGTGAGCAGCGGCGCCGCGGGCGCCGTCATCGGACGCTCCTCCTCAGGGCGTGATCAGAACGATATCGCGGCGCATCATCCACAGGATTATGCGCCGGAGATGGACAAGTTGATCCCAGCACTGGACCCGGTCTCGTTTCCTCACCCGATCCTCGGTCCCGGCTTGGGTGCCCGAGGCCGCAGCGGCTAGGTGCCGCCTTTCTCGTTCTTCGCGAACACCTGATCGATGGCGCTCGTCATTTTTGCAATCATGCCCCAGGTTCTTGTCAGGAATCAACGCATCCTGCGCCGATTGAAGCGAGGGGTGATTTGTTGCATGGTTGCACGCGTGCCCCGCAGGCCATCCCGCCGATTCTTTACAACGAAAACTGTGCCAATACAGGTGCCGAGGAGGTTTGTATGACAGAATACTCAGACATTATTTTGAATATTCAGGCGGGAGTTGCACGCATTACGATCAACCGTCCGGACCGCTACAATGCCTTTCGTGCCAAGACCTGCGACGAATTGATCGATGCCTTCACCAAGGCGGGGTGGGACCGTGCAGTCGGCGTCATCGTGCTCACCGGAGCCGGCGAGAAGGCGTTTTGCACCGGCGGTGACCAGGGAACCCATGAAGGCGGTTATGGCGGGCGCGGCACCATCGGCCTGCCGCTCGAGGAACTGCACAGCCTGATGCGCGACGTGCCGAAGCCGGTGATCGCCCGCGTCAATGGTTTCGCTGTCGGTGGCGGCAATGTGCTGGTGACGGTCAGCGATCTTGCGATCGCTTCCGACAATGCGGTGTTCGGCCAGGTCGGCCCGCGGGTCGGTTCGGTCGATCCGGGGTTCGGCACGGCCTATCTCGCCCGCGTCGTCGGCGAGAAGAAGGCGCGGGAGATCTGGTATCTCTGCCGCCGCTATACGGCCGAGCAGGCGCTGGCGATGGGCATGGTCAATGCCGTGGTGCCGCAGGCCGAGCTCGACGCCGAGGTTGACAAATGGTGCCAGGAGATTCTGGCGCTCAGCCCGACAGCGATCGCCATCGCCAAGCGCGCCTGCAACGCGGATTCGGACAGTATCCGCGGCATCAGCTCCCTCGGCATGCAGGCGGTGAAGCTGTTCTACGAAACGCCGGAGTCGAAGGAAGGCGTCGCCGCCTTCAAGGAAAAGCGCCCACCGCGGTTTCGGTAACCTTTAGCCGGCGGTTGCCCCAGGGCTTGCTCCTCATGGTGAGGAGCGCGGCGGAGCCGCGCGTCTCGAACCATGTGCTACAGGCAGCTTTTCGACGCATCCCTTCGAGATGCGCCCTGAGGGCGCTCCTCAGGATGAGGTGAGTGATCGACCCGACGTGCGGGGTACAAGCGCGTAAGCATCAAG
>CAZTTL010000344.1:0-3686 GCA_964616635.1 uncultured Rhodoplanes sp. | reverse complement strand
TCTAATTGCGTTGAACGAGACAGTTGCCGCCGGCCGCTTTGAGGTCTTCGCAAAGCTGCGCGGCTTCTGCGCGTGAGGCGAACGGACCGACCTGGGCCCCGTAATAGATGCCCTTCCTGCCCAAGTTTTTGCGTTTGACATAGAGCTCCTGGCCACCGAGCACGGAGGAATATTTCGACCGCAGAATGCGGAACGAGGCCTTCGCGTCCGCCTCCGATTTCTGCGCCGAGAGCTGTACCATATAATCGCCCGGCTTGACCCGCGGCGGCGGCGCGATCATTGCGGTGCGCGCGCGCGGCGAAGGTGGCGCGGCCTGCCGGGCCGCACTGGCTGGCTGGGCCGGCGGAACAGTGCGCGCCGTTGCCGGGGTTGCTGCCGGAACGCTACGCCCGCTCGGGGCAGCCTCGGCCGGCTCGTTTTCCGGTCGGATTGTTACCGTCCTGATCCGCTTCGGTTCGCTCGCCTCCGGCGTCCCTGCTCGGGCGTTTGCTGCCGCCGTCGTAGCGGGCGCGCTCACCACCGGCGGCCCAGCCGATGAACCGACACCTGGAACCAGCGCTGGTGCGTTCGGATCCTTTATCGTCAACGGTTTTTCTTCGCGCGACACCATGCGCTCGGTTTCGCTGCGGGCGCCGAGGCGGTCCTGAATCTGCTTGTCGCCGGGGTGCGACGCCGCAATCTTCTTCGGTGCGGTGTCGGCCTGAATGATCGGCGGCGGCCCGCTTCGTGAAGAACTGGCAAACATGCTGCGCACGGCATATGCGCCGCCGGTGCCAATCACCGCAAGAGCGACGAGGGCAAGCGCCAGCCAGGTCCGGCGGCGACCGCCGCCATAGCTCTGCTCCTCGTAATCGACCCCACCGTAATTGTAGGCGTCCTCATCGTCATAGGTGTCGCGATCGTATTCGCCGTGTCCCCCGCCTGAGTGCTGAGGGTCATCATAATAATAGTCGCCAGCTTCATAGGCGCCATCGGCAGGCGGCGCGTAACGCCCATAGGCCTGGCGCGGATCATCAAGCGGCGCAGGGGCAACCGGAGCGCGGGTAGCAGCAACGGGCGCGGCAGCCGGCGGCGACGTGTGAACGGCTGCGGACCGCCTGCCTTCGGTCTGGACCGGCAAAGTCGGTGCGGCCGTGCGTGGTATCCGCGGACGCTCGATGGAGCTCGGAGGCTCAGCAGCGCCGTAATCCTGGCGGGCGACAGGACTCTGGGGTCTTGCGGTCGCTTCCTGACGCGCCGCGGCGCGTTTGCGCGGCGGGCGCCAGCCTGCCTCAGTGTAATAGGGATCGGCGAGGTCGGGGCCCGTATCGCGCCAGGCCTGCGGCTCGCTGCGCCGCGTTTGGGCCGCGCGCAAGTCGGGCGCATCCGGGTCAGCATAGCCATCATAGCGCTGATCGGGATAGCGCTCATATTCGGCGCCGCGGCTGGTGGCCCGTTCGGGAGCCCGCCCATCGGTGGGCGGCGCCGGCGGCTCAGCCACGCGCGGATCAGCTTGACGCGGCGCAGCCACACGCGGCTCAGTGACGCGCGGATCAGCTTGACGCGGCGCAGCCGCACGCGGCTCAGCCACGCGCGGATCAGCTTGACGCGGCGCAGCCGCACGCGGCTCAGCCACGCGCGGATCAGCTTGACGCGGCGCAGCCGCACGCGGCTCAGTGATGCGCGGTTCGGCGATCGGGGAACTCGCCTGATCACGCCGTCGCGCGGCCGGACGTGTTGTCTCGTAAGCGGATGCTGCGCCGGACGAGGCTTCGTTCTGGCCGATCAAGCGGGCAAGTTCGACCAGCGGATCAGGCCCCGAGCGCTGCGCCGCCATCGGGCTGCGTGCCGTTGCGCGCGCGGTATTTCCGCCGATTGTGGTTCTGGGTGCCCGATTTCGGTCGTCCGCCATACTCATCCTTCACCGCTTCCGGTACTACCGTTCATGCAGGAATACGCCGACCACGACCCCGACAAGCGTTCGCATCCGGCCAATAGGCATATATATAGTATATATAGCGGTCACCGCATCTCGTGCGGCGCCGCGACTCCAAGCAATTTGAGCCCCACCGAGAGAACTGCTGCCACGCCTTCGACCAGCCCGAGGCGAGCCAAGGTTAGTTCTCGATCACTTTGACTAATAAAACGTAAATATGGCAAGTCCTTGCCTCGGGTCCACTGGGCGTGGAACGCACTTGCCAAGTCATACAAGAAGAAGGCGATGCGGTGCGGCTCATGGGCGATCGCAGCCGCTTCGACCAGCCGCGGGAATTGGGCGACGAGCCGCATCAGGGCAACCTCCGCAGGATCGGCGAGGCGATCAAGCGGGGCGGCGGCAAGGAACTGGGCGCGCGCGGCCGGTGACGTGGGCAGGTCGGCAACCACCTCGGCGGCATTGCGGAACACCGACTGCGCCCGCGCATGGCCGTACTGCACGTAAAACACCGGGTTATCGCGTGATTGCTCGATCACTTTGGCAAGGTCGAAGTCGAGCGCCGCATCGTTCTTGCGATAGAGCATCATGAAGCGAACGGCATCGCGCCCGACTTCATCCACGACTTCGCGAAGCGTCACGAAGTCCCCCGCCCGCTTCGACATTTTGACCGGCTGCCCGGCCCGCAGCAACTTCACAAGCTGGATGAGCTTGACGTCGAGACTGGCTTCGCCGCCGCTCAGCGCCGCGACGGCCGCCTGCATGCGGCGGACATAGCCGCCATGATCGGCGCCCCACACATTGATCAGGTCGCGAAAACCGCGGCCGAGCTTGGACTTATGATAGGCAATGTCGGCGGCGAAATAGGTATAGCTGCCGTCGGATTTTTTCAACGGCCGGTCGATATCGTCACCGAACGCGGTCGAGCGGAACAGCGTCTGAACGCGATCCTCCCAATCCTCGTCCGGCGCGCCCTTGGGCTGCGGCAGCCGCCCCTCATAGACGAGGTCGCGGGCGCGCAGCGCCGCGATGGTTGCCGCGACCTGGTCGGTGCCGCCCCCGTCGGAGCCGGCGCTCAGCGAGCGCTCGGAGAAAAACACGTCAAAATGCACATTGAGAGCGGCGAGGTCGTCGCGAATCGCCGCCATCATCATGGCAACCGCCTTGTCGTGCACGATCGGCAACCATTCGCGTTCGGGCAGCGCCATCAGCTTGGCGCCCTGCTCGCGCGCCAAGGCCGCGCCCACGGGCTTGAGATAATCACCGGGATAAAGCCCTTCCGGGATGGTGCCGATCTCCTCGCCCATCGCCTCGCAGTAGCGCAGATAGGCGGAGCGGGCGAGCATCTCGACCTGGGCGCCGCCGTCATTGACGTAGTATTCGCGGGTTACGGCAAAGCCGGCGAAGGCCAGCAAATTGGCGAGCGCATCACCGAAAGCGGCGCCACGGCAATGGCCGATATGCATGGGGCCGGTGGGATTGGCCGACACGTATTCGACGTTCACCGCCCGCCCTCGCCCGATCGCCGGGCGGCCGAAATCAGGACCCGCGAGGATCGCCGCCCGCAAGGCCTCGTGCCAGATTTGCGGCTTGAGGGTGAGATTGATGAAGCCGGGCCCGGCGATGGCGACGCTGTCGACCCAGTCATCCGCGCGCAAGCGCGCGGCGATCGCCTCGGCAAGTTCGCGCGGCTTGCGGCCGGCATCCTTGGCCAGCACCATCGCGGCATTGGTCGCAAGATCGCCATGGCTCGGATCGCGCGGCGGCTCGACCA
>CAZTTL010000343.1:0-3709 GCA_964616635.1 uncultured Rhodoplanes sp. | reverse complement strand
GAACCGGATGGCATCCCTCCCAGGAATAGAGGTTGAGGACCGAGAGCCAATATTTCCCCCATGACGGGACGCCGGCTGCGCTTCCATGAGCATGAATCCAACGGTGGGCGCGGGCGACGTCGTGATCGTCGGCAGGCACGCCCAAGAGCCGCAGCGCCACGTAGTTGAGCACGGTCGTGAAGAGATACCCCTCGCCCTCGAGGTGAAGTCCGAAGCTGCCGTCATCGTTCTGCGCGCGGCGCAGCGTCGCAATGAATGCGGTCCGGTCACCGTCGCTCAACGGCTGGCCGATAATGTAATGAGCGAAGACATAGCCGGGCAGCAGGAACAGAGGGCCGTCATAGTCGCCGGGCCATCCGCCATGCGCTCCTTGGATGCTTTCGAGATAAGAAAAGCCGCGGCGCAGCGGGTCCAACCTCGCGGCCTGCGAAATGGGATCGACTCCCGCCCCAAGGTCCGTGCTCATGCCCGTAACCTCCCGATCGATGTTATCGGTTGTCGAAAGGCCAGTCCTAGACTTCACGCCGCGCGGCAAGTCTGAGAGCATTTTCCGGCGAAGCGAACACCAGTTCGCCGTAGAAAATGCGATCACCCAAAGAGCAATAGAGCGAATTCCGAATCCGTTAGAACGGAATTCGCTCTAGGAAACCAATCGACACTTGCCAAGAATCTGGCGGAGCTGGTGCGCGAGAACACCCGCCAGGCCGTACAGCGACTCGGCCAGACCCCAATTCGGACGCCAGCGAGCCGATTTCCAGCGGCCGACCTCCAGGATAAAGCTGTGCATGAGCACCATAGCGAATTCGCGGATCAGGGCATGCAAGCGCCCGTCGGCGGTGGAAAGCAGCGCCAGGCTGGCTGGAGGCCCCTTAGCGCTGCGCCAGTAGCGCAAGACCCCCCGGCGGACGATCTGCAAATTCGGATCGCAGCTGCAGAACACGTCGCGCAGCGTTTCGGCAAGCGACAGTCGCGTGACCTGCCGCCACCGCCGGCGATGCCTGTGAAGCTCCAATGCCTGACGCACATCGTGGCGCCGGTCCGCAAGGGCGTCCCGCAGCAGCAACGCGTCGGTGATGCAGAGCGTCATACCCGTCGCCGTCAGCGGATGGCACGTCACCGCCGCGTCCCCCATCAAGACGACGCGCCCGCTCGTTAATTGCTGCGCCGCGACCTCGTGGATGACGGCGCTCATCTGCGGCTGCGTCGCGATGACCTGCTCGATTTCCCGCCGCAGGGCGGGGGGAAGCGAAGCCGCCAGCTTCAGGCAATCTCCGAGCGTCGGCTTGCGCTCGGCATCGTAGGGAATGTCGAACATGATCCGAGCTTCCGACTCGTTGATCGGATAGATCAGGATCGGCGTGCGGCCGCCGATGGAGACGAGGCCGTAGTCGCGATCAGGCAATGCGGTCACGGGAATTCGGTATCCAAAAATCGTGGCGATGCGCCGGTTCCTGACGCCGATGCCGGCAAAGCGGCGAATTGCCGATGACGCGCCGTCGGCGGCCACCAGGAATTGGCAGCGATACTGTGTCGCGGTCTCCGGGCCCGTCACCTGCACAGTGACGTGAGAGGCTTCGCTCTGGTCGACCTGGGTGACGCGCGCATTCTCAACAAACTTGACCCGCGGCCGTTCTTTGGCGGCTTGCATCAGCCGTTGCCGGATAAGGCCATGTTCGAGAGACAAGCCCGGCGCACGGTGCGCGCGGACGGCGTCGTACGGAAGCTTGATCTGTTCAGGATCATTCGTGTCGACGACGTAAAAGCCTTTGACGGTCACTGCAGGCCGACGCTTCAGCGAGTCGAGCACACCCAATTCGGCGAGCCCCGCGACTCCCGGAGGATGCAAGAGTTCGCCCGCCAGTCGTCGGCCATCGTTCAAGCCAGGTTCAACGACCAGGGTGTCGTAGCCAAGCTGCTGCAGGGCAATAGCCGTAACCGCGCCCGCAACGCCGCCGCCCCCAATCACCACATCGACATCCACTGCGTTGCCCATTCGCGACCAACGTCCGGTTCGATATTCGAGTGCGGGCTATCGTGTGCCCGGGCTAGCTTCCTGAAGTTCACGTGTTTGGTGAGTTCTGAACCGATGGGGGTTCACGCGATCGCCGGATTTGGACAGGCAAACAGCCCATCAAGCAAGGTGCCGGACCGCTAAGAAACAAAATTCTCGTAAAAGCAGTTTGACATGCAGACATGCGACCTCAACCCTGACGCACCGCGCAGAACACGAAGCTTCGAGCAGGCGTAGATGCAAACTTACCCTCCTCTCACCTGTCTGTCTCGAAAATGTTGAGCTGCACGGGACCGCTGTGGCTCCGCCTGGTTGCAGATGTTCGATTTCAGCGTCATGCTTCCTCACCGTCATCGATGCTGCTTCAAGTTCGAAACGCATGGTGTTAGGCAGGCCATTCCAGAAGATAAGGTCAGGTGGCGGCAATGATCCTGGTGACAGGCGCTGGCGGACTCCTTGGGGCCAATCTCGTACGTCTGCTCAGCGAACGAGGTCAGCACATCCGGGCGGCGATTTTTGATGCCCGCGAGCGTCCCACTCTCGAAGGCCTCGATCTCGATCTGTTCATTGGCGATTTGAGTGAGCCGGATGTCGCCGCAGCAGCCGTTGAGGGCTGCAATCAGGTCTATCACTGCGCGGGACGTGTCTCGATGGACGCCACGAACCCGGCGGCGATCTATCGTGCGAACACCATCGTCACGCGGGAAGTTTTGCGCGCGGCATTGAAACACCGTACCGAAAGGATCGTCGTCACCAGTTCGCTGAGTGCGGTCGGATTCAACTTGCACGGGCCGAGCAACGAAGATGATCCTTTTGATCCGATCGAGCCCCACGTGCCATACGCATACGCCAAGGCCGCCGTGGAACACGAGAGTTTGACGGCTTTTGCCGACGGACTGCCTGTCATAATCACCAACCCCACAGGAATTATTGGTCCGTACGATTTCAGGCCCTCGCTGTTGGGCCAAATCCTCATCCGCTTCGCGGAAAGGCGCCTTTACGCCAGTACGATCGGCGGATTCTCCTGTGTTGCCGCCCGGGACATCGCGCAAGGATTTCTCCTCGCGATGGAAAAGGGGCGTCCCGGACAACGCTACATTTTGGATTCAGGTTATCTCTCTTTCGACGAACTGATGGATATCTTCTCGCAGGTGACAGGCCAACCGAAGCCGCACCTGCGGATTTCGCCTGCCATTCTCTTGCCCATGGCAATGGTCAATGACGCTGCGGCGCGATTATTCGGATTAAAGATGGATCGCTCGTTCAGCGTCGGTGCAGTCCGTTATATTGGGCGGGAGCAGCGCGTCGACACCTCCAAAGCTCAGCGGGAACTCGGCTTCAAGCCAACCAGCCTCACGGCGGCAGTGCGGGAAGCCTATGAGTGGTTCGTTTCGCGAGGCATGATAAAGACCTAGAGCATCTTCCGGCGAAGCATGCCCGCGGACTTGATCCGCGGGTGGATGCCGGTTCGCCGCCAGAAAATGCGATCACGCAAAGAGAAATAGAGCGAATTCCGATTCTGTTAGAACGGAATTTGCTCTAGCGCATCGGGTGCGACTGTATCGGCTTGCCCCGGCGGATCGGCTCCGCTCGCCTTTACGCGGCGCCGCGTTTTTCGGCTTGCGGCAACCCGCCGTGAAGGATTGAGTGCCTTTTCTGTGGCGGCTCAATGTTTGCGTTCGGCGACGAAACGGGCGG
>CAZTTL010000342.1:0-3718 GCA_964616635.1 uncultured Rhodoplanes sp. | reverse complement strand
CGGCTACTATCACTATTCCTATTCGGTGGTGCGCGGCTGCGACCGTATCGTGCCGGTCGACATCTATGTTCCCGGCTGTCCGCCGACCGCCGAGGCGCTGCTCTATGGCGTGCTGCTGCTGCAGCGAAAAATGCGCCGGACCGGCACCATCGAGCGCTGAGGTTCTGGGAATGATCGTTCGGGGGCTTCGCGATGAATGACAGGCTGGACGATCTCGGCCAGGCGATCCAGCGCGGGCTGCCGGCCACCGTCATTGGCTATCAGGTGGCGCTCGGCGAGCTGACGGTCACCGCGCAGGCGGCCGAGATCGTCAAGGTGATGACCTTCCTGCGCGATGATCCGGGCTGCGAGTTCTTCGCCTTCGTCGATGTGACCGCGGTCGACTGGCCGCAGCGGGAGAAGCGCTTCGACATCGTCTATCACCTGCTGTCGCCGACCAAGAATTGCCGGGTGCGGGTGAAGGTCGAGACCGACGAGGAGACGCCGGTTCCTTCCATCATCGATGTTTTTCCCGGCGCCAACTGGTTCGAGCGCGAGGTGTTCGACCTCTACGGCGTGATGTTCACCGGCCATCCCGACCTGCGGCGCATCCTCACCGATTACGGCTTCGAGGGGCATCCGTTGCGCAAGGACTTTCCGCTCACCGGCTTCGTCGAGGTGCGCTGGGACGACGAGCAGAAGCGCGTCGTCTACGACAAGGTGCAACTCGCCCAGGAATACCGGAGCTTCGATTTCCTCTCGCCGTGGGAAGGCGCCGACTACGTGCTGCCCGGTGACGAGAAGGCGAAGCAGTAAGGGGCGAGTGGCGAATGGTGAGTAGCGAATAGCGAATAGCGAATAGCGAATAGGACAGATGATTGGGCGAGCCGACTATAAATTCCTACCGCGACCTGCAAGTTTGGCAGGAAGCGATGGCGCTCGCCGAGGCCTGCTACCGGCTAACTTGGGAACTTCCGAAGGAGGAATTGTTCGGCTTAACTTCGCAAATTCGTCGGTCAGCGGCCTCGATCCCCGCCAATATCGCCGAGGGGCGCGGGCGCGAGAACACAGGCAACTTTGTTCAACACCTTCGTATTGCTCAAGGTTCGTTGAAGGAGCTGGAAACCCATCTGCTCTTGGCAGAGCGCGTGGAGCTCACTTGTGCGGCCAGGGCAGGCCCGTTGCTCATGCAAGCAGAAAAGCTTTGGAAGATGTTGCGATCGCTTATCCGCTCGCTGCAGCGGAAGGGAAGCGACGCGTGATCTCTACTAATTATTCGCCATTCGCCACTCGCCATTCGCCATTCGCCCACCCTGAGGCCCTTCATGGCTGAAGCCTCGGTACGCCCGTTCACCATCAATTTCGGGCCGCAGCATCCGTCGGCCCACGGCGTGCTGCGCCTGCTGCTCGACCTCGACGGCGAGGTGATCGAGCGCGCCGATCCGCATATCGGGCTCCTGCATCGCGGCACCGAGAAGCTGATCGAGCACAAGACCTATCTGCAGGCGATTCCTTATTTCGACCGCCTCGACTACTCGGCGCCGATGGCGCAGGAGCACGTGTTCTGCATGGCGGTGGAGAAACTGCTCGGCATCGAGGTGCCGCGGCGCGGCCAGCTGATGCGGGTGCTGTTCCTCGAACTGACCCGGCTGATGAACCACATCCTCAACGTCACGACGGCGGCGCTCGATATCGGGGCGCTGACGCCGCCGCTGTGGGGGTTCGACCAACGCGAGAAGATGGTCGTGTTCTACGAGCGCGCCTCCGGCTCGCGCATGCATGCCAACTACTTCCGCCCCGGCGGCGTGCATCAGGACTGCCCGCCGCAGCTTCTCGATGACATGTGGGATTTCTGCGACCCCTTCCTCAAGGCGCTCGATGATATCGACGATCTCCTGACCGAGAACCGCATCTTCAAGCAGCGCATGGTCGATATCGGGATCATGACGCTGAAGGATGCCTGGGGCTGGGGCTATTCCGGACCTCTGGTGCGTGCTGCCGGCGCTCCGTGGGATCTGCGGCGGGCGCAGCCTTACGAGTGCTATTCCGAACTCGAATTCGACATCCCGACCGGCAAGCACGGCGACTGCTACGATCGCTATCTCGTGCGGATGGAGGAGATGCGCCAGTCGATCCGCATCATGAAGCAGTGCCTGGAGAAGCTGCGATCGCCGGACGGGCAGGGGCCGGTCCTGATCGAGGACTACAAGGTCACGCCGCCACGGCGCGGTGCGATGAAGCGCTCGATGGAAGCGCTGATCCATCATTTCAAGCTCTACACGGAAGGGTTCCACGTGCCCGCGGGCGAGGTCTATGCCGCAGCGGAAGCCCCCAAGGGCGAGTTCGGCGTTTACCTCATCTCCGACGGCACCAACAAGCCCTACAAGTGCAAGATCCGCGCGCCGGGTTTCGCGCATCTGAGCGGCATCGACTTCATCAGCAAGGGCCACATGCTGGCGGACATGACCGCCATCATCGGCGCCCTCGATATCGTGTTCGGCGAGGTCGACCGGTGAGTGCGCCTCCTCTTTATCCGATGGTTGCGCTGCTCAGCTCCGGCACCACCAGCGTGACGAAGGAGCCATAAGGAATGTCTACCCGTCGTCTCGCGCCGCCCGAAATGCAGCCTGCGGATTTCGCCTTCACGCCGGAGAATCAGGCTTGGGCAAAATCCCAGATCGCGAAGTATCCGGAGGGGCGGCAGGCTTCTGCGGTGATCTTGCTGCTGTGGCGCGCGCAGGAGCAGGCGGGCGGCTGGGTGCCACAGAAGGCGATCGAGCGTGTCGCCGGGATGCTTGGCATGCCGCTGATCCGCGTGCTCGAAGTCGCGACCTTCTACACGATGTTCAATCTCGCGCCGGTCGGGCGCCAATTCGTCCAGCTCTGCGGCACCACGCCGTGCATGCTGCGCGGCGCCAATGAGCTGAAACAGGTCTGCCGCGACAAGATCGGTGAGCCGGGACGCGTCACCGCCGACGGCAGCTTCTCCTGGATCGAGGTCGAGTGCCTCGGCGCCTGCGTCAACGCGCCGATGGTGCAGATCAATTACGACACCTACGAGGATCTCACGCCGGAGAGTTTTGGCCGCATCCTTGACGATCTCGCCGCCGGAAAGCCGGTCAAGACGGGGCCGCAGATCGACCGCCAGTTCTCCGCCCCGGTTGGCGGGCCGACGACGCTGACCGATCCATCCCTCTACGAGAAGCGGGCAGACAGCTCCAAACCGGGGCAGGAATGATGTTGCACGACCGCGATCGCATCTTCACCAATCTCTACGGGTTCCATGACTGGGGGCTTGCCGGCGCGCGCCAGCGCGGCAACTGGGACGGCACCAAGGCCATTCTCGAACGCGGGCGCGATGCGATCGTCGAGGAGGTGAAGTCTTCCGGCCTGCGCGGACGCGGCGGCGCCGGATTTCCCACCGGTCTGAAATGGTCGTTCATGCCCAAGAAATCGGACGGGCGGCCCGCTTATCTCGTCATCAATGCCGACGAGTCCGAGCCTGGTACCTGCAAGGACCGCGACATCATCCGCCATGATCCGCATCTGTTGATCGAAGGCGCGCTGATCGCGAGCTTCGCGATGGGGGCGCAGACCGCCTACATCTATATCCGCGGCGAATTCGTGCGCGAGCGCGAGCGGTTGCAGGCGGCGATCGACCAGGCCTATGAGGCAAGGCTGATCGGCAAGAACAACGTCCACGGCTACGATTTCGAGCTGTATCTCCACCACGGCGCCG
>CAZTTL010000341.1:0-3772 GCA_964616635.1 uncultured Rhodoplanes sp. | reverse complement strand
GAACGTGGTTCGGAATATGCGGGCTTCTCGCGGCGGGGGCGAAGCCCGACGATCCGGCGATTGGGCGCGCCGCAGATTTTCTCCGCGCCAGGCAATGTGAGGATGGCGGGTGGGGCGAAAGCTATAAAAGCTGCATCCGGCGCGAATACGTGCAGCACCCGGAGGGCGGCCAGGTCGCGATGACGGCTTGGGCGCTCCTGGCCCTCTTGAGCGTTGCGCCGGAGCGCCATCGGGAGGCGATCGAGCGGGGCATCGGTTTTCTGCTTGAACAGCAGCTGGCCAATGGCGACTGGCCGCAGCAAGGCATGACCGGCGTGTTTAATCGAACTTGCATGCTGAACTATCGGTACTACCGAAATCATTTCCCCCTTTGGGCTTTTGCCCTCGCGGCAAGGCATGGATTTGCGATAGGATGAGGGCGCCTTGCCAGATGGGACGGTAGCGCTGTGAACATATCCGCCTATTCGATCCGCCGGCCGCTTCCGGCCATTGTCTTTTCGATCATCGCGCTGTTGCTCGGCTGGATCAGCTTCAACAAGCTGCCGATCACCCGCTACCCGGCCGTCGATGTTCCGATCGTCTCGGTGGTCGTCACCCAGTTCGGCGCCTCCCCGGCGGAGCTGGAGGCCCAGGTCACCAAGACTGTCGAAGACGCGGTTGCGGCGATCGTCGGGGTCAATCACATCGATTCCAACGTCACCGATGGAATTTCGGTGACGACCATCACCTTCTTTCTCGACGCCAATCCTGACCGCGCGCTCAACGACGTCAAAGACGCGATCACGCGCGTCCGCGCCAATTTTCCCAGCGGAATTAACGAGCCGTTGGTCCAGCGCCAGGAGGTGATCCCGCTCCCCATCGTGACCTATGCGGCGATCGCGCCGGGAAAGACGCCCGAACAGCTCTCCTGGTTTGTCGACGACGTGGTGAAGCGGGCCTTGCAGGGTGTGAAGGGCGTCGCCCAGGTCCAACGCATCGGCGGGGTTGAGCGCGAAATTCTGGTTTCGCTCAATCCCGATCGGCTGCAGGCGGTCGGGTTGACGGCGGCCGATATCAGCGATCGGCTGCTCAAGAGCAATGTCGATCTCGCCGGCGGTCGCGCCGAAATCGGCGGGCGGGATCAATTGATCCGCACGATCGGCGGCGCGAAGAAGCTCGACGCGCTCGCTGGAACGACGTTCAGCCTGCTCGCCGGAGGCGAGGTGCGGCTCGACGATTTGGGCGTGGTCACCGACACCGTAGCCGAGCCGCGCTCTTTCGCCCGGCTCGACAACGAGCCGGTCGTCGGCTTCGCCGTCTATCGCGCGAAAGGCGCCAGCGACGTGCGGGTGGCCAATGCAGTCGACGAGCGGCTTGCGAAGATCAAACAAGATTACCCTGACGTCGAGGTCCGGGCGATCGACAGCTCGGTCGACTTCACCCGCGAGAATTACCACAATGCAATGCAGACGCTGCTCGAAGGCGCGGCGCTCACCATCATCGTGGTGTTTCTGTTCCTGCGCGATGTCAGGGCGACCATCATCGCAGCGGTGGCATTGCCGCTCTCGGTATTCCCCGCCTTCTGGGCGATGGACGTGCTGGGATTCTCGCTCAATCTCGTCACGCTTCTCGCGATCACGCTGAGCACCGGCATCCTGGTCGACGATGCCATTGTCGAGATCGAGAACATCGAGCGTCACATCCAGATGGGCAAGTCGCCCTACAACGCGGCGATGGAGGCCGCCGACGAAATCGGCCTCGCGGTCGTGGCGATCAGTCTCACCATCGTCGCCATGTTCATGCCGGCCAGTTTCATGCCAGGCATTGCCGGCCAGTTCTTCAAGCAGTTCGGCATTACGGTATCGGTGCAGGTGCTGTTTTCGCTGCTGGTCGCGCGGCTTGTGACGCCAATGCTAGCAGCCTACTTCCTGCGCCCGAAGCCGCACCGGGAAAAGCCGCCTGGTCCGGTGATGCGGCTTTACACGAAAGTGCTGAAATCATCGGTACGCATGCGCTTCGTCACGGTGCTCTTGGGATTGGTGCTGTTCGTCCTGTCCGTGCTGGGGCTCAAGCTTCTGCCCCAAGGGTTTATGCCGCAGCTGGATACAGCGCGCTCGGTGCTCGCAATTGAACTGCCGCCTGGTACCCAGCTTTCCGATACTCAGGCCGTGACGGAGAAGATCGTCCGCTTGCTCAAGCGGCGGCGCGAGGTGCACAGCGTTTTCGTCGACGGCGGGCGTATCCCGCCCAAGGTCACTGAGGTCAATACCGCCGCGTTGATCGTCAACTACGTTCCGAAGAAGGATCGCTCGCTCACCCAGGCACAGCTCGAGCAGGAGATCAGCAGGGACCTCGCCGACGTTCCCGACATCCGCTACTGGTTCCTCGACGATAACGGCCAGCGGGCGATTTCGCGCGTTGTCGTTGGCCAGAACGGCGGGACAGTGGCGAGTGTCGCCGCTGAACTCGCCAACCAGATGCGGCGGCTGTCGTCCATTACTAATGTCGTGTCCACCGCCGCGCTCGCTCGTCCCGAACTGCGCATCATCCCGCGCAAGGCGCTGGCGACGCGCCTGAACGTCGACACCGCAACGCTGGCTGCGACCGTCCGGGTCGCGACCGTCGGCGATGTCGGGCCGCGCCTCGCCAAATTCAATGTGGGCGATCGACGCGTTCCCATCCGCGTCATGATCGGAGAATCCGGCCGTGCCGACCGGCAGGTGATCGAGCAATTGCGCGTGCCGACGCTGCGCAGAACGACGGTGCCGCTGTTGGCAATCGCCGACATCCAGCTCGGGCAAGGGCCGGCGACGATCTCGCGGCATGACCGCCAGCGTTCGGTGAAGATCGAAGCGGACCTGGTCGGCAACACGCCGCAGAGCCTGGCTGACGAGGAGATTGAAGATCTGCCGGTGATGAAATCCCTCCCCAACGGGGTGGAGGTGCTGCAGTCCGGCGATTCTGAGGCCAAGAAGGAGCTGATGGATGGATTTGCACCAGTCATGTCGAAAGGCCTGATGATGGTCTATACGGTCCTGGTGCTCCTGTTCCAAAGTTTTCTGCAGCCGATCACCATCCTGTTTTCGTTGCCGCTGTCGATTGGCGGCGCGGTCATCGCTCTGCTGCTCACCGGCAACTCGCTCAACCTTCCGGTGACGATCGGACTGTTGATGCTGATGGGCATCGTCACCAAGAACGCCATCATGCTCGTCGACTTTGCACTCGAAGCCATGGCGAAAGGCGATGATCGCACGACGGCGATCATCGACGCTGGCGTCAAGCGGTCGCGCCCCATCATCATGACGACGCTGGCGATGGCCGCGGGCATGATACCGGCCGCGCTCGCTGTCGGCGCAGGTGGCGAGTTCCGGTCGCCGATGGCGATTTCGGTGATCGGCGGCCTCGTGGTCTCGACGCTCCTGACGCTGGTTTTCGTGCCGGCCTTTTTTCTGGTGATGGACGATTTTGGTAACCTGCTCGGCCGGGTCTTCGGTCGTTTCGTTTCTGACAAAAAACAACCCGACAAGCCGCACGGGTCGGCGCCGCCGCCGAAAGGGCATGCGGGGCCGGGCGGTGCGGGCGCGCCTGCCGCCTCCTAAGCAGTTTCTCGGCCTCGCCGACGACCGCCGCTAATGTCCGGTCTCTTTGAAGTGAAGCGGACCGATCGCCAACGGCGCCGCAGGTCGGAGTCTGACCCGCAGCAGGTCTCAGTCGATGTCGAATACGGTCGTGAGATCGTTTTATCAACCATGACTCGGGCCGTCACTCCGCGACGAGCCAGGCAGTCATCTAT
>CAZTTL010000340.1:0-3773 GCA_964616635.1 uncultured Rhodoplanes sp. | reverse complement strand
TAGACCGAGTTCCGATTCTGTCAGATCGGAATTCGCTCTAAAGCCCGCTCCTCAGGATGAGGGTGGACGAATGGCATCTGCACACGCCGCCTCTGAGCCTGTGCGTACCCCCGCCCTAAACTAGGTTTGACCGGTAGACGCGTGAACGCATTTGCGCGCGTTGCCCTCACAGCAGCGACACGCGGCCGCCGGCCTGACGGGCGAGGCGGCCGGCAAGTTCGAGCTCCAAGAGCGTCGTCAGCACGATCGGGGTCGGGACGCCCGACCAACGGATGAGGTCATCGACCGCGACCGGGGTTGGCCCGAGCAGCGCGGTAATGCCTTCGCGCACATCGCCGTCCATCGGCGTCGCCGCGAGCGGCAGCATGGCAGCGGGCTCCTCGATCGGTTTTTCCGGCACCGGCGTTTCGATCATCGGCGTCAGCACATCGATGATATCGTTCGCGCGGCTCACCAGCGTCGCACCGTTCTTGATGAGATCGTTGGTCCCTTCCGTGCGCGGATCGAGCGGCGATCCCGGCACCGCAAACACCTCGCGGCCGTGATCGAGCGCGCGGCGCGCCGTGATCAGCGAGCCGGACCGACGCGCCGCCTCGACCACCACGACGCCAAGCACGAGCCCGGAGATCAGCCGGTTGCGGCGGGGAAAGTCGCGCCCGCGCGGCACCCAGCCGAGCGGCATTTCCGAGACGGCGGCGCCGCGCGTCACGAGCGCATCCAGCAGATCGGCATGCTCCGGCGGATAGGGCCGGTCGTGACCGCCGGCCAGCACGGCAATCGTGCCGGACGCGAGGCTGCCGCGGTGGCCAGCGGCATCGATGCCGCGGGCGAGCCCCGAGACCACGACAAAGCCCGCTTCGCCAAGATCGCGCGCCAAACGCTCGGCAAATGTCATCCCGGCGGCCGACGCGTTGCGCGAGCCGACAATGGCGACCGCCGGCTCGGCAAGAACATCGAGCCGGCCGCGGACCGCGAGAAGCGGCGGCGCGTCGTCGATCGCCTGCAGCGCACGCGGATAGTCCGGCTCGCCCAACGCAACGAGACTGATGCTGCGCCGCCGCGAGGCGGCAAGCTCACGCTCGGCCTCTTCGACGGTTGCCACCCGGATGGCGCGCGTTGCGCCGCCGCGGCGGGCGAGATCGGGCAGCGCCGCAAGCGCCGCCCGGGCGCCGCCGAACTGATTGAGCAAGGCGCGAAAGGTGCGCGGCCCGACATTCTCGCTGCGGATCAGGCGCAACCAGTCAAGGCGCTGCTCATCGGTCAGGCGGATGTCACGGGTCACGGTCTTGTCCATTCGGCCGGTCGTCGTCGGAGGACTTGGTTCCCCCGCAGACATCATACGAGCCGAACCGACAATCCTGCATGGCAAAATCAGCGGTTGCAGGGACGAAAATGATCGCGACCGGCCCTGCGGAACTCGCGCGCCGCACTCCGTCCTCCGGCTGACGCGCTCATCCCTGTTGGTGCCCCGGCGCGCTGCGGTTTTGCCCGATCTTGGTCTCGGTTCCCTTCACCAAGCGTACGATATTGCCGGAATGCTTGAGCCACAACAGCACGGCGAGGAGGGCAAAAAGCTGCGCCTCCTGCAGGTAGGCATCGAACCACAGCAGCACCGGCGTCGCCGCGCTCGCGACCAGAGCGGAGAGCGAGGAGTAGCGGGTCAGAAAGGCGACCGCGAGCCAGATGGCGGCGAAGGCGAGCGCGATCGGCCAGGCGAAGAAGATCAAGAGACCCAGGAACGTCGCGACCCCCTTCCCGCCCTTGAACATCAGCCAGACCGGAAAGGTGTGGCCGAGAAAAGCACCGAGCGCGGCGAGCACCGCGAGGTCCTGTCCGCCATACCAGTAGCCGAGCCAAGCCGCCGCCGTTCCCTTCAGCGCATCGAGGATGAGCGTCAGGGCCGCCAAGCCCTTGCGGCCGGTGCGCAGCACATTGGTCGCGCCAATATTGCCGGAGCCGATCGAGCGCAGGTCTTGCGTGCCCGCGAGCCGGGTGATGATCAGCCCGAACGGGATCGAGCCCAGGAGATAGCCGACCGCGAACGCGCCCAGATAATACGGGAGCACCAGCGACCAGTTGATGGGGTGGAGCATGGGCCTGTTGTCCGACGCGCACCAAACGCCTGCGAATGGACGAGCTTCAAGCGAGGCGGAAGCTCGCGCCAGGGCCTATTTCAAAGCGAAAAGAACTGCAAGGACCGTGGCAAATCCGATCCAGACCTTTGGCTTTCCGCGTGCATTTAAGTTGTCTAAGTTGTCGGCTCGCGCGCCATTTAAAGCGTGTTATCTTGTCACTGCGCAACTTTTAAGAAACGAGGATTTCACGTGGCAGACGACACCGGCCCTTCCGACGACCGCAGTTACCGGCAACTTGCGATCAAGATTGCCGAGCGGCTCGACGAGACCGACCGCAAGGCCGTCAGTGCCTGGGCTCAAAACCTCCTGGCGATTCGTGCGACCGACGCTTCCGTAAAGAAGAAAGCGATGCTCGCGCTGCGGATGACCGCAAGCGAAAAAGTGGTTTGGCCGATTGCAAAAATGATCGCCGCCGAGGTCAAGCACCTGGTGTGGGACGATCGTGGTATCCCGGCACGCATCGGCATGGGCGCCGCCGCGGTGGCGGCCGTCGTGCTGGGAGGACAAAGCGCCGGCATTGCCGCCTTGGGCACTGCGGTCGGCGTCCCGCTTTGGATCGTGCTCGGTGCGGGTGGAGCATTCGCCGGCGTCCTGATCGAAGAGCTGACCAAGACGCGGGCACAAAAGTGAATTTCCGGACGCTGTCCCGACGACTACCTACACATACTCGTACACAGTGCGGCCGGCGACGATGGTGCGGGTGACGCGGCCCTGCAATTTTGCTTCGTCGAAGGGCGAGTTCTTGCACTTCGACTTCAGCATCTCGCGGTCAACGATCCAAGGCACGTCGAGATCGATCACGATCACGTCGGCCGGGCTGCCGGGGCGCAGCGTGCCGCCGGGAAGCCCCAAGATTTCCGCCGGCCGGGTCGACATCGCCTTGAGCAGCGCCATCAGCGTCACGTCGCCGGAATGCACGAGGCGCAGCGCCGCCGACAGCATGGTCTCGATGCCGATGGCGCCGGGCTCGGCCTCGGCGAACGGCAGACGCTTGGTCTCCACATCCTGCGGATCATGGTCCGACATCACGACATCGATGAGACCGGAGGCCACCGCCTCGACCAGAGCGCGGCGGTCGGTTTCCCCGCGCAGCGGCGGCGATACCTTGCAGAAGGTGCGGTAGCTGCCGACATCGATCTCGTTCAGCGTCAGGTGATTGATCGAGGCGGCGGCGGTGACGGCAAGCCCCGCCTCCTTGCCGCGCTTGAGCACGTCGAGCGAGTCGGCGCAGGTGAGCGAGGCGGCGTGATAGCGCGCCTGCGTCAGCGCGACGAGCCGCAGGTCCCGCTCCAGCATGATGGTTTCCGCCGCCGTCGGCACCCCCATCAGTCCGAGCCGCGCGGCGAACTCGCACTCGTTCATCACGCCTTCACCGACGAGGTCGGGATCCTCGGTATGGTGGGCGATGAGCGCGTCGAAGTCGCGGGCATAAGTGAGCGCGCGCCGCATCACCCGCGCATTGGTGACGCTCCTGGCGCCATCGGTGAAGGCGACCGCGCCCGCCGCCTTGAGCAGGCCGATCTCGGTCATCTCCTCGCCCTTAAGGCCGGTGGTGAGCGCCGCCATCGGCAGTACGTGCACGATCGCGGTATCGCGGGCGCGCCGCTGCACGAAGTCGACCATGGCCGGATCGTCGAT
>CAZTTL010000339.1:0-3791 GCA_964616635.1 uncultured Rhodoplanes sp. | reverse complement strand
CCAGCAGGTCGCCGGCTTCGAATGCGCGCCGGTCTCCGGTGAGCTGACCTACGGCCTCGAGCGCCTCGCGATGTATGTACAAGGCGTCGACCGCGTGTTCGATCTCAATTTCAACGGCCGCGATGATGCGCGGCGCGTGACTTATGGCGACGTTTTTCTGCAAGCCGAGCAGGAGTACTCACGCCACAATTTCGAGCATGCCGACACCGACATGTTGTTTGAGCAATTCCGCATGGCGGAAAGCGCCTGCCGAAAATACCTCGACGCCGGTTGGGCAGACGGGAATAAGGATCGCCATTTGATGGCGCTGCCCGCCTATGACCAGTGCATCAAGGCGAGCCACGTGTTCAACCTGCTCGATGCCCGCGGCGTCATCTCGGTCACCGAGCGGCAGAGCTATATCCTGCGGGTGCGGGAATTGGCGAAAGCCTGCGGCGCGGCTTGGCTCGCGACCGCTGGCGGCGGAGAGGCTTAACCGCGACAAATCTCGCCTTCCGGTGCGCGCCGAGCGGGGAGCCTGGATGACTTTCGTCAAAGACGAGCACCGCCGGGCGCGCATTTAGATGATCATTTGGAATAGGAATAAGCGAGGGGGAACATGGCCATGGATCAACCGGAAATCGCTGGCCGCGCGCCGATCGCCGTCGAGGTAGAAGCCGGCAAATCCTATTGGTGGTGCGCCTGCGGGCGTTCGAAAGCGCAGCCTTTCTGCGACGGATCGCATGAGGGCACACCGTTCGTGCCGATCGAATACAAAGCGGAAGCCACCAAGCGCGTCGTGTTCTGCGTCTGCAAGCGATCACAGAAAAAGCCGCTCTGCGACGGCAGCCATAAAACCTTGTAGAGCCATTTCCGGCGTGGCAAGCCCGCGAACCTGATCCCGGGGCAGACGCCGGTGCGCCGGTGAAATTACAATCACTCAAACAAAATCGCAGCGCCCGCCGCGCCGCAACGCACGGCGTTTCGTCGGCAGGCCGTCAAGCAACCTGTCCTGAAATCCTGCGCTGTTTGATGAGTCTCGGGATTTCGGCTGCCGGGACTGGCTTGCCGAACAGGAAGCCCTGGCCCTCGATGCAGCCCTCGGTAATGAGTTCGGTAAGCTGCGTCTGGGTCTCGATGCCTTCCGCCGCGGTGGTCAGGCCGAGGCCTTTGGCAAGGCCGATAATCGCCCGCACGATCACGTCGCCATTGCCTTCGTGACCGAGATTTTGGACGAAGCTGCGGTCGATCTTGATCTTATCGAAGCGGAACGACAGCAGTTGCGACATCGTGGCATAGCCGGTGCCGAAATCATCAAGCGCAACGTGCACCCCGGCCGCACGCAATTCATCGATCAGGCGTTGTGCCTGAATGCCATCGCCGACGACCGCGCTTTCGGTAATTTCCAGTTCCAGCCGCGACGCCGGCAGACCGGTCTCGCCGAGAATCTCCAGCACATGCAGTCCGAAGGTCACATCGCGTAGCTGCAGCGGCGAGATGTTGAAAGCGAGCGTCAAATCCTCGGGCCAGGTTTTCGCTTCACGACAGGCGATGCGCAGCAACTGGTCGCCGAGCCGGTGGATGAGCCCGGTCTCTTCCGCGACCGGGATGAACACGTCGGGCGGCACGTCACCAAGTGCCGGGCTGTTCCAGCGCGCCAGCGCCTCGAAACCGATAATGCGATCGCCAAGCAGGCCGATCAACGGCTGATAGTGCACTGCGATCTGATTGGTGGCGATGGCGGAGCGCAATTCGCGCTCGATGATCAGTCGGCGCTCGACGTGGGTGTCCATCGCAGGCTCGAAAAAGCGCGTCAGGGAACGACCATCGGCCTTGGCACGATAGAGGGCGAGATCGGCGCGCCGAACCAGCTCCTCGGCGTGGGTCCCATCATCCGGCGCGATGGCGATGCCGATGCCGACACCGAGTGTCGTCTCGGTCCCCGCGATGGTGAACGGCTTAGCCACCGCGGATGAAATCCTCTGCGCCAGCGCCGCTGGCTCGTCGAGCGAGGCGAGGTCCGGCAGGATGATGCCAAACTCATCGCCGCCGACCCGTGCGATCAGGGCGCACTTGGCGACGGCGCCGACGCGGGCGGCGAATTCCACCAACGCCTTGTCGCCGACAAAATGGCCGTGCACGTCGTTGATTAATTTGAAGCCGTCGAGGTCAAGCATCAGCACCGCCGTTGACCGTCCGCTGCTGGCAATACCCTTCAGAGCTTCATCGAGCCTTTCATTGAAGAAGCGCCGGTTCGGCAGGCCGGTCAGGGGATCGTGGCGGGCAAGCCGCTGCGCCACCACCTCGGCGGCGCGGCGCAAATCGACTTCACGCTTGAGGTCTTTGTGCCGGCGCCACGCGTAGAGCAGGAGTCCGATCACGGCGACGAAAGAGCTGACGATGAGATCATCGAGCTCCCACTCTTGGTGCTTGATAGAATACTCCAGTACCGGATGGGGCAGCTTAAAGATTTCGAAGACTGCGAAGGTTACGCCGAATGCGGCTAGTACGAATAGCCCATCTCGTACCGCAGGCTTAGTCCAATCGATTGCGCGCCAGAACGCAATAAATCTGCTGAAAGGTGGCTTTCGCTCGAGAACCGACACACGCGATCTCCATCTCGCTTCGCCATGGAGCCATGCGAGACCTTTCGAAGGTGCTAAATTATTATTTTTACTCTGATCAATGCAACTAGTACTAGTATACCGTCGAAAAATCATGAGCGCATCGACCAGCGGCGCGAATGCGCGGCAGACCGGGCAGGTCATTGATCTGCCGAGTGACAAGCCAGGCGCCGTCTGCTACCTGCGGGGCCCATTCCTGCCATCAAGAGTCCGTGATGCCTGACCTCCTGCTTGAATTGTTCTCTGAGGAAATTCCGGCCCGCATGCAGGCGCGGGCGGCGGAGGACTTGCGCAGGCTGGTCACTGAGCGGCTGGTCGAGGCGGGACTGATCTATGAAGGCGCAAAAGCCTTCGCGACGCCGCGGCGGCTCGCATTGACGGTACAGGGTATCCCGGCGCGCCAGCCCGATTTGCGCGAGGAGCGCAAGGGACCGCGGGTCGGTGCACCGGAAGCGGCCGTGCAGGGATTTCTCAAGAGCGCCGGGCTCGCTTCGATCAGCGAAGCGACGATCCAGAAAGACCCGAAGAAAGGGGACTTCTACGTCGCGCTGGTGGAAAAGCCGGGGCGGCCGGCAATCGATGTGCTGGCTGAGATGCTGCCGGTCGTCGTGCGCACTTTTCCCTGGCCGAAATCGATGCGCTGGGGCGAGCCAGTATTTCTGACCACAAATGATGGCCGTTACGTCGTTGATAATGAAGGCAACTACGTCTTCGCTAGATCATGGCTCAAATGGGTGCGGCCGCTCCATTCCGTTATCGCCACCTTCGGCCCGGAAACCGAGGACCCCGACATCGTGCCGTTCGGGCTCGACAACATCCCTATCGGCAACGAGACCCGTGGGCACCGCTTCATGGCCCCGGCGGCTTTTTCGGTGAAGCGGTTCGACGACTATGTGCAAAAACTCGAAGCGGCCAAGGTCGTGCTCGACCGCGAGCGGCGCAAGGACATCATCCTGCACGATGCTCGCCATCTCGCTTTTGCGCAGGGGCTGGAGCTGGTCGAGGACGACGCGCTGCTCGAGGAGGTCGCCGGCCTCGTCGAATGGCCGGTGGTCTTGATGGGCGCGTTCGAGGAGTCCTTCCTCGCCATTCCCGACGAGGTCATCCGCACCACCATCCGCAACAACCAGAAATGCTTCGTGGTGCGCGAGGCGGGTGCGCCCTTCGAGACGCGGCCTGCGGCCGCTC
>CAZTTL010000338.1:0-3823 GCA_964616635.1 uncultured Rhodoplanes sp. | reverse complement strand
ATCATCGATCCGGGACCGGATGATCCGCGCCACGTCGCGGCCCTGCTCGACGCCGTGCGCAACGAAACCGTCACCCACGTCTTCATTACCCATACCCATGCCGACCACTCGCCGGCGGCGGCGGCGGTGAAAGCTGCAACTGGCGCCATAACTCTGGGCGAAGGCCCGCACCGACCAGCGCGGCCGCTTCATATCGGCGAAGCGAAGCGGCTCGAAGCAAGCGCTGACCAAAGCTTTCGGCCCGACCATGCCCTCGCCGATGGCGAAGTCATCTCCGGCCACAGTTTCACGGTCGAGGCGGTGGCGACACCGGGACATACCGCCAATCACATGGCGTTCGCGCTCCGCGGCGCCGACCTCCTGTTCTCCGGGGACCATGTGATGGGCTGGAACACGTCCATCGTAGCGCCGCCCGACGGAGCGATGAGCGACTATATGGCCTCGCTGGAAAAACTGACGCGGCGGCCCGAGCAGCGCTACCTGCCCGGTCATGGCGGGGAAATCAGAGAAGCCCATGACTATGTCAGGCAATATATCGCGCATCGCCACGCCCGCGAGGCAGCGATTCTCATCCGCCTGCGCGAGCGGGAGGCCGATATTCCGGAGCTCGTCCGCGCGATCTATGTCGGACTCGATCCGCGACTCGTGGGTGCTGCCGGACTTTCCGTCCTCGCTCACCTCGAGGATCTGATCGCGCGCGGGCAGGTGGCAACCGAAGGGCCGCCGGCGCTCGCGTCGACCTATCGCCTGCGCCGCCTGCGCTGACGACGCTCGGGCTCCTTCGGTGGCGGCGGCGGCTCCTGCTTGATCGCATCGGCGGCGTTGTCGACGTCTTCGAGCAGACGGCGCACCCGCGCGGCGTTCACGCCAAAATCCCAGCGCCCATAGCGCGACGCCGAGCGCACATCGACGCGTGAGCCTTCACGGGTCGGCCGGATGCGAATCGCCACGTCGTCGCGGAAGCCCATGATCGAGGTATAGGCGATCGCTTCGATATGGCCGTCATGGCCGGGTGTCGGCGGGCGCTCATCGATCACGCGCCAGAGCGGCGCGACCGGATTGTCCTTGCGCTTGGCAAGCGCCGCGAGCACCGCCGCATAGGCGATCTGTGGCGGCACCGTCAAATCGAGCGGCTCGATATCGGAATAAACGCTGGACTGCAGCTCCGGCGCGCCGAGGCCCCGATAGGTCACGGGATTGGCCTGGCGGTTGCGCAGCCGGGCAACGACCCCGAAAGCCGGCGGATTGACCGGGTCGCTGCTGACATCGGAAATCTTGGGCAAGCGATACATCTTGACGCCGAGATAAGTGGGATAGGCAAGGAGCACGAGCGCGATCAGCACGGCGGACACCGCGGAGCCAAAGCCACGAAGACCGAGGCGCCAGATCACCACAAAGGCGGCAATGGCGAGCAGAATGCCGGCGACCGCCAGCGCCAGCCCGGCAGCGAAGGTGACCAGCGCCGGAATGATGTCGAGCAGGCCGGACCGGGCAATGATGATCGAAAGCAGCACGACCGTGAGCGAGAACAGAGCGAGGCGCCGCGCCCAGATGGCAAGGCGTGAAACAGGCTCGTCGGGGAGGCGGCGGCGCGCCATGTCCAATCCCTCAATTGCCGGCGGCGGGGCTGAGCATGACGGGGCGAAGCGGAGACCGGCGCCGGCGACAATGCGGCCGCACTGTGCGAAGTGACTTCAGGCGAAGACGGATTCGCCAGAGGCTCGCATCCATCGATAGAGCGCAGGGCGGCTGCTGGCAATGCGGTCGTATTGCTGTGCACGGGCAATGAGATCGGCGTCGCTCAAGGCGAGCGCTGACATGAGGCCGGCGCTCGGCGCAGATCGCTTGAAGCGAATCGGTCGCCAGCGCCCCCCACCGCCGCGGTGATGCCGGGGGCGTGGCCTGAATCATGTCCCCGATCTTGCGGGGTTGAAACGGCAATGGCCGGGTGCGCCCCGGCCATCCGTCACAAACTCAAATCTGACCAGCCGCCCGACGCCGACCAGGTCAGTTCCTGAACGCCATTTGCGGGAAGCTCTCGCCAGCCTTCGGATGCAGGACGACCACGGTCGTCCCCATTTTGGTGCGACTGTAGAGATCGATCACGTCCTCATTGGTCATTCGGATGCAACCGGATGAGATGGCATGGCCGATCCACTCCGGCTGGTTCGTGCCATGGATGCGGAACAACGTGTCCTTGCCATCGGCATACAGGTACAACGCGCGCGCGCCCATTGGATTGGCCGGTCCCCCGGGCACATAATTCGGCAGCGGCCCCAGGCGGCGATGTTCACCCGGCGTCGGGGTCCAACCGGGCCATTCGCTCATCGCCCCGACTTTGGCGACGCCGGACCAGGATTGGGCGTCTTCACCGACGGCGACACCGTAGCGGATCGCCTTGTGGTTCTGCAGGACGTAATAGAGATGGCGTGAACCGGTATCGACGACGATCGAGCCGGGGGCTTCCTTGCGGTGATAGTCGACGATCGCCCGCTGATATCCGTACGGCAGCGACACCCTGTGGTAGGGAGCGTTGGCGAGATACGCGCGGTCGCGCGGCTTGAAACTGGCCTCGTTGACTGGCTGCATCGCCGTCACACAGCCGCCGAGCAGCAATCCAAGACCGACGAGGAATACCATTCTCGGAGTCATTCCCTGGTCCCCACCTTATTATCGCGCCCGACGCCGCGTTTACTCACGTTTAGGTGTACCGAAAAGAACGGCAACGTTCCAGGCATGTACGCGGTTATCAGCGTCGAAGCGCCACAACTGTTGCCGTATTGCCGCAAATTTACTGATATTGGCCAAAATACGGCGCGGCCGCTTTCTGCCGAGATCAATTTACACAATGAAAGTATATTTTTTCTTATCTCTTGTTTGTACGTTTGTTAACGCGGCATTTACTTTGGCGTTTCTCTATGAGCATCCATGGCGGAACCAGCGAAATGCCGCTTTCTCGAACCGTTTTCTACCCAATTCCGCCGATGTAGGCCGGCATGCAAAGACCTGAGGCCCAGCCGGAGCAGATGACATCCTTGGGCGGAAACCACTGGAGTAAGCAATGAGCAAGGCTGCAAGTTCTTCGAAGATCGGGAATAGCGGCAAGGACTTCCTCAGCCTCCGCAGCCTCGGCGGAGGCTATCGCGAAATCGGGATCGCCGCCGTCGTCGCTGCGCTGCGCTGCCAGCATATGCCGGTGCCGGACGATGAGCGGGACGCCCCGCATGGGTATGCCCCGTCCTCTCCCGACCGCGCCCGCTGACCGCACATGAACCGGCAGACCCGCGGCATCGCGGGTCTGCCGCGCTCCTTCAGAACGCCTCGTTCCGAAGACAATTCTCCCTTTCCTTTTGTGGTTGTTCGAGACAAGCTTTTTCAGATCAAGGGCTTGGCGCGTGATCTGTGGCGTGCCCGCGGCTTCCGACCCGGCCGACCCGCCACGATCGACCCGTTTTGATCATTTTTCACGGATATCGGCGCCTTCTCGATGAGATGGCGTACATATTTCTATTGCGGAATGTGCTGATTTTGTCCGATCGATAGCCCGCCGGGGGCCCGGCTCGCGGGCGCGGCGGTTGCACAAGAGGCCCGTCTCGATGCTGTCGGTCAGTTGTCCGCGCGGTCTCGCGCTTGAGCAGCAGGTGATCGAGGCGGGCGGCACGGTTCCCGAAAATGCGGTCTTGATCGATCTGTTGTCGCCGCGCCCGGCGGAAGACAAGCAGGTCGAGCAGGCGCTGGGCATTTGCGTACCGACGCGCGAGGAGATGCAGGAGATCGAGCCAACCAACCGGCTCTATGTTGAGAACGGCGCCCGCTACATGAC
>CAZTTL010000337.1:2480-3838 GCA_964616635.1 uncultured Rhodoplanes sp. | reverse complement strand
GTGAGCTGGGTTCAGAACGTCGTGAGACAGTTCGGTCCCTATCTGCCGTGGGTGTTGGAGATTTGAGAGGAGCTGTCCCTAGTACGAGAGGACCGGGATGGACGCACCTCTGGTGGAGCTGTTGTGGCGCCAGCCGCAGTGCAGCGTAGCTATGTGCGGACGGGATAACCGCTGAAAGCATCTAAGCGGGAAACTCACCTCGAAACCATATCTCCCTTGAGAGCCGTGGAAGACGACCACGTTGATAGGCCGGGTGTGTAAGCGCAGCAATGCGTTGAGCTTACCGGTACTAATCGCTCGATTGGCTTGATCGCTCTCATTAATCAATGCTCATCCGCCCTTGCTTCATCCTTCGAGACGCCCGCTTCGCGGGCGCCTCAGGATGAGGGCAAACTGAGAAAGACCTCATGGTGAGGAGCGCGACCGCGTCGCGCGTCTCGAACCATGAGCGAAAAGTCCAGCTTGCTTCAACCGTCTTTGGCCGGCCTGGTGGTTCTAGCGGGGAGCCTGTACCCGATCCCATCCCGAACTCGGCCGTAAAACTCCCCAGCGCCGATGGTACTAAGTCTTAAGACTTGGGAGAGTAGGTCGCTGCCAGGCCTGCCAAGGACGGATGCCTCTTTCACGATGATCAAATACGATTGCGTTTATCCGCAAAAAGCCGCCGTAAAAGCTTACGGCGGCTTTTTCATTTCCCGCCAAACACGCCGCGCAGCCGGATCACGCCCCAGATAATGGGATTCCAGCGCCGCCACATGCGCGCCGCCTCCTTGCGCATGAACCCGCGCACGACTTCCGGCGGATGACCGAAGGCCTCCGGCATGTGCTTCGACAACCCGTGGTCGTGGAGCACATCCCACCGCGATGAGCCGCCCATCAGCGGCGACGGGATCGCGAACACCACGCGGCTGATCCTTGTCTCGCGGATCGGGAACGAGCACATCGGGCACGGCTCGACGGTCGAGTAGAGGGTGCAGCCGGACAGATCCTTGCCGCCGATCGCGCGTTGGGCGAGCGAGATCGCGACGATCTCCGCATGCCGCGTGACATCGCCTTCGCCTGCGACCCGATTGGTGGTCTCCGCAATCACCACGCCGTCCCGGCACACGATCGCGGCAAACGGAAATTCGCCGGCTTTGCCGCCGGCGCGGGCAAGCTCGATGCATCTCGCCATCATCTTTGCGTCGATGGTTTCGGTAACGGCTTGATCCATGCGTGACGAGCCTTGTTTCCGTGTCGACACGGCGAAGCTTGAAGCAGGGCGCCACAACCCGCGGCCGCGCGCGGCTGGGCAATCCACGCGGACTCCACGATGATACAATGGCAAAATTTGCGGCATTTCAATGCGAGCCGCGGCC
>CAZTTL010000337.1:0-2380 GCA_964616635.1 uncultured Rhodoplanes sp. | reverse complement strand
GTGACGTTTCTGGCGCGCCATTGTCTCGCACCGGTTCGCGCATAGCTTAGCAGCATGAAGCATTTGCGTGCTGCGGCCCGAATCGGCGGCAGCGCACGATCGCGCAAGGACCCATCGGCATGACCCATCAGCCGGCATCATCCTCTAATCCGATTCTCAACGGCTTGGCCGGCCGCTGTCCGCGCTGCGGCGAGGGCCGTCTGTTCCAGGGTTTTCTGGCACTGGCGCCGAAATGCGATGTCTGCGAGCTGGATTATCATTTCTTCGATTCGGGCGACGGGCCGGCCTTTTTTGTCGTGACATTCTCCGGATTCATCGTCGTCGCCGCCGCCCTCATCGTCGAAGTGGTCTACCAGCCGCCCTACTGGGTGCATGCCGTCCTGTGGATCCCGCTTATTCTCGTCACGACATTGCTGCCGATCCGCCCGCTCAAGGGTTTGCTGATCGGCGTGCAATATCGCCACAAGGCGGCGGAGCAGCAGTTCGGCAACAAGGACCATGGCTTATGAGAGCGGTCGACCCACTCCCGGCACCGCGCGGGCGGCGGCGCCTGCCGGCTCTGCGGGCCAAGGGCCTGCTGGCGGGCCTCGCCGTGCTTGCCGCCTTCCTCGTGCTCGTCGGACTGGGGACCTGGCAGCTCCAGCGCAAGGCCTGGAAGGAGGGCTTGCTCGCAACACTGAGCGAGCGGCTGTCCGCGCCACCCGTGCCGCTGCCGGCGCCGCGCGAATGGTCGCAGCTCAGCCAGGCGAACGACGAATTTCGCCGCGTCAGCTTTACCGGCACGTTCCTGACTGATCGCGAGGCGCTGGTTTACACCGCCGGGTCGAGCCTGCGCGAAGGCCCACCAACAGGACCGGGCTACGAGGTCTTCACCCCGGCGCGTCTCGCCGGCGGCCGCATCGTTCTGGTCGATCGCGGTTTCGTGCCGGAGGATCGCCGTGACCCCGCGCATCGCGCGGACGGCCAGGTCACCGGACCGGTCGAGATTGTCGGCGCGTTGCGCTGGCCGGAAACGCGCTCGGTCTTTACGCCGGCGGACCAGCCGGATCGCAATCTGTGGTTCCTGCGCGATTCCGCGGCCATCGCCGCCGCGAAAAATCTCGATACGCCGCCCTTCTATATTGCGCAGGAAGCCCCCTCCCCGCCCGGCGGCTGGCCGCAGCCCGCGCGCCTTGTCCCGCGCCTGCCGAACAATCACCTGCAATACGCGATCACCTGGTACGGGCTCGCCTTTGCGCTGCTCGCAGTCAGCGTCGCCTGGTTCTTTCGCCGGCGTGATCGCGCACCGGGCCCGTCAGACCCGCGCTTTTACGCGGCCGATCATCGGGATTAGAGCCGCCGCTGACTGCCGGTATTATTACCGCGCGGCCGCCGTCAGCTCGGCGATGCGGCGTTGGCGTGCGGTTTCGGCGCGCGCACCCTCGTTGTGGCTGAACAGTTCGAGCGTCGCGTCGTCCTCTTCGGCGACGAATTTCAGCGCGCTGTCCATGTACTGCTTGTGCTGCGGATCGCGCAGGATGCGCCGGCGGGTGCGGTCGAGCCACAGCCATTTCAGCCCGGCACGGGCGTGCTTCGTCGCGATCTCCCACGCCAGCGCGGGATAGAACTGCCAGGCCGGCACGACCGGCAGCGTCGGCCGCCGGTCGGTGCGATATTTCAGGCGGAAGATGCCGCCCTGCAGCGGGTGCACCTTTTCCAGCGCCACATAGCTCGAAAACGCAAACAGCACCGCGATGAGCTTTGACAATCCCATGCCACTGGCGGCGGCGCGGCGCAAAATCGTCTCCATGTGCGCGGGCGTGTAATAGGCTTCCCACGCGGCGTTATAGATCGCCTGCCATGCCGCGCGGCTCATCTTCGCATGGTCGGTGACGACGTGCTCGAGGTCGTACTTGTTGAGGTCGGCATCCATCGGAACCTTGCTCAGCCAGAGCTTCTGATGGTCCTCCGACCCCGGCAGCGGCGTCAGGCAGAAGAATTCGAGGATATCGATCGGCAGCTCCTTCTTGATGATCTCGATATCCTCGCGGATCGAGTCCGGCGTATCGGCCGGAAAGCCGAGAATGTAGCCGGCATAGGTGATGATGTCGGCGCGCTTCCAGGCGAGCAGCATGTTGCGGTATTCGGTGATCTTGTTCTGCCGTTTCTTCGCCGCCTGCAGGTTTGCCGGATTGATGTTTTCCAGCCCGATGAAGACGCGGGTGACGCCGGCGCGGCGGGCCTTTTCGACGAAGTTCTTGATCTTGTGGCAGAGCGTGTCGACCTGGATGATGAGGTGGACGTTGATGTTGTCGCGCTCGCGCAGCTCGGCGATGCGATCGAAGATCGGCTCCCAATCCTTGTTGCGGGCGAAATTGTCGTCGGTGATGAAGAAGCGCCG
>CAZTTL010000336.1:0-3855 GCA_964616635.1 uncultured Rhodoplanes sp. | reverse complement strand
CGTCGTTCGTGAACGGGGCATCATCGTCATCCACCCCGTTGTCTTTTGCGCTCGTCCGCGGCTTGTTGAAGGCCGAGCATTGACACGACGACCGTCGAAACGATCACCGAAATCATCACGGACGCTCTGCTCAGCATCTCGCTGAGCCTGTTGCTCAGGCCGGCGCGCGCGAGTAATGGCTGCAGTGATGTGCGCGCCCAAAAGAGGAAAGCGATGGCGACGAGTCCGATGATCACTGTCGGCGGGTTGATCGCACGAAGCTGCGCCGTGAGCGAGCGCAACATCGGAAGCAGTGAATCCCCTTGCGCGTCGACGCCGGCGACGTGCTTGAGTTGGCTTACCGCGATCAGAACGGCGGACGCGGTGATGAAGCCGGAGATCACCGGGTGACTGAGCAGGTTGGCGAGAAAGCCGAGGCGGAACAGCCCGACCGCGGCCAACATCAGGCCCGACAGCGCCGCCAGCACGATCGCCGCGGCAATGAACTCCGGCGAGCCGGGCGGCGCCAAGCCTTCCAGGGCGGCGAAGGTCAACAGCGAGACCACCGCGACCGGGCCGACCGCGAGCACCCGGTTCGATCCGAACAAGGCATAGCCGACCGGCGGCAGGATGCTGGCGTAGAGACCGACTTCTGGCGGCAGGCCCGGCCAGCATGGCATAGGCCAGACTCTGCGGAATCAGCATAACGGTCGCGATGACCGCAGCGAGCAGATCGGAAACGAGCTTGCCGCGGTCGTATTGACGCCCCCACTGGAGCGCAGGTATCACCCGATCCGGCGCAATCCGCATCAGGCCCCCTCCTGGCCTCGGCCGCGGCGCTTTGAGCACTTGCCCGCAGCCTTACCTTCGCGCGCCTGCGCGCGTGCGCAGCGATCAGGTCGCCGAGCTAAACACCCGCAAACCGCGAAATCCTCGCGTCTCCACCCCTATGTCTTATAACATTTTTATATTAGCATAACCTAATATTATTGGCAAGCCAGTTTCGGCGTTTTACTTGCAAACACTAATCATTCGCGGTTGCTCGAATGTGTTTTGACCGATCTTCGACAGAGCGTTTTGCCAAGTTGGGTGTCGGCGTCGAAATCGGGCTCTCACCCACTTCTGATGAAGTCCGAGATTCGCTTGGCGCCGTTTTCCGCAGGGAATCAGCCCAACGGATCAACAGGCCTGCCCCGCGTCGAGCAGCCGCGCGAACTTGCTGGCGGGGCTTCGCGCGCGCCGGATCGCCGCCGCAATCACCTCCGGCAAGGCATCGAATGTCCCCACATTTCCTGCAAAGGCGATGTCCGAGTGCGCAAGCTCGGTCACGCGCTGCCGCGCATCGTCGGCGCCATGCAAACCTTCGCAGGCGAACATCCCGATCACCAAAGTGGGCCCGCGCGAAACAGCGATTGCGTCGGCTAGGAACGGCGCCTCTTCCAGGAACGCCGTCCGCACGCCAGCAAATACGCCGCTCCTGGCGATGCTTTCCGCAATCCGCTCGGCCCCGAGACGCGACGCCGGATTGTTGCTCGACCCGTGCGCCAGCAGCACAAGCTCAGTCCGAGCCTCCGGTCATTTCCGCGCGCGAGCAACGGCGCGCGCGATCAAGAACAAGATCGACCAATGCCGGGGGTCGAGACCGAGCGGTGGAAGCAAGTGCGCCGTGCGGTCGTGCGCAAAGCAGCCCGGCTCACTCAAGTGACGTGGCAGCAGCGTCTGCGCGAAATATCCGTCCGACAGAAACAGCGGATATTCCAACCCGTTTTTGCAGCAGTGCGGAGGCGGTGAAAACCACGCGCGCGCCCGCCATGATGCATTTCACTATATCCCGCTCGCTGCGTACGCCGCCGGCGACCGCGAGGTCCGCACCGACCTGACCGTGCAGAATGGCGGTCCAGTGCAGCCGGACGCGCAGCTCGTCCGGCGGATTCACTTTCAGCGACGTGATGATTTCACGCTCCTCGATGTCGAAATCCGACTCGCAAACGCGACTCAACAGAACCAGCGCATCGGCGCCAGCCTTGGACAGACGAAGGCCGAAATTCGCCGGCGCGGTGAAAAATGGCGACAGTTTTACCGCCAACGGCCCCAAACATCGCGCGTCTCGAGGACCAAGGAATAGCGGCGGTGGTCCCGCCTTTACTGTTTGAAGACGCTGAATGCACCCCTGGTGGTGTCGGGGCCCGCCTTTGTGAGTCAGCAGATGAGCGACCTGAAAACCCGGTACATGGAACTGCATTTCTCCCCGCAAAGCTCCGCCCTCCGCTGTTCGCTGCGCGAACGCGTCGCGGGTCGGCGGGCATCGGCGGACATCAGTCTGATCGTCCTACCAAGGATGGCCAGAGACCAAGATCACGCGGAGTCATGCGCGACACTCCTTGGCTGCTTGCTGTAAGCCTGCCCTATGGGCCTCAATCAGTAAATTTGAATTTGCTGAATACTCGGTTCAGGTGCGCTGAAGAAGGGAGGATTTCTAGCTCATCGTAGCCCTTCACGGGTGACCAGACCTCATCAGCATTACCCTAACGGCGCCGAATTTGGGTCAGATCCCGCCTCGTTTCTACTGTTCGCCTTTTGCATCCAGGAGCCGGCGAACAGTCAATTAGCGACACTCAGCAGCAAGTCTGGGTCTGTCCGTGTATGCGGTAGCGCGAGCGCTTTTTGCCTTCGCAAAGTGAAGAAAGCAACGGCAATCCACGCGCCGTTAAACAGCAAGCCAATGCCGAGCACAAATTCGCCGGGGATCGGGCCGACGGCGGCACGTGCCAACAACTCACCGTGCGAGCTCAAGGGCGTCGGGTGGACGAGAAGCTTGGCGATGTAGCAGGCCAGCAGCACGGTGAATATCCAACCGTAGATCCTGCGGATGCGTCGACCCAACGCCTCGATTAGGGACATATGGAAACACACGTCCTTAAGGTCATCGGCAAGCAGGTCGTTCCAATGATTGTCAGTACGTGTCCCCTCGCCTCTAAGGAGCGGGCCGTAGAAATTGATTTCCATCACCCGGAGGCGAATGCGAAAGAGGTCATAATATATGTAGCGGCGAGCTTCAAGGAGCAGAAATACTATAACGACCAAGCTCACAAGCAGGATCGGAACGGGTGATGCATTAGCGTTGCTGAAGCTAACCGACAGCGCAATCCCAGTTGAGACAATGGCCCAGTTAACGGTCGTATCGAGACGGCTACGCCAGATCTTGCTTTGGTACATCTCGCCTCGGTACAGGTGTGCCAAAGCGCCGATCTCGGCAGGGCTAAACTGCTTAGCTCGATTAACGTCCTTTTCCTCCATGGCGTGGTCTCCATTCCTTCGCTGGGCTTGCCCCGTTCTTGCGGACCGGCACTGTCATCCCGGAAATTTTCCGTAATGGGTGGTGATGTCGGTAAAGCAACAGCACATCGTCATCGATCACAATGAGTGCCTTTTCCTGTTGCTGCTTCACGACTTTTGCCCGTGTCTCCTCACATATCTCGACAAAGCGATGATCGAGCTCTTCTAGCGCCGAGTTTGTACTCTTGCGAACGTTGAAGTCTACGAGCACTCCGGCCCGATCAGCGGGAGCAACCACCTGACGCGCACTCTCGATCTCGGCATCGACCGGAAGACCAGCTGGGTCAACTGTAATCTTGTTTTTCTGATTCGATCGCAACGTCGGAATCAACAACAATCCTCGGGCATCCGTAGCCCCCATCGGCCGATTTTCATGGAATACTTCGACGCTGGGACTACCGACTTTTGCGACAGCAAATTCATCGTCAATCCGTCCACCACCACGTCTCGGGCTTGCCTTCCCCGGCTCGCCGGTCGAGCGCAGCACCGCCCCGGCTGTCGCCCCGGTTCCATGATCGGCGCCGAAACCGGACAATTTTA
>CAZTTL010000335.1:0-3876 GCA_964616635.1 uncultured Rhodoplanes sp. | reverse complement strand
GCTCCTACAAGGTGTTTTCGGACGAGGTTCCGGACGGCAAGAAGCTGATCGACGACGCGCTAGCGGTGAAATAGCAGCTCCCGACCTTGTTCTGGCCCGGCGTTTTTGCGGCGCCGGGCTTTTCTCGCAAGAGCATTTTCCGGCGAAGTGGATGCCGGTTCGCCGCAGAAGATGCGACTACGCAAGACCAACAACAGCGAAGTCCGCTTCCCACCGGAACGGAATTCGCCGAAGCCGATCCGACGCAAACGAGTGGCGCCCTATGACCCGGTTCGTCCGCGCGGTGCACGGCCTGTCGCTGCTGTGTGGCATCGTCGCCGCCGCGCTGATCGCGGCGGCCGTCGTCGTCGTCTGCCAGATGGTGTTCATCCGCTATGTGCTGAATGACAATACGATCTGGCAGACCGACTTCGTCACCTTCAGCCTGGTCGGCGCCACTTTCATCGGCGCGCCCTTCGTGCTGATGACCAAGGGCCACGTCAATGTCGACGTGGTGCCGATGGCGCTTGGCGAGCGCGGGCGCTTCTGGCTCGCCGTCATCGCCACCACGCTGTCCTTGGCCTTTGCCCTGGTGATGACGGTGCTGACCTTCCAGTTCTGGCACGAGGCGTGGGACAACGACTGGCAATCCGAATCGATATGGCGGGTCCGCCTGTGGATTCCCTATGGCGCCATGCCGATCGGGCTCGGCGTCCTGACCCTGCAATATGTCGCCGATTTCCTTGAGCTCATGACCGGCCGGGTGCGGCCTTATGCCGGTGAGGTGCCGGAACAGGCGGACGCATGAGCCCGGGCACCCAAGGAGCCATCGTCCTCGTCGCCACCATCCTCGTGCTGCTGACGGGCGCGCCGGTCGCGTTCTCGCTCGGCTTTATCGGGATTGCCTTCCTCGCCTTCTTCCAGGGTGTCGACGCGCTGGGCGTCGCTGCCGAGACGCTCTATTCCGGCCTGAACGATTTCACGCTGGTCTCGATCCCGATGTTCATCATGATGGGCGCGGCGATCGGTACCTCGCCCGCTGGCCGCGACCTCTACATGGCGCTCGACCGCTGGCTCTACCGGGTGCCGGGCGGGCTGGTGATCTCCAATCTCGGCGCCTGCGCACTGTTTGCCGCCTTGACCGGGTCATCGCCCGCAACCTGTGCCGCCATTGGCAAGATGGGCATCCCGGAAATGCGCCAGCGCGGCTACCCCGACGAGGTGGCGACCGGGTCGATCTGTGCCGGCGGCACGCTCGGCATTCTCATTCCCCCATCCATCACCTTCATCCTTTACGGCATCGCAACCGAGACCTCGATCGGCCGCCTGTTTCTCGCCGGCGTGCTGCCGGGCCTGCTGCTGACCGCTTTATTCATCGCCTGGACGGTGATCTATCTCTGGTTCAAGGGCTTCCGCGCCTACGCCCCGGAGTTCCGCTATTCGTGGCGGGAGAAGTTCTCATCGCTGCCGAAAGTGATCCCGTTCCTCGCGATCGTGGTCGGCGTCATGGTGGTGCTTTACGGCGGCATCGCCACGCCCTCCGAAGCGGCCGGGGTCGGGGCCGCGCTGTGCATCCTCCTGGCAATCGGCATCTACCGCATCTGGAGCCCGGAGCGCTGGTGGGCGATCCTGCGCGACACCACGCGGGAATCGGTGATGATCCTGATGATCATCGGCGCCGCCGTGCTGTTCAGCTACATGCTGAGCTCGCTGTACATCACCCAGACGCTGGCGCAGGCGATCGCCGACCTGCATGTCAATCACTGGGTCCTGATGCTGCTGATCAATGTCTTCCTGCTGGTCTGCGGCTGTTTCATCCCGCCCGCCGGCATCATCCTGATGACGAGCCCGATCCTGCTGCCGATCATCCTCCAAGCCGGGTTCGATCCGGTGTGGTTCGGGGTAATCGTCACCATCAATATGGAGGTCGGGCTGATCACCCCGCCGGTCGGCCTCAACTTGTTCGTAGTCAATGCAATCGCACCGGAGGTGCCGACCCGCACTGTCTTGCTCGGCGCCCTGCCCTATGTGATGACAATACTGCTGAGCATCGTGATCTTGTGTATATTCCCAGAAATCGCCACGTGGTTACCTGATACGTTGATGGGGCACGCGGCAGGTCCAATGAGATGAATACTTCATTTTTCGGCGAATTGTTGCAGACCATTACCGAGCGCGGCCGCGCGCTGATCGACCGCAGGCGCGAGCCGACCGGCCTTGTCCGCTCCGAGGGCATCGCGGATTTATGCGAGCAGCTCCTGTCGATCCGCGGCGAGGCGTCCGGCGTCGCCTTGGCACGCGAAATCCTCAGCCGCTATGCGGAGCTGAAAACCGGCCCCCGCATCGCCTTCTTCGAGATGCTGCTGTCGCGCTTCGGGCCCGACCGCGACCGGATCGCGGCGGCGATCGAGGCGTGGGAGCGCTCGCCCTCCGACACCACCGCAAACGACGTGCACAAGGCGACCGAACCGCGGCGGCAGGAGCTGTTTCGCCGGCTGAACCTCGCCCCGTTCGGCACGGTGGCGCTGGTGCGGATGCGCGAGCAGCTCCTCAATGCGATGGTGCGCCGCCCCGAGCTCACGCCGATCGACACCGATTTCCGCCACTTGTTCGCCGCCTGGTTCAATCGCGGCTTCCTGGTGCTGCGCCGGATCGACTGGTCGACGCCCGCGGCCATATTGGAAAAGATCATCCTTTATGAGGCGGTGCACCAAGTCAGGGACTGGAACGATCTGCGCGCCCGCATCGATCCGCCCGACCGGCGCTGCTACGCCTTCTTCCACCCGGCGCTGTTGGACGATCCGTTGATCTTCGTGCAGGTGGCGCTGACGCGGGAGATTCCATCGGCAATCGCCCCCATCCTGGCGTCCCAGCGGGTGCCACTCGACCCGGACCGAGCAACGGCGGCGGTATTCTACTCGATCTCCAACTGCCAGCGCGGACTGGCCGGCGTTACCTTCGGCAATTTCCTCATCAAGCAGGTGGTCGCAGAAATCTCGCGCGATTTTCCCCGGCTGTCGACCTTCGTGACGCTTTCGCCCTCGCCCAATTTCGCCCAGTGGCTCAAGGCCGAGCGCGCCTCGCCTGACTCGCTTGCCGTGCCGGAAGCCGACCGCGCCATCCTGGCCCGACTCGACGAGGACGGCTGGTGGACCGACGACGCTGTGCTGACCGAGCTGCGCGAGCCGATGTTGCGCGCCGCCGCCGCCTATTACATGACGGCCCGCGACCGCCGCGGCTTCCCGATCGACCAGGTGGCGCGTTTCCATCTCGGCAACGGCGCCCGCCTCGAGCGCTTGAACTGGCCGGCTGACCTCTCCGCCCGCGGGCGCGACCAGTCGTTCGGGCTGATGGTCAATTACCTCTACGACCTCGGCGACATCGAGAAGAACCACGAGGCCTTCGCCGAGAACCGCGCTGTCATCGCCGCGAGCGCCGTGCGCAAGCTGGCGCGACCGTTGCGCGCGCGCGCTCCTGCCCCCGCCAAACCCGACAACGACAAGTCCGCAAAGGACAAGGCCGAGCAGGCCGCGCCATCGGCATGACGCGCTGATGCGGCAGACCCACGTTACGACCCTCTCCCCTCGCGGGAGAGGGTGGCAAGAAATGAGCGAAGCGAATTTCGCGCCGGGGGAGGGGGAGAGCCGGCAAGCATCACGGGCACCCCTCACCCGCCCTCGCTCCGCTCGGGCACCCTCTCCCGCAAGGGGAGAGGGAACAACCAGCCGCGTCGCCAACACTCACCCGCTGGCGTATCATTGCAGCTCGACTTAGAGCATTTTCCGGCGAAGTGGACACCGGTTCGCCGCAGAAAATGCGATCACTCAAAGAGAAATAGAGCCTGCGCTCAATCGACAGCAACCGAGCATTCATGTCCGCAAACCTGTTCGACATCAT
>CAZTTL010000334.1:0-3888 GCA_964616635.1 uncultured Rhodoplanes sp. | reverse complement strand
CAGATCGCCTCGGTCGGGCTCACCGAGAAGGCGGCATAGGACACGGGCCTCGACATCCGCGTCGGCCGCTTCCCGTTCAGCGCCAACGGCAAGGCGATCGCGCTCGGCGAGGACCAGGGTTTTGTCAAGGTGATCTTCGACAAGAAGACCGGGCAGCTGCTTGGCGCCCACATGGTCGGCGCCGAGGTCACCGAGCTGATCCAGGGATTTGTCGTCGCCATGAACCTCGAGACCACCGAGGAAGAGCTGATGCACACCATCTTCCCGCACCCGACGCTGTCGGAGATGATGAAGGAGGCTGTGCTCGACGCCTATGGCCGCGTGCTCAACGCGTGAGGCCGCTTCCGGCTGATTCCGTCGGAGTCAACTTGCATCCCTCCCTTGAGAGGGAGGTTGATTGCCCTGCCAACTGATATGATTCCCATCGGGCCAACTTGCATCACCTCCCCCCTTGAGGGGGAGGTCGATCCGCGTCAGCAAGTCGGCTGTAGCCGACTTGCGTTCAACAATACCGATCTCGGGCTTGCCCGAGATCGGGCGGATCGGGTGGGGGGTACTTTTCCTCGTTGCCTGGTCGTTCGAGATACCCCCCTCCCTGACCCTCCCCCTCAAGGGGGGAGGGGGTGTTTCTTAGCCGCCGGACTTCTTGCTCGCTTTGAGGTCGCGCAGCACCCGCTCGAAGCTCTTTTTGAAGGGCAGGGGGCCCCTTCCCGCTTGCTCGAACAAATCGCGGCGGTAGATGTTGTCCGCCTGAGAGACACGCTTCCGCCGCACCTCCGATCGAAGCTAGGCTGCCAGTCCGCTGAACTCTGAACCTCACAGGTCACCGCCGATGTTTTCCAAGTCGATGTTCCCCGCCTCCCGCCTGCACAAGCCCGTCCTTGCCTTGCTCGCCGCAGCGCTGTTTTTCGCGCTCGCGCTCACCGTCGCCAGCGGCCCGGCCGTCGCCGAGCAGAACCAGGGTTCTGACGCGATCGCGCCCGTCGAGGAATTCTCCAAGCAGGTCGAGGAGTTCAAGAAGAGCTATCCCGACCTCAACAAGAAGATCGAGGACAGCGCGAAATCAATCGACGCCATCACCAATGTCGAGACGGCGCAGAAGGAAATCGAGGAGCTGCGCGCCGCGGTATCCGGGATGTTGGGCGCCGTCGCCGATAACGGCCCGGTCTCGCAACTCGGTGCCAAGGCCTTGGCCCATGCCCGCGCCAAGATCAAGGACCTCGAGCAAGGCGGCCGCTTCACCCAGGACGAACGCGATTTCCTGCTCGACCAGTGGCGCAAGCTCGCGAGCGAGACCGAGCGCGCGACCAACGAACTCGACAGCGCGCGCAAGGAATTTGCCGAGCTCTTGCGCCTGCTGCAGACCCGTGAGGATTTCGTCCAGGAGCTGTTGGAAATCCGCCGCGCGACCGAAGCGCTCGATGTCATGCGCAAGCTCACCCACGACATCCGCGACGCCTCGAACAAGCTCAAGACCCTGATCGGCGGGATCAAGGCGCCAGGGGCCTGAGCGGGTGCTGGATGTGCCGGGGCGGCCACGGGGGCGCGGGGCAGGGCGGCAGGTCGGCCGGAAGCAGGTCGGCCACAAGCGTATCGTTTGCCGTCTGGCTGCGGCCGGACTGGCGGGTTTTGTGGCGCTGACGCTCGGCGCTTGCGAGCGCGGCTCCGGCTATGTCGAGATCAAGGTCGTGCCTTCGTCCGCGGTGAGAACGCCGCGGCTCCTGCTCGACTCGACGCGGCTTGAGCCGATCAAGGACGGCCAGGCGATCCTGACCGCCAAGGCCGGGACCCACAAGCTGCAGATGGAATGGATCGGCGGCCAGAACACCGTCCTCTGCGAGGTCGTGGTGAGGAAGGACCGGATCACCACGCTGACGCTCTCCGTCCTCAACCGTCCGCCGCGCTGCCAGTGCCGGCACAGCGCAAGCGATAGCCGCGGCCGAACCTGCGTGAGCTGACGGCGGCTGGAGATGGCCGGGGTTGGTATGGCGTCGGCGGTCGGCGTTCATGCAGCGCCAGAACGCATCGCCACAGCGGTCTTGTCAGCGAAGCTCATCAAGCTATTGATATCTTTTGAGTTTCACCTCAGGTGCGTTGCATGGATTGATATTCCATAATATGTCTTATGCGAATCATGGATTTCGACCTCCGGCGCGGTGGGCACAGTTCCTACGGTGGGCTTCGTGCACGCCGGGGCCCCGCCCTGATTGCGGCGTGCCAAGCTGACGGGCGCTCCCATCGCGGCCAACCACGATGGCGCCGGTTGCCTGGAGCGGCGCCATCGCTTGGCTTGATCGATTGATCGAGTGTCTGGCTCTGGTCCCGGTCCCCGGCCCCCGGTCCCCTGACCTCCCCGCTTCCTCGCGTCCGCCTGAGGAAAAAATCCGTGGTTGGTCGCGCCGGGCGGCCGGCCGTGCTTTACCTCTCGGGCAGGCGCGCGACGCGAGGAGAGTCTGTACCCATGGACCAGCAGACGGACCAAAAGCAGCCGGATTTTTCGGTGCCGATCGAGGAGCGCTATTTCGAGGACTACGTGCCGGGATTGGAGCGCGTCTATGGCAGCATCACCGTGACCGAAGCGGAGATTTTGGAATTCGCGCGGCGCTGGGACCCGCAGGACATGCATATCGATCCGGAGAAGGCCGCGCGCGGGCCGTTCAAGGGGCTGATCGCCAGCGGCTGGCACACCTCCTGTCTGTTTATGCAGCTCTATGCTGACCACTACCTCTCCAAATGCGCGAGCATGGCGAGCCCGGGCCTCGACGAATTGCGCTGGCACAAGCCGGTGCGGCCCGGCGACGCGTTGAGCATCCGCGTGCGCATTCTCGCCGCCGAGCGCTCGCGCGCCAAGCCCGATCGCGGCATGGTGCACACCAAGATCGAGGTGCTCAATCAGTACGGCGAGGTGGTGATGAGCCTGCGCGTGATGAACATCCTCGCCTGCCGGAACGCAACATGACCCCGTCCCGCGACATCAGTCGCCTCATCGAGATCATGGCGGCGTTGCGCACGCCGGGCAGCGGCTGCCCGTGGGACCTCGAGCAAAATTTCGCGAGCATCGCCCCCTACACCATCGAGGAAGCCTACGAGGTTGCTGATGCGATCGGGCGCGGCGACTTTGCCGACCTCAAGGATGAGCTGGGCGACCTCCTGCTGCAGGTCGTGTTCCACGCCCGCATGGCGCAGGAGCAGGACAAATTCGATTTTGGCGCGGTGGTCGAGGCGATCACGGCAAAAATGCTGCGCCGGCATCCGCATGTGTTCGGCGACGCGCGCGGGCTTTCGCCGGATGCCGTCAAAGATTTGTGGCATCGCATTAAGCAGGAGGAAAAGGCCGCCCGCGCCGCCGCCCATGGCGGCGCTGTCGAGGAGCGCAGCGGCGCGCTCGCCGGAGTGCCGACCACCCTCCCCGCCCTCACCCGCGCCCTTAAGCTGCAGGAGAAAGCGAGCCGCGTCGGCTTTGACTGGAACGATGCGAAGGCGGTGCTCAACAAAATTCGCGAGGAGACTGAGGAGGTGGCGCAGGCGATGGACGCGGGCGACACCGAGCACGCAACGGAAGAAGTCGGCGACCTCCTGTTCGTCGTGGTCAATCTCGCGCGTCACTTGGGTGCTGACCCGGAACGGGCGCTGCGCGAAACCAACCTGAAATTCGAGCGGCGCTTCTCCTTTATCGAAAACGCGCTCGCTGAGCGCGGCCGCACGCCCGAGCAATCGACGCTCGCCGAGATGGATGCGCTGTGGGACGAGGCGAAACGGGCGGAGAAATCGCGCTAAATTCATCCTCCCCCGTGAAACGGGGGAGGATTAAGGTCAAGTCAGGTCATCCCACTCAACCGCCTTCCAGGCGGCCCCCCTCCCGACAAATAGCGCGCACTACCTGTAACG
>CAZTTL010000333.1:0-3900 GCA_964616635.1 uncultured Rhodoplanes sp. | reverse complement strand
TGGCCGACCGCAGTGCCAACTCGTTGTGTGGGTTCGTCCGGAGCGCCGTTATACCGGGATCACTGATCGTCACCGACGACTGGAGCGGCTATGGCAGCCTCGGCAAGTTGGGCTACGACCATCACGCCATTGCCGAATGCGGTGATCCCGATGTGGCCGAGGAGTTTATGCCAATGATCCACCTTGTCTTCTCGAACCTGAAGACTTGGCTCAATGGTATTCATCACGGTGTCAGCGAAAAGCACCTACAAGCCTACCTTAATGAGTTTACCTTCCGCTTCAATCGACGCTTCTACCCGTTTAACGCATTCAGATCGTTACTTGGTATCGCGGGCGGGGCTGAAGCGCCGACCTACGCAGCACTTTATTCCGGCGACTGGACGCACCCCATATGTAGTGGATGCATGCGTTAACCGGATAGGCAGGCAACCAAGCATTGTAGGCAAGAAGGGACTGAATGGCCGCACGGAGACGCAACACAGCAGAATCGTAAGATAGCGCGGAATTAGGCCGTTCTGGTCGCGCGCGGTCCGTGGCACGATTGCCCTTCCCGGACGTGAAAACTAGGGCGATCAGCATGAGAGACGAGCTGCGCGGCGAGGTCGACGACTGTGCGCCCTTGCGACTGGCCGCAGCTGCGGCGCTGGCGTTCCCCGATGGGTCGATGACGGCCAGTGGATTGCGACGCGAATGTGCGCGCGGCCGCCTTGTTATTGAACGTATTGCCGGCAAGGATTACACGACGCTACGGGCCATCGGGCGCATGAGGGAGCTATGCCGCGTCGAAAACTTGGGGCGCGCCTCTGGATGCAGCCCGCCTACCGCCGATGCGACGGCCATATCGAGCCGGCCGTGTGGTGCATCAAAGACGGTCGACACAAGCACAGCACAGGCTACGGCCTTGCGGATTGCCGATCGGCTGATCACCCAGCACTCCAAGAGGCCCTTGCAACCTACCTCGGTGAGCGGACACAGCCGTCGCGGCAAAGCAACCGTAGTGTCAATCAAATCGCAGTTGGCGACGTAATCGGAATATATCTCGCCGACAAGGCGGGCAGCACGGCACGGCCCAAGGAGACGGCGCAGCGGTGCAAACGTCTCGCGGAATGGTGGGGAGACAAGACGCTTGCCCAGGTGAACGGCGTTACCTGTCGAGCCTACGCTAAGGCGCGCGGGTCGGCTGCTGCCCGGCGTGAATTGGAGGATCTGCGCGCCGCGATCAACCACCATCGTAACGAGGGACTTTGCACCGAGGTTGTCGAGGTCGTGCTTCCCGAACGCTCGCCATCGCGGCTGCGGTTTCTGACCCGGGACGAGGCCGCACAGCTCCTGTGGGCCGCTTACCGATACCGCGAGGTCCAAAAGGGCCACGCCACCAGGCGGCACTCTCGCCGCCACTTGGCGCGCTTCATCCTGGTCGCCCTCTACACCGGAACGAGATCGGCTGCGGTCTGCGGCGCGGCGCTCGAACCGACCGAGGGGAGGGGATGGATCAGTCTCGATACGGGTGCATTTTATCGACGCGGGGACGGCCAGCGCGAAACCAAGAAGCGCCAGCCGCCGATTCGGCTACCCGATCGATTGCTTGCGCATATCCGCCGCTGGAAACGCAGGGGCCTCTGCCATAAGCATGTCGTCGAATGGAATGGCGATCCGGTCACTCGGATCGTCAAGGCCTTCCGTCGGGCCGTCGCAGATGCCGGGCTCGATCCCGACGTGACGCCCCACACACTGCGCCATACCGCGGCTTCGTGGGGCATGCAGAACGGGGCCGACCATGGGGAGCTTGCCGACTATCTCGGCATGACGGTCGAAACCTTGCGTCGTGTCTACGGCCATCAGGACCCCAATTATCTGTCCGATGCCCGCGACGCTATCGTCCGCAAACCGAATTCTACCGAACGATTGAACGCAACTAAACGAGAACAAACGCCGTCGGACGTGGCTAAACTACACAGAAATCGTTAGAATTTCAGGTGGCAACACTCGTTCGGGACGAGGGGGTCGCAGGTTCAAATCCTGCCACTCCGACCAACACTTCCGGAAACCCAACAAGTTGCGGGTTCTTCTGGACTTTTCAGAAGCTTCCGGCACACGATGTCGGTACAGCCGAGAGACCTTCACGCCGAGATCTGACGCGATCTATTTCTATTTCGCGCCGAATTCGAAGGCGTTGCGAAGGTCACCAAACTGGGTGCGGATGCCGGGCAGCAGGTCCAGCCCGAACCGCTTGGAGATGAAAGCCAGGATCGACGTCGCGTCGTAGACGGTGTGATCGACGAAGCTTTTTTTGGCAAACGGCGAGACAATCACCATCGGCACCCGCGAACCCGGCCCCCAGCGGTCGCCCTTGGGCGGCGCCACCGGGTCCCAGAAGCCGCCATTCTCGTCATAGGTGATGATGATCGCCATCTTGTCCCATTGCGGACCGCGCTGCAGCGTGTTGACGATCGTGCCAATGATCAGATCGCCGGCAGCCATCGTGCTTTCGCCGGGGTGCTGATTGTTATTGCCGTCAGCTTTGACGAAGGCCACGCGGGGCAATGTGCCGGCCGCGGCCGCGTCCCAGAAATTCTCCAAGTCCTTGAGATGCCGCTCGCGCGCCTCGGTGCCCGGGGCATATTTGACAAAGTAGTTGTAGGGCTGGTGGTGCGGCTGGAAGTTGACGGCGCCGAGGGTGTTGTAGATGGCGCCGCGATCGGCGAGCGCCACGTCCCATCCCTGAGCATACCAGGCCCAGTCGATCCCCTTTTCTGACAAGCGGTCGCCAAGGGTTGGCAGTGTCTGCGGCGGTAGCGGATTTTTGGCCGGGTCGGCCAGCTTGGGATCGCCGCCCGGCGCCGGTGGAATCCCGCTCGGCTGGTATGCCGGCTGGACGGTATTCACCACATGGCCATCGGGCGAAACGTCGCCATCGTGAACCCATATCGGCGGCCCCTCCAGGGCGGACTTCGGCGAATCCTCGGCAAGCTTGAGCGTGCTATCCGTCGCGAGCACGGCACGCATGCTCTCCGGCGCATTTGGGAAAGGTGGCGAGCAGGCGCAGGCCAAGAAAAAGTGGTTGAGATTCGAGCCACCGAAAGCCCCCATGAAGGCATGGTCGGCAAGGGTGTATTGGCGAGCGAGCCGATCGAGATGCGTGCCCTCCCCGCGATAGAGCCCCATCGCCAGCGAGCCGACATTGGTCCAAGCGACGAACATGTCGTTGCGACCACCGTTGATCTGCATCTGGTTCTGATAGAAGCGATGCACCGGTATCGGGGTCAAGATATCGGCGGGAGCATTGTAAGGCGGCTCGGCGATAAAGAACGGCTTGTTGGGCATAGCGGCCGGGTAGGCGGGATCAGGACGCGGAGGCTTGAGGTGGAGCGAGTGGGGCGCCGCCTTGTCGGTGGCCCAAAGTGGCGGCAGATGAGGCAGCACCGAGCCGTCGCGGTCCCGTTGCAGCACGGCGGACTTTGGAGCGTCGGCAAGACCGGACGCACCGGGAAAACCGGGAAGCAGGTGAACGTAGCTGCGATTTTCCTGGAAGATCACGACGACTGTCTGAATTTGATCAAACCCAGGCGGCAACGGGCCGTCCTCAGCGGTCGCCAGCGAAATGCCCAGCAGCGCTCCCGTGATTCCCAACCATAAGCTTCGCATCTCACGCTCCTCCGCACCGGCGATCCTGCATGACAGACCACTCCCAGGCGCGATCGTACCCTCATTCGTTCGAACGCGCCGCCCGTTTGAGTTTAGAGCATTTTCCGGCGAAGCCTGCCCCCGGACTTGATCCGGGGGTGGACGCCGGTTCGGCCTGCAGAAAATGCGATCACTCAAAGAGAAATAGAGCGAATTCCGATTCCGTTAGGGTCTGACGCGTAATAATCGCTTCAATGAGGTTTCTTTTTTGGTTTG
>CAZTTL010000332.1:0-3907 GCA_964616635.1 uncultured Rhodoplanes sp. | reverse complement strand
GCGCTAACGCGGGCAGTATTCGAGTCTTGGGATGTCGGCATAGAACGACCAGAGTTGGCTGTAGCCGCTGAGCAACTCGGCCTGAAGCGCGCCGGACCAGATCTTACCGCAAGTGTCAGCGAGCGCGGAGTTGGACGACGGGCAGTCGCGGATGAAGGTGTAATAATCCGACTTCGGCATCAGCTTGCAGGTGCAAGTCGCCTTCCCGTCCTTCTCCGTACAGGGTGCGTCGAGGCAGAACGCCCAGGGGCCGGCGTGGTCACCGGTGCACGCCATCGCGCGCTTGGCCTTCTTGTCTTTGGTCGCCGTCAGGTCCCACAGCGAAAAGGTCGAGGTCAGCTTCTGAGCGCGTTGCTGGCAGGTCGAATCGCCGATGTTCAAACCCTCGGGCGGCACCTCGCAGGCGCAGCTCACATGCTCCTTGTCGTTCGCGACCGGCGTGCATTGCGCCGACGAGCACAATGCGTAGCGCCCGAGACAGATGATCTGCCCGCCGGAACTATCGGCGCGGACCGCTTCAGCCCCCAGGACCAGCAACGCGATCACACCGGCTATCCCTATCAATGGCACGTATCGATTTCGCATGATGTCTGCTCAGAATAGAAGCGGGAGAGGCGACTGTTGAAGTGAAGCAAATGGTGGCGCGCGAAACAAGCCGCGGAGTCCGAACATGCTTGAGAAGGAATTACGCGTCAGTCCTATTCGCGCACGCAGATGACGCGCACGACAGCCGCCTTCGCGGCATCCGCGCCGGTTTGCCCGCTCGCTGCAGCAACGCCATGTTTGCGAAGCAGCGCCAAGATTGCGTCTCGCGCAATCAGGTGCGCGCCGCCGCTTGCGGCCGGTCCGGCAACCCGCTGCGGGCGCGATGTCGCGACAATGCCCACAAGCTTCCCCTCCGCATCAATTGCGGCCGCGCCGGAAAAGCCGGGCGCCGGGACCGGCATGATCGCAAAGCCGTCCGCGCCTGGCGCAAGCCGCGCCGGTACTGTGGTGACCGCACCACCCCCGTCCTGGGCCTGCGGGTTGGCGACGCCGACCAGCGTCACGGGCCCGGCACCTCCGGCATTTGCCGCGCCCGCGGGCAACGCAAGCGGCGTAAGACCGCGTGCGCCGTAAATGCGCAGCAGAGCGATCCCGCCCTCTTCGCCGAGCTTTTCCGCCCGCCCATGTCCGGGGACCAGGATGAATTCGCAGGCCTGGGTGGCGCGCGCTTCGGTGACGATGTCGCCGGCCGCACTCACCACGACGCCGCTCGCATAGCCGACCTTGCGGCTCATCGGGTCACCAGCGACGTTGTCCGGAAACGCTAAGAACGCGTTCGACATCGCGACCGCAACCGGGCCCATGGTGCCCTCCGTGGCCTGATCGTAGAGCACGGTGACGCCGCGCACTTCGTCATCCTTCGCCTGGGCGCGGATATAGAATTTCTTCAGGTTCTGCAGGCCTGAGAGGACAAAGAAATCGTCGCGCATGACTTGATATTCCACCCGGCGCCTGCGCGGCTCGCGCTTCTGCCGCGCGAAGACATTGGCAAGGGTGACGCCATTGCCCGCGACCCGGAACGTGTCGACCTGGATCTCGCCATGGCGCGACTGCCAATGGCTGCCGTTTTCGCCAGCGGTCTTATACGGGACCAGCTTGAGCGGCAGGCCGAGCCGCGCGCCCGTTGCATCGTCGTCGACCTCCTGCCAGCCGACCCGCTTCTGGCGCAGCTTCGCGCCTGCCGCCAGCCTCTCGCGCTCATCCGGATTGAGAATCCCGGTTTCCTTGAAACCGTTGCGCTTCTGGAACGACTTCACCGCCTTGACCGAGGCCTTGCCGAAATCGCCGTTCGCCATGCCGTTATAATCATTGGTCCAGATCAGGTCGGACTGGATGGCAATCCGCTCCTCTTCCGGCATGCGCGTATAGACGGCTGGCGGCACGCCCGCGCGCGGCCGTGTCTGACGGATGGTTCGGGAACCGCGCGCTGGCCGGGCGGGCCGCACTTGCCGGCGCACTGCCGGCGGCGGCAACTGCATCTGCGCCTGCACTTGCGTCTGTGCGTCCTGCCACAGTGCAATTAAACCACCGAGGACGAGGAGCGTCGCGCTGCGAGTTTTCATGCCAGCCCCCTATGCAGATTGGTCTGCCCCGCCTTCGCCAAGTGCTCGTCTCAATACAGGCCAGGGATCAGCCGCGACGTGCGGCTGCGATAGGCATCGTAATCCTCGCCGAACTGCTCATGTAACAGCCTCTCCTCCGACCTGATCCGGGCCAGCAGCGGTGGAATCATCAGCGCTGCGAGCAAAAGGCCAACGCCGGAGCGAAACGCCAGCGCCCACCCGAAGCCGATGACGATCAGTCCCAGATAGCTCGGGTGGCGGATCATGCCATAGACGCCGTCGGTGACCAGCCTATGCCCCGGCTGAATGGCAACCAGGCCGCTGAAGCGATCACCGAGCACGAAAACCGGCCACATCCGCAACGCTCCCCCGACGATGTAGAGCGCAACCCCGACCCAGCGAACAGCATCGCCGTCGATCACCCAGAAATCCTTGCGGTCGGTATAGGCCGGCAAGAACGCGGACAGAAGGCCGAGGACCCCGAATGCGGCCAGTACCCATCGATTGCCTCGGTCCTCGCGCTCTCCAGAACTGAGGTTGCCGCGCGTCAACAGGGCGGCGCCAGTCATCACCAGCGTGGCAATCGCAAGCACAGTCAGCGGCGGATGCGAGAAGAAAGCGCGAAACCCGCCGGCCCCAAGAACGGCAAGCCCGAGATAGGCCAGAGTCGCGATCAACGCAGAAAATACGAATGTGGGCGAGCGCATCATTGCCGCCTTGGTTTGCGCGAAGACCCCGCACCGCAAGCCGACCTTGCGTGCAGGCTCGTCTCCATCGCTCTATACTACGCTGATACCGCAACCTGTCAGGCGCAACTCTCGCTGGCTGGTCACCCTGCGGGCCAGATCGCATGCTGAACGCCGATGAACTCGAACGCTATGCCCGCCACATCGTCCAGCACGAGGTGGGCGGGCCCGGCCAGGCCGCGCTCAAGCGCGCGCGGGTCCTCGTCATCGGCGCCGGCGGGCTCGGTGCGCCGGCACTGATGTATCTTGCCGCGGCCGGCGTCGGCACCATCGGCATCGTTGATGACGACGTGGTGGCGCTGTCGAACCTGCAGCGGCAGGTCATCCATGCGACGCCCGATCTCGGCCGGCCGAAGGTCGAGAGCGCCGCGGCGGCGATCGCGCGTCTCAATCCGCATGTCGCGGTCGAGCCGCATCCGGTACGGATCGCCGCCGACAACGCCCTCGCGCTGATCGCGCGCTATGACATCGTCGCCGACGGCTCCGATAATTTCGCGACGCGCTATCTCGTTTCCGACGCCTGTTTCTTCGCGAAGAAACCCCTCGTCACAGGGGCGGTCGGCATTTTCGACGGCACCCTGACGACGATCCGCGCGCATGAGCGCGCGGCCGATGGCCGCCCCAACCCGACCTATCGCTGCCTGTTTCCCGAGCCGCCGCCGGCGGGTACCATCCCCGCCTGCGCCGAGGCCGGCATTCTCGGCGCCTTCACCGGCGTCGTCGGCTCGCTGATGGCGCTCGAAGTTTTGCGCGAGATCGTCGGCTTCGGCGAGGGTTTGGTCGGCCGCCTGTTAATGATCGACGCCCGTGCCCTGCGCTTTGAGACGCTGTCCTATGGCTGGGACCCCGGCAACCCGCTGTCCGGTGAGCGGCCGAGCATCACCGATCTCTCAGGCCATCGAGGGTGACGACCGGAGCGAAATGCTCCAACGCGAAGACGGTGCGCTTAGGACATGTATTTATAAATCCGGCGCTGTGGAGCGTCGCCGAAAGTCCGCTTCGCTCCGAAAGCGAGCGAATTGCTGCGCGGCAGCGAAATGACGCGATGTGCCA
>CAZTTL010000331.1:0-3920 GCA_964616635.1 uncultured Rhodoplanes sp. | reverse complement strand
CACGAGGTTCGTTGATCGCGGATCTTGGCTTACGCTTTGCAGGCCTTGGCTTACGATTTAAGGTCGTGCTTTCGCGGTGAATTTAGCTTTCAGCCGGACGGCGACCGATGCCGGCACGAAAGCTGAAACGTCGCCGCCCATGCCGGCAATCTGGCGAACCAGTGTGGCGGTGATCGGGCGCACCAAAGGCGAGGCGGGCAGGAAAACGGTCGCGACATCCGGCGCCATCGCTTCGTTCATTCCGGCCATCTGCATCTCATAGTCGAGATCGGTACCGTCGCGCAGGCCGCGTATCAACAGCGTCGCCCCGGCGCGACGCGCAACCTCGACCACCAGCCCATCGAAAGTGATGCAGGAGATCTCGCAGCCTGCGCCTTGCGCCACCGGGCTGCACGTCTCCTGCAGCATTGCCAGCCGTTCCTCAGCGGAAAACAACGGCGCTTTCCCCGGATGAACGCCGATCGCAAGGACAAGCCGATCGACGAGCCGCGCGGCGTGGCGCACGACGTTGACATGGCCATTGGTGACCGGATCGAAGGAGCCGGCATAGAAGGCAGTTCTCGGCATCGGCGGGCGTCTTAACCCGTTGCTCCCAATGCCGCAAGGGCAGGTTCGCCTGCCTTTCCTGCCACGCCGGAAAGGTTAAGCCGGAAGCGCGCCGCGCAGCGCCACCGCGCCGGCATCGGCCGACAGACCGGCACTCCGCCGGGGGGTGACGCCTTCCCCCGCGCGATGTTGGCCGTCGGCAATATCGCGTTTCGCCAGCGCATCGATATCCCGGTGCGCAACGCACCAGCGGTCACGCCCGAGAGCCTTGGCTTCATAGACCGCAATATCGGCGGCCTTCAGGACCTGCGCAAAGGTTTCGTCCGCGTTGCGCATGGCAACGCCGATGCTCACCGTGGGCACCGTCACGTGGTCGTATTTCGAGCATTCCAGCCGCCGCATGGCCTGACAGAGTTTTTCCGCGAGCGCGACGGCACCACCGGCATCCACCCCGTGGGCAAGCACCACAAACTCCTCGCCGCCGATCCGTCCGACGAGGACGTGGCCCGGGTGTTCCTGCAAGGCCTCCGAAACGATGGCATTGGCGACCAATTTCAGAACCCGGTCGCCGTTATCGTGGCCGCAACTGTCGTTGATCCGCTTGAAGTGATCGATGTCGACCATCATCACCGCGATATCATCTTTATCCGCGGCCAGTGACGAGAAAAGGCTGGTTGCCTGTTCGAGGAAACAGCGCCGGTTGGCAAGGCCGGTCAGTGAATCGGTCCGTACCAGCCGCTCGAGCTCAGCGCGTGTCTGGTAAAGGCGCAGATTGGCGCGCACCAAAGGAATGACAAAAATCGGCACGCCCATCACTGGCACGGCAACGGCGAAGACCAACTCGAGCTTCTTGTCGAGCAGCATCGCGATGCCCCACGCGATCAGCACCGACACCAGCACCGAAAGCAGCGTGATCAAGATTACCGCACGAACGCCGTCCTTGCACGATCGCACAACCATTCGGACGCACCTTGTCTCCCCCTCTGTGAGCCCTGCGATGAGAAATAAGATGTGTGCAAACAAAAAACACTTATCGAAAAGCATGCAAGTTTATTTTTTTTTAGAAATTCGAGAGAAATTTCGCCAGCAGAGGTGCAACCGCACCGGCGGTGGCAGCGGCGGGTATTCTACACCGACGTACGGAGGCGCGCGGCGATCAGACCGGCCGCCGGACAAGCGACAGCCAGATGCCGCCGCCGATCAAGACGGTGCCCGAGAACCGGCCCAGCAGTCTTGCCCGCGCCGGCGCAATAAACCAGCCGCGTCCGAGACCTGCGGCGATACCCCAGGCGGAATCGAGCGCGGCCGCGACGAGGACGAAGCACACGCACATCACCGCGAGCTGGAACCGGGCGGGCAGCGCGGGATCGACGAATTGCGGCAGGAATGCGGTGAAAAAGGCCGCCGCTTTCGGGTTGGACAGCGCGACAAGAAAACCACGCGACAAATGAACGCGTCTGCACGTCATGGCGGGTGGCGCAGCGTTCCGCCCCGTTTTGCGCCAGAGCCCGATACCGAGCCAGACGAGGTAGGCGGCTCCAGCATAGCGGATGAGATCAAACAGCAGGGCCGAGCTCGCGAGCACGAAATTCAACCCGAACGCGACCGCCGCGATCAGGAGCGCATTGCCGAGGGTGGTGCCGAATACGGTCAGCAGCGCCGCGTGAATCCCATCGGTAGCGCCGGTCGCGACCACGAGCGTCACCACCGGCCCCGGCGTGATGATGAGCACCACCGTCATCATCAGAAAAGCGAGGAAGAGATGGGGATTCATGGAGAAATCCATTATGCGGAGGAGCGCGATGCCTTACGTGAGCGCGCCTGGGCCCGGCCGGCATAGGGATTGACTTTTTCCCGCAAGGTCAAGCGGATCGGCGTGCCGGGGAGATCAAAGTATTCCCGCAAGCCGTTGATCAGATAGCGACGATAGGCTTCGGGCAGGGCGTCGGCGCGGGTGCAGAACAAAACGAAGCTCGGTGGTCGCGCTTTTGGCTGGGTCAGGTAGTTCAGCCTGGGCCGCCGCCCGGCGACCGCCGGCGGCGGGTGAGCGGCAAGCGTCGAGTCGAGCCAGCGGTTGAGCGCAGGTGTCGGCAGCCTGCGGTTCCAGATCGCATGAATGGCGACGACGGCCTGCATGAGGCGATCGAGGCCGACGCCGGTGAGACCCGATACCGCCACCACCGGCAGGCCTTTGAGTTGCGGCAGCCGGTGGTCCGCCTCGCCGCGCCTCTTGGCGATCGCCCCCGGCGCGCCTTCGGTGAGGTCCCATTTGTTGAGTCCAATCACCAGCGCCCTGCCCTCGCGCTCGGCGAGATCGGCGATCCGCAGATCCTGTTCCTCGAAGCTCGTGCGCGCATCGGTTAGCAGCACCACCACCTCGGCAAAGCGGATCGCTTCAATGGCGTCAGCGGCCGACAGCTTTTCGAGTTTTTCCGCGATCTTCGACCGCTTGCGCAGACCGGCCGTGTCGTAGACGAGAAACCTGCGTCCTTCCCACTCTGCTTCGACGGCGATGGCGTCGCGGGTAATCCCGGCCTCCGGCCCCGTCAGCAGCCGCTCCGTGCCGATGAGACGGTTGATGAGGGTCGACTTGCCGGCATTCGGCCGGCCGACCACGGCAACGCGGATCGGACGATTGCCCGCGACACCCTTCGGTTCTGCGCCAGCCGGCATTTCATCGGCCTGCGCTTCATCGGCCGGCAGCTCATCCCCATTCGCGGCTTGCGTGCGCGCCTCGACCGGCACGACCGCACGCACCGCCTCGTAGAGATCGGCCAAGCCGTCGTCATGCTCCGCCGAGATCGCAACCGGCTCACCGAGCCCGAGCGCGAACGCCTCGTAGGCAGCATTGGCTTGGGCCCGTCCCTCGCTCTTGTTGGCGACAACGACGACCGGCTTGCCGGCCTTGCGAACCAGATCGGCAAAGCTTTGGTCAGCCGGCACCACGCCCGCGCGCGCATCGATGAGAAACAGGATCACATCGGCCGCGCCGATCGCGGCTTCGGTCTGCGCCCGCATGCGCCCGAGCAGGCTCGCGCCGGCCGACTCCTCGAGACCGGCAGTATCGACCACCGTGAAATCGAGATCGCCAAGCCGGCCGAAACCCTCGCGGCGGTCGCGCGTCACTCCGGGCTGGCCATCGACGAGCGCGACGCGCCGCCCGACCAGGCGATTGAACAGGGTCGACTTCCCGACATTGGGCCGACCCACAATGGCGAGGGTGAACGTCATGGGCGTATCGACCGGCACAAGGAGCTCTGCTTGATTCCGAAACGGCGATGACACTTAGAGCATTTTCCGGCGAAGTGGACACCGGTTCGCCGCAGAAAATGCGATCACTCAAAGAGAAATCCGGCGAAGTGGACACCGGTTCG
>CAZTTL010000330.1:0-3931 GCA_964616635.1 uncultured Rhodoplanes sp. | reverse complement strand
CGATCGCGATCACGCGATCCACTTCCGCCGCTCTTTGCTCAGATCGTCACCTGCGTGCCGATCTCGACCACGCGGCCGGTCGGAATCTGGAAATAGCTTGTCGCATCATTGGCGAAACGCGCGAGCGCAATGAACAGCCGATTCTGCCAGTGCGGCATTTCCGAGCGCGCGCCCACAAAATGAGCGAGAGCACGCCGAACACCGCCTCGCGGCTGGCGGCGCCGCCGCCGGCGGCAATGACGGCCTCGCGGAATGCGTAAAGCGGGCTGGTGCCGATGTCGCCATAGACGACCCCGATACTGCCAAGCGCCAGCGCGAAAAATCGATTTGGCTTCGGGGTTGGGAGGTCGGCCGGAACCGATGGGCCGGCGCCCGCGGTAGGGGCTACGCTGTGAACCATGGCGGTCACACCAATAACGCGCCCTTGTAGGCGTAGCCGGCACATTACCACGCATGCAATGCACGAGAAGGGCCAGCCGCCCGCAGCTGATTGATTTAATCAGACTGTGACCTGGGTGCCGACCTCGACCACGCGGCCGGTCGGGATCTGGAAGAAGTCGGTCGCGTCGCTTGCTGATTTCGACAGCCGGATGAATAGCTTGTCCTGCCAGCGCGGCATTCCGGACTGCGCCGCCGGCTTCAAAGCGCGGCGCGACAGGAAGAACGACGTCGCCATGATGTCGAAGTGCCAGCCGTGCTTGCGCGCGATCGCCAGCGCCTTGGGCACATTCGGCGTCTCCATGAAGCCAAAGCGCAGTTCGACCTTGCTGAACAGGGGCGAGACCCGCGTGATACGGACGCGGTCATCGTCAAAGACGCGGGGGGTGTCGGTCGTCGCAATGGTCAGGATCACGTTATGCTCGTGCAGCACCTTGTTGTGCTTGAGATTGTGCAGGAGGGCGGTCGGCGCCGACTCCGGATCGCCGGAGAGGAAGACGGCGGTGCCGGGCACGATATGCGGTGGTTTTTTCGAAAGATTGTCGACGATCGTCTGCAGCGGAATTTCAAGATGACGGGTCTTGGCATGGAGCAGCCGGGTGCCGCGTTGCCAGGTCAGCGTCAAAAGCACAATCATTGAGCCGAGCAGAAGTGGCGCCCACGCCCCCTCGAACAGCTTGATTAGGTTTGCTGAAAAGAAGGTCACATCGATAATCACGAACGGAGTCATCAAGGCGGCGGCGGCCCACGGCTTCCAGCCCCATAGCCGCCAGATCACGATAAAGCCGAGCAGTCCGTCGACCACCATGGTCGTCGTCACGGCAATACCATAGGCGGACGCAAGATTGCTCGAGGTGCGGAACAGGGCAACCAGAAGGAGAACGCCGCTCAAGAGCGCCGTATTCACCCGCGGAATGTAAATCTGGCCCGAATGCGTCTCCGAGGTGTGGCGAATGGCGAAGCGGGGAATGAGGCCGAGCTGGATCGCTTGGCGCGTAATGGAAAAAGCGCCGGTAATGACCGCTTGACTGGCGATCACGGTGGCCGCGGTCGCCAGTACTACCATGGGCAGCAGGAATGGCTGTGGCACCATACGGTAGAACGGATTCTCCAGCGCCGCCGGGTTCGCAAGCACGATCGCGCCCTGACCGAAGTAATTGATGACGAGCGCTGGAAAAACCAGCAGAAACCACGCGGTCTGGATCGGCCGCCGGCCGAAATGTCCGAGATCGGCATATAGTGCCTCGCCGCCCGTGACCGCGAGAAAGACGAGACCGAGCGTAATCAGGCCGATTCCTGGATGTTCGATGAGGAACAGGACGCCGTAATGCGGGCTGATTGCTGAAAAAATGTGCGGATCGTCGGCAAGATGCAGGATACCGAGAGCGGCGAGCGACAGAAACCACACGACCATGATCGGCCCGAAAAACGCCGCGACCCGCGCCGTCCCGTGGGATTGCACGGCGAAAAGGCCGACCAGCACCGCAATCGTCAATGGCAGCACCACGTGATCCAGCGCGGGCGTCACGACCGTCAGCCCTTCGACCGCCGACAGCACCGAGATCGCGGGCGTGATCACTGAGTCGCCGTAAAACATGGCGGCGCCGATGATGCCGAGCAGGAACACGAATGACGTCCGCTTGCCGAGGGCGCGCGAAGCGAGCGCCATCAGGGACAGTGTTCCTCCTTCGCCGTTATTGTCAGCACGGAGCAGAATGAGAACATACTTGGCGCTGACCACGAGGGTCAGTGACCACAGGATCAGCGACAATACGCCGAGCACGGCGAATGTCGGCATCGGGCCGTCGCCGATTGCCGCTTTTAGCGCTTCGCGGAAGGCATAGAGCGGACTCGTTCCGATATCGCCGTAGACGACGCCGACGCTGCCGAGGGTGAGGCTGAGAAAACGTCCGCTCGCCGAGGATTCGGCGCCATTCGCGGCGTCCGCCTCGGAATGCTGCTGAGCGACGCTTTGATCCATGAACGTGACCGAATGCCTTGCTGCCGCAGCGCGTCCGTCGCTTATATCACCGGTGCCAAGGACCGTCAGGCTTTATCTGCCGGTCGCGAGGGCGCGTGCTCGGTAGGTGTGGCCGAAAAGCTGCCATGACGGGCCCGCTGGCGCGGTGTGTGAGTTCGATAGCGGCCGCCATAAGGACGCAGGAGGATGAACGGCGCCGGGACGGCTGGTTCGGCGCAAAGCCTGTCGTCGGTTATCCAACAAAACGTCGGAAGGTTTTTTTTCAGCAGAGGAGCGAATTGTGCTTGCGTGTGGGTTTTGTGCCACGCAAGCATTTGCCCTGCCTTGAACCGCCGCGTTGAGCGTTTTTTTAGGGAGCGAAGTCGAGCGGAATGGGGGGCTCTTCGCGCATCAGCGTGATCGTCACGCGTCGGTTTGCCGCGATGTAGGGATCGTCGGGGAACAGCGGCTGGGTATCGCCCCTGCCTGCCACCATAAAGAAATTCGCGCTCGGCACGCCCTCGCCTTCGAGGATACGCCGAACCGCATTAGCCCGACCGGCGGAGAGCTCCCAGGGCCCGTAGCCCGGCTGCGGTCGCGTCTTCGTCGCCGAAGTGTGCCCGGTGATGGAAATCCGGTATGGCGTTGCCTTGAACGGAATGCTGAGCTTCTCGATCAGCCGCCGCGTGCGTTCATAGGGTTCCTCCGAATTTTCGGGAAACATCGAGCGCCCGTCCTGATCGACGATCTCGACATTAAGGCCGTCGCGCGTCTCCTCCAGCATGATGTTCTTCGATGCCTCGGTCAGCTCCGGCATATCCTGGAGCGCCTGGCGCAGGGAAGCGGCGGCAAGCGCGAAGGCTTGATCCTTTTTCAACCGCGCCCCCGTCGTGCGGTTGCGGTCATGCTCGTTCGGGGTGGGGTTCGCGGAGGCTTCCTCGGGTGGAATATGCGCCGCGTTCTTGAGCTTCGGCCGCGTCGGCAGGCCGGGCACTTCGATGATGCCGGAATAGCGGATGATGTTCTGCATGCCGAAGGCGTCGCGCATCGATCCGGCGACGGCCTGCAGCTTCTGCTGGTCCTGCGTGGAAAACGCGCACAGCATGACGAAAAACGCGACGAGCAGACCCATGAGGTCGGCAAAGGTCACGAACCAGCCGTGGCCCCCACCATGCCCGCCGTCTTTGCGCCTCGCCATGCAAAACCTCGCATCCCAGTCCCGTCAGGCAGCCGCTTCGGCAGCTTCCTCACGATGCTTCTCGGGCACGTAAGCGAGGAGCATTTCGCGAATGACCGCGGGGCTTTTTCCTTCACGAATCATCAGCACGCCGTCGATGATCAGGGTGCGATTGATCTCCTCGTCGAGCAGCTTCAGATGCAGCTTGTCGGCGATCGGCAGGCACAGGAGATTGGCGACTGCGGCGCCGTAGAACGTCGCCAGCAGCGCCACCGCCATGAACGGGCCGAGCTTTGACGGGTCGGTCATGTTGGCAAACATCTGCACCATGCCGATCAGCGTGCCGATCATGCCGA
>CAZTTL010000329.1:0-3935 GCA_964616635.1 uncultured Rhodoplanes sp. | reverse complement strand
CGCGTCATGGTGAAGGACGAGGACGTCTGTCTCCACTGCGGTCTGTGCGCAGAGCGTTGCCCGACTGGCGCCTGGGATATGCGGAAATATTTAATGGATATGACCCTTGCAGGACCTCGATGCCAACAGCCAGCCCGATCAGCAGCGTAAACAATTTCGTCGTCCGCTTCGCCAATGTGAACGGCTCCGGCTCGGCGAGCGCCAACGAAATGTTCGCGCGCGCCGTGCTGCGCATGGGCGTGCCGGTCGGCATCCGCAACATCTTTCCTTCCAACATCCAGGGTTTGCCGACCTGGTACGAGGTCCGCATCTCGCAGGAGGGCGATCTCGGCACCCGCGGCGGCGTCGACCTGATGGTGGCGATGAATCCGCAGACCTGGGACCGCGACGTTGCTGCGATCGAGCCCGGCGGCTATCTGCTTTATGATTCAACACGGCCGGTTCCGGCGAGCCGCTTCCGCAGCGATATCACCGTCATCGGTGTTCCCCTGACGGAGATCTGCAACAAACGCTATCCCGAGCCGCGGCTGCGCCAGCTGTTCAAGAACATGGTCTATCTCGGGGCCCTTTCGGCGCTGATCAACCTCGACCTCGCAGCGATCGATGCCCTCATCTCCGAGCAGTTCCGCGGCAAGGAGAAGCTGATCGCGCCCAACACCGAGGCGGTCCGGCTTGGCCGTGACTGGACGCTCACGAACCTGCCATGCCCCCTTGGGCTGCAGCTTGAGCGCAGCGACGCCGTCGGCGACCGCATCTTTATTGACTGCAACTCGGCTGCGGCACTCGGCGCCCTCTATGGCGGCGCCACGGTCTGCGCCTGGTATCCGTTGACCCCCTCGACCTCGCTTGCCGAAGCCTTCACCCGCTACTGCAAGCGTTTCCGTGTCGATCCGGAAAGCGGCAAGAACCGCTACGCCATCATCCAGGCGGAAGACGAACTCGCCTCGATCGGCATCGTGATCGGTGCGGCGTGGAACGGTGCCCGCGCGTTTACCGCGACCTCGGGTCCCGGCATTTCGCTGATGCAGGAGTTTTTCGGGCTTGCCTATTTCGCCGAGATTCCGGCCGTGATCTTCGACGTGCAACGCGGCGGCCCCTCCACCGGCATGCCAACCCGCACCCAGCAGTCGGACATCCTCGCCTGCGCCTATGCCTCGCATGGCGATACCAAGAACGTGCTGCTGTTCCCTGCCAATCCCACCGAGACGTTCGAGCTTACCGCGCAGGCTTTCGACCTCGCCGACCGGCTGCAGTCACCGATCTTCGTGATGCTCGATCTCGACCTCGGCATGAATCGATACCTTTGCAAGCCGTTCACCTGGGACGATGCGCGCCGCCATGACCGCGGCAAAGTGATCAGCGCCGACGATATCGAGGCCGGCAAGGAATTCATCCGCTACGACGATGTCGACGGTGACGGCATTCCGTTCCGTACCTATCCCGGCACGCATCCGAGCAAGGGCTCATTCATGACCCGCGGCTCGTCGCGCGACCGTAATGCCCGCTACACCGAGGACGGCGGCCAGTATGTCGACAACATGGAGCGGCTGCTGCGGAAGTTCGAAACCGCAAAGGCCTTGGTGCCACGCCCGATGCGCGCGCATGCCGATCGGCCGACGCGGTACGGCGTGATCTATTACGGCTCGACCACCCCGGCGATGGACGAAGCGATCAAGCTCTTGGTGGCGGGCGGCCATCGGCTTGATCGGCTGCGCCTGCGTGCCTTCCCCTTCCATCAGGATGTGGTCGATTTCGTCGCCGAGCACGATGTCGTCTTCGTCGTCGAACAAAATCGCGACGCCCAGCTGCGCACGCTGCTGGTCGCGGAATGCGGCATCGAGCCGGCGCGGCTGGTTCCGATCCTCCATTATGATGGGATGCCGATCACCGCGCGGTTCATCGCCGGCACCATCGGCGACCACCTCACCGCGCGCAAGGTGACGCCGCTGCGCAAGCTGGGGGCGTGATGAAGCCGGGAGCGTCGGTGCGGCAACAGCGTGGTCCGGCAGGGCTGGACTTTGGTGTCGCGCCGGCGTCGCGACGGCGGGGACGAAGATCACGCTGATGCAAACGATCGTCTCCATCCAGGTCCTGCGGGCGCTCGCCGCCGCCAGCGTGGTGATCGTGCACGGACATGGATGGCTGTTGAAGAGCGTCGGCGCGCCCAACCCGCTGCCCGAACTCGGATCGCTCGGCGGCGCCGCGGTCGAGCTGTTCTTCGTCATTTCGGGCTTTGTCATGGTCTATACGTCGGAGTCGGTGTTCGGCCGGCCCGACGGCCCGAAGACCTTTGTCCTGCATCGGCTGGTCCGCATCGTCCCGCTCTACTGGCTGGTGACGTTCATGTATGTCGCCGCCTCCGTGGCGTTTCCGAGCTTCGACAAGCACTATGGGCTCGATTTCATCGCCGCATCCCTCCTGTTCATTCCGATGGAGAATTCTATCGGGGCGGTCATGCCGATCATCGGCCAGGGATGGACGCTGAACTTTGAGATGCTGTTCTACGCCATCTTTGCGCTCGCTGTGTTTGCGCCGCGGCGGCTGGCGGTGTGTCTTGCTTCCGCCGTTCTCATTGCCGGCGTCATGTATGGAAGTCGACTAGCGCCATCCTCGACGGCGGTCGCTTTCTGGACCAGACCGCTCGTCTATCAATTTATCTATGGCATGGTGATCGGCCTGCTCTACCGCGAGGGACTGCGCCTCTGGAAGCCGCTGTGCCTTGCGTTGATCGCCGCCAGCGTCGCTCTCACCTGGCACAATGCGGTGGTCGTCGACCCCACACTGCGCATTCTCGCGAATGGCATCCCGGCCGCGCTGATGGTCGCGGGAGCGACGTTCGGGGATTTCACGCTGGAGGGTTCGGTCTGGCGCCTGCTCGCCAGGATCGGCGATGCCTCCTATGCACTCTATCTGCTGCACGCCTTTCCCATCCGCGGCGCTCTGGCGCTGTCCTACCGGATGCCATTCGGCGTTGCCGATGCGCCCTGGTTCTATGTCGGGCTTGGCCTGATTGGCGCGACCACGCTGGGCCTTGCGACCTATTATGTCCTGGAGCGGCCGATGACGCGGTATCTGCGCAGCCTGATCGCGCCGCGCAAGCGAACGCGAGTCGTGCCGCCCGGTGCGCTTGCGGCCATACCGGCCAAAGCGGATGCTTCGCGCAAGCAAGTGCGAGAACCGACGGGTTAGTTCATGCGCCGCGATCCCATCACAGCCCCGGTCATCGCAACAATCCTCGTTCTTTCAGGAGTGGCGCACGCGCAATTTGCCTCTCCGGAAGCGGTCGTGCGTGCGCTTTATGCGTTCTACGGCAGCGGCCAGAACGACCTGAGCGGTTTCCCGCAGGACAACGGGACGCTCCGCAAGTTTCTCGTTCCCGCGCTGGCGAAACTGTGGAAGGCGGCGACGATCGACGCCGACTTCTTCATCCAGGGGCAGGACTTTGCACTGAGCGACATGACGATCTCACCGACCGTCACCAAGGGCGACCAGGCGACCGTCGCGGTCGCGTTCAAGAATATGGGCGAGCCAGTTCGTCTCACCTATGAGCTTGCCTCAGCCAAAGACGGTTGGCGCATTTCTGATGTCCGCACCGCGGACGGCAGCACGCTCCGTCAATTCCTCATGAGTTCACGCCGATGACCTATCTTGCCAAACCGAAATTCCACCATCCGGCGCTGCCGAAAAACGAACTCGGCTACACCCGGCGCGACTACGAAGGCACGGTATCGACGCTGTGCGCCGGCTGCGGGCACGACTCGATCTCGGCGGCGATTATCGAGGCCTGCTTCGAGCTCGCGATCGAGCCACACCGGGTGGCGAAGCTGTCCGGCATCGGCTGCTCGTCGAAAACGCCGACCTATTTCCTCGGCAACTCGCATGGCTTCAATTCAGTCCATGGCCGCATGCCGTCGGTGCTGACCGGCGCCAATCTC
>CAZTTL010000328.1:0-3939 GCA_964616635.1 uncultured Rhodoplanes sp. | reverse complement strand
TCGCGCGGGGACAGAACCCGGTGCCGATCCGCCCATTGCGAGACGGTGAGCGCCGGATCGGGGGTGAGCCCATCCCGCCAGGCGCGGCTCAAATCCTCCGCGCCGTCGAAGCCGAACAGATTGTCCAAGATCAATCATCGGAATTCAGGCCGCACGTCGGTCAGTTCGGTGAGTTGCGTCCGCACATGCGCCTCGATGCTTTTCTGGACGGCGTGCGCCTCCGCGCCGAGCTCGGCGGCGATCAATGCTGCGACCCGCGCCGGCCAGTTGAGCCAGGAATCCCGTTCCTCGCGCGCAAGCCGGAAGACGAGCGCTGTCGCCCGCGCCCGGTCCACCAGTTCCCCCTTCATGCGCTGCAGCCGCAGCCGGGCGAGATGGGCCTTGGCGATCTCGTGGGCGGTGCGCGCCTGCACGAAAGTGACGGTGCCCCCGGCGGGCAGCCCCTGTTCCTTCAGGGTCTCCCGGACGGAGCCAAGCGCCGCCTCGCCGACCGGGCGGAGCTTCGTCGGGGTCGCCTTTGGTTTCGGCTTCGCCCGGCCGGGATCGGTCGAGCGCTCCCACGCCGCGTCAGCTTTCGCCGGATCGATAGTGCCGTCCGGCTCGACCGGCACGCGGCCCTGCTTGATCGCGCGCAGCACCGCCACATGGCTCACCCCGCGCCGGCGCGCATAGGCGCGGATCGATAATCCCATCAACGGCTCGCGGTGAAGATAGCAAGCAAATGGCGCAGATTACGCTTGGCTTCTGGCGCAGGCAGAGCATGTATGACGCCATCCACCGGACGCGCTTGCAGCCCTCATGCGATTTCCCCCCGCGCCGATGCGGGGCTTGCGGCTGTACAAGGGCCGCGATCCTCGCGGCTCGACTGCAAGGAGCCGCAACCATGTCCAAGCTATCCGATTCCCAACTCGTGGTGCTGTCCGCCGCCTGTCAGCGCGCCGATCGCAACGTGCTGCCGCTGCCCGCCAAGCTGAAGGGTGGGGCCGCCGGCAAGGTGGTCAACAGCCTGCTCGCCAAGGGGCTGATCAAGGAGACCCGCGCCAAGCGCGACGAGCCGGTCTGGCGCAGCGACGAGGATCGCGGGCGCATCGCCCTGCGCGCGACCCGCGGCGCCTTCTATGCGCTCGGGATCGATCCGGCCGACCCCGGATCGGATGACGAAGCCGAACCCGCCGGCGGGGAATCGGGCGTCGAAGCGACCGACCGTCCGGAGCGCCGATCCAAGAGCAAGAAGCGAGCGCGCGCCAGCACAGGCGCGACGCGCGCCAACACCAAACAGGCGCAGCTCATCGCCATGCTCAAGCGGCCCGAGGGCGCGACGATCGACGAAATCGTCAAAGCCTTTGGCTGGCAACCGCACACAGCGCGCGGCGCGATCGCCGGTGCGCTCAAGAAGAAGCTCGGGCTGGATGTGCGATCGGAGAAGGATGAACAGCGGGGACGATTCTATCGCATCACGAACGCAGGCTGAACGCGCTCTGAATCGCGTTGCAGCGAAAAGGGTCGGGCGCATTTGCGGCCCGACCCTTATCTCATACCAAGAAATTGACGCCTCGAAGTTGGCTCCCAGCTGAGCTGTTTCCGCCCAGTTGCCGACAGCATGCCCAACAGCGATCTCGCTCCGCTTAACAACCACAGTTAACCAGATCGGTCGCACCTGCGATCGCGTCTTATGATTGACGAGCGGTGACCCGAACTCGTCCTGCTTGAGGCTCGCCGGCTACCCGCGTGATTCTCACCACCATCGACGAGGCTGCCGACGGCGAGCCATCGGTCTGGTATCGGCCGCCTCGGGGGCTTACTTCTTCATGATGCTATATGACCGTCGCACGTTCTTGATCCTTGCGGGCTTCGCCTGGAGTTCCGGCGCAGTACGAGGCGAAACCATGGGTCCGAAGTCCGCCATCATCGACGATCTCAGCCGCGAACCGCCCCTGTCCTTCATTGGAGCCCAATGGCAGCTGTTCACCGATCGGGTGATGGGCGGGGTGTCCAACGGGACTATGGATCGCGAGATGGTGGCTGGCCGACCGGCGATCCGTATGCGCGGCGATGTCAGCCTCGAAAACAACGGCGGCTTCGTTCAGATATCGCTCGATTTCTCTCCGGACGGCAACGCTGTCGATCTGAGCGCCTGGTCCGGAATAGAACTGGACGTCTTCGGCAACGGCGAAGAGTACAGCATCCACCTGCGCACCAGCGATCTGAACCGGCCCTGGCAATCCTATCGGCAGAGCTTCCGCGCCGATCCGCAATGGCGGACGGCGCCGTTCCGATTTCAGGACTTCGCGCCCTTCCGCACCGATGTCGCACTCGACACCCGCCGCTTAAGGCGCCTGGGTTTGGTTGCGATTGGTCGAGCGTTTTCTGCTGACCTTGCCGTGGGCGGCGTACGGCTTTTCAGCTGACGCACGAAACGCCTCACCTGTCTCAGCGAGCAGGGCTGCGCCTCCTGTCGAGTCCTGCCATCGTTGGACAATGACGTCGGCATATTTCGGGTCGAGCTCGATCAGTCGCGCCCGTCGCCCGCTCCGCTCGGCGGCGATCAGCGTCGTGCCGGATCCGCCGAACGGGTCGAGCACGATGTCACGGCTCTTGGACGAATTGCGGATCGCGCGCTCGACAAGCGCGACCGGCTTCATCGTCGGATGTAGATCGTTCTTCGCGGGCTTGTCGAAGAACCACACGTCGCCCTGGTCGCGGGCGCCGCACCAGTAGTGGTCGACGCCCTGCTTCCAGCCGTACAGGATTGGTTCGTACTGGCGCTGGTAATCCGAACGCCCGAGCGTAAACGTGTTCTTCGCCCAGATCACGAAGGTCGACCACTTGCCGCCGGCCTCGCGAAACGCTTTCTGCAGCGTGTCGAGCTCCGACGATGACATGCACATGTACACCGCGCCCTTGGTCACGGTGAGGATGTTGACACACGCGTCGTAGAGGAAAGCGCCGAACTCTTCTCCAAGGGCGTCATTCAGGATCGGCCGGCTCTTGCCTTTCTCCTTGTCCCTGGTCGAGTTCGAATAGTTCACGTTGTAGGGACTGTCGGTGAAGCACATATCGGCGAGCTCGCCGCCCAGCACTTTCTCGACGTCAGCCAGCTTGGTCGCGTCGCCGCATAGGACCCGATGCTCGCCGCAGATCCACACATCGCCCGCGCGCGTGACCGGTTCGGCCGGCGGCTCGGGCAGTTCGTTTTCGTCTTCCGCCGCGCCGGTCTCATCGAGCGGCGCCAGGAGCCGGTCGAGATCGGCTTCGTCGAAGCCGGTGAGCTCGAGATCGAAGCCGAGTTCGTTCAGTGCATGCAATTCGTCCGACAGCAGCGCGTCATCCCAGCCTCCCAGTTCCGAGAGACGGTTGTCTGTCAGCCGATACGCCCGCGCCTGGGCCGGCGTCAGATGCGACGCCCGGAGTACCGGGACCACGTCCAGCCCGAGCTTCTGTGCAGCGAGCAGACGGCCGTGCCCGGCGATGACATTGCCGGCGTCGTCGATCAGGACCGGGTTCAACCACCCGAACTCGACGATCGAGGCTGCGATCTTCGCGACTTGGTCGTCGTCATGCGTGCGGGCGTTGCGCGCATACGGGATCAGTCGCGCGAGCGGAACATGCTCGACGGCGTCTGGCAATCGGGGCGGCATCATCAGATCGGTGGGGTGGTAACCGCGGGGCCGTGTACCGGCCCCCTGTACCACTGGCTCCCGCAGCCAAATCCAGCGCCGCTACAAAGCGTTCGCGCCGGCTCTTCCAGTGGTAACCGGGATCAGTGGTAACTCAGATTTTCGGGCGGTCGGTGGCGATATTCCGGGCCATTGCCCCCCGCATAGGTTGGCACCGCGGGAGGACCCGTGATATCAATGACTTAGCTTGCTATTACGCCCACTTTTATTTCCGGTTACATTTCCGGAAATAATTTCTGATTGTATCACCATGCCGAACACC
>CAZTTL010000327.1:0-3945 GCA_964616635.1 uncultured Rhodoplanes sp. | reverse complement strand
GCGGTCGGCGTGTAACCGATCCGGAAGCCACCCCAGTGCCGGCCACGGATCATGATCGGCGCCGAGCAATCTTTCATCAGCACGAAACGGCCGCCACCCATGTCGCGCCGGTAGGTCTGCAGCAGGAACGGCTTGGTGCTCCGGCCGGCGGCAAGGCCGGTGCGATCGTTGAAGATCCGGCGGTTGCGGCAGTTGGCGGTGTTCCAGGCGACATCGCCGGGCCGTTGCGGCTGGGAGAATTTGTTGTTGTGGGTGGGAAGATAGCCGTTACGATCGACGGCGGCGGCGAAGGCGATCTGCGAACTCTTTGCCAGCAGCGGCTCCTGGATCGCCGGCAGGAGGCGGTCGCAAAGGGTAACGAAGCGGGTCATCACCTGCGGCGGGTTGCTGCCGGCAATCGGGACATAGGTCTCGTCGAATAGCTCGGCGAGCGCGATGGTGCCCTTGGCCAGCCCTGCCTCGAAAGCGTCCGCGACCTGCTGCGCCGTTTCTTTCGCCAGCATGATAACTGGCGTGTCGTCGGTCTCGATGCCGGACTGCAGCGTGCTCAGCAACAGCTCCTCGCTTTTGCACAGGAGATGGTTCACCCGTTCATCAGCCTGATGGAGGTTGACCGAAGACTGATCGAGATTCCCCGACATATTGGTAAAGGCGGCCAGCAGGGCGTCGCAGCGGCCCCGGATATCGCCGGTCGACTCGACGATCTGCCGCATATTGCCGCCCATGGTCGCCATCGTCGGCCCGACATGATCAATGACTTGGCGGATCGCAGTGGTGCCCGACTGCACTGCGCGGGCGCGGTTCACGGTGTCGAGCGATTCGGCGACGAGCTTGCCGGTCTGCTCATTGAGATACGCCAGCGTCGCCTCGATTTGCGCGGTCGCGTCTGTCGTTTGCTTGGCAAGCGCCTTCACTTCGCCCGCAACAAGGGCGAAGCCGCGGCCGGCATCACCCGCGCGGGCGGCCTCGATTGTTGCATTGAGCGCCAGCAGATTGGTCTGGCGAGCGATCGCCTGAATGCCGGACGCGGCAGCGCCGACGCGATCGAGCGCGGTGCGCAATCCCTGGAGTTTGTTCTCAAAGCCGGCCGTTGCTGTGGCCAGTGCGCTAATGTCCGCAAGCGACGCTTCAACCGAATTGTTCGATTCCTGCATTTCGATTCGCGCTTGCTCGATCGCCTTGCCGGCTTCGTCGGCAATGCATCCGATGCGGCGGGTCGAGCCGGTAAGTTCGGTTGCGGCGGTGACGAGGGTGCGGCACTCCGCGGTGAGGCTTTGCGCCCGGCTATCGACATTGCCGATATTGCCAGCGACATCGGCAAGCTCGACTGAGATCATTCCCAGTTCATGGACCAGCGGGCGCACGAAGTCAGGTTGGGCAGTCGACGTCGGTTGTTTGCTCATAAGGGTGTGCCGTCATGAAAATAAAACGAGGAATTGCATAATAGCTAGGCAAGGCCTACCAGAAGGTTAACCCTACTAATTCGTCTACTTATTAATGGCTAATTCGCCTGCTGAAGGGAAGCATCTGTCCGCTGGAGATGTTTTTTGCGCGATCCGTGCGAATGCCGTGTGCGGGCTTGGTCCGGCCGAATGGCTTCAAGCGGCTCGGCGTGCTTTCATCGCCGTGGCGAGCAAGATTTGGTGCGTCGTGGTTTCAGCCGCAGCCGGCCAGCGGCGGGTCGCGAGCATGGCCCCCGCGATCGCGGTCATGACCGCTTCGAGGCGGCCTGACGTCCAGATGCCGAGCGCGGATTTCACCGCCGGCTCGCGCCGGAAGAACAGCGGCGGCCGGAACGTTTCGCGGATTGCCTCCGCGGAATTTTTCCCGGCTTCGACGGCCAGCCGGGCGCGGTGAAGCTGCGCCGCCTGGCGGCCGACAGCACTGAGGATGGTACCGGGCGGCACACCCGCCGTTCGCGCGCGGGCGAACTGGCGGTCGAAGAGCGGGATTTGCCCGGCGAAGGCGGCATCGACGACGGCGTCAAGCGCCAATGCCGAAGCGTCGGCAACGACGGCCAGGACGTCGTCGATGTCGACGCGCTTCCTGCCGTGCGCGTAGAGGGCGAGTTTGCGTATTTCGTTGCGCGAGGCCTGCCGGTCGCCGCCGAGCAGCGACGCCAACAAGGTCTGAGCGTCGGGCGCGATCGTCAGCCCATCTTGGCGCAGCTCATCGACGATGAGACGGGCGAGAGCTTGCTCGGTGTCGGCATAGCAGGGCAGGACGACGACGCCTTTGGCCCGCTCGCACAGGGTCCGCAGCGGCGCGGTTTTGCGCAGGTCACCCGCTTCGATAATCGCGCGGCAGTCGCCGGCCGGCGGGTCGGCGAGCAAGGCTTCAACCGCGGGAGCGATATTCGCGGTGCCGGCCCGGATCGAGATCGCGCGGCGGCCGCCGAACAGCGGCACCGTATGCGCTTCCTCGAGCAGCCGCTGCGGTTCGCTGGTCACCGTATCGGCCTCGAACCGGACCAGTGCAAACGGGTCCTGCGGATCGTCGACCGAAGCACGCAGCAAAGCTTCGCCGCGTTCGCGGACCAAGCCGGCATCCGGGCCATAGACCAGGACTACAGGACGGGCGTCCGGCTTGGCGACATAGGCGTCGATGTCCGCGCCCTTGAGGGCTACCATCGCGCGCGGGTCCGTCAGGTGCCGGCAACGAAATAGGAGGCGAGCCGCGACTTGATATTACTGGCGATGACCTCGGCGGCCCGGGTCTCGGCGTCGCGCAACGCGCGCTGGCGGGCGAAGCGCTGCTCTTGGCCAGGAATGTCGTAAGAGACGCGGGTGAACGTCTGGTCGTTGATGACGGCCTTGCCGGTATTCAGATCGATGAGCGTGTAGGTGGCGTTCAGCCCGTAATTCTCCACGTCCGGGCGCGCCGTCTTGGTGTCGACAATGATCGAGGTTCGGCTGGAGGTGATACGGATGCTGAGCCGGTGGGTCGGCGGCAGCGGCGTGCCGCCATTCAGTCCGAACAGCAGCTGGTTGCGGAGCTCGACCGCGATCCGGGCTTCCGGTGAGCCGTTCGGCGCCGGAATCTGGTCAACCTCGACCTGGCTCAGCGCCGATTTGATCGAGGGACCACCATCGAGCGTGTGCTCGCCGTAAAGCGGCTGGAAGCAGCCGGCGGCCAACGCACCAGCGCCGACCACGAGCGACAGCCGTAAGGCGGTGGACAGAAGGCCACGGCGGTCAAGCGACGACATTGATGATCCTCTGCGGCACCACGATCACTTTCTTCGGCGGTTTGCCATCCAGTGCCCTTTTTACCGCATCAAGAGCAAGAACGGCAGTCTCGACCTCTTCTTTTCCGGCGAGGCGTGGCACAGTAACATCACCTCGCTTCTTTCCGTTCACCTGCACCGGCAGGGTAATGGTCTCGTCGACCAGCAGGTCGGGCTCGACCTCCGGCCACGGAGTCATTGCCACCAGCGCGTCGTGACCGAGCGCGGCCCAGCATTCCTCCGCCAGATGCGGCATCATCGGCGCAATGAGCTGAATAAGTATTTCCGTTGCCTCGAAAAGCGCGCGGGCGACATCCGCCGCCGGTGCGCTACCGTCCTTGCCGCGCGCGGCCTCAAGCTCGCTCTGCAACTGGTTCACGAAGTCGTAGACATGGGCGACGCAGACATTGAAGCGCAGTTTTTCCACATCGGCGCTGAATGCCGCCAGCGCCTTGTGGGCGACCCGGCGGATGCCAACCGCCTGCGGCCCAAGGGTTTCGGGCCGCGCTTTGGTCTTCACGCGCAGGGCCGCCACGTCGGTCGCAAGCCGCCAAATGCGCTGGACGAAGCGGCTGGCGCCGCGCACGCCTTCCTCGGTCCAGATCACGTCGCGATCGGGTGGCGAGTCGGACAGCATGAACCAGCGGGCGGTATCGGCCCCGAACGCGCCGATGATCTCGTCGGGGTCGATGGTGTTGCGCCTCGACTTCGACATCTTC
>CAZTTL010000326.1:0-3962 GCA_964616635.1 uncultured Rhodoplanes sp. | reverse complement strand
CCGCGCAGGAAGACACGATTCGGTGCGCTGATCGTCAGGTCGAGCGCCGCATCAAAAGCCGGCGTGCGGCGGGCGCGCAACTTTGCCTGCTCAGCGACGGCAAGACGTGCCGCCGCGGCGGGCGGCGGAGCGACGTGACGGGTCCCCTCGATCGGACGCAGCGTCGTCGGCAGGCGTTCGGGGATGGTCACGTCCAGCGAAACGACATCGACGCGTCCGGAGACCTGCGGACTGCGCGCCAGCGGCCCCGACACCGTCAGTGACAAGCCAGTGACGGCATCGACGATGTCGTTCGCGACAAGCCTGCCGGACTCGCTAGAAATCCGGATCACCCCAGGAAATCCCGCCGCAGCGTCGATACGCACTTGGCCTTGCGCCGTGATCGTGCCGCCGTTCGGCATCTGTGCGCGCATATGCTCGATGCGCAACTCCGCCTCCTGCGCGACGAGACGACCGGCGATCTTACTCAAGCGGATGCCGAGGGCAGCATCCGAGTAGGTGCCGTTGCCGATCGTCATGGTGCCGTTAACCTCCGGCTTCGAGAGGCTGCCGCCGACTTTCAGATCGATACCCGTTTTTCCGGTCACCCGGCGGCCGGCGGCCGATGCACGCTGATTGGCGGCAGCGAGATCGACGGTGCCTCTTATCGCCAGGTCCAGGCCGCCGTCGCGGAACGGCACCGTCCCAGCGATGCGCAGCGTGCCGGCGTTGGCGGCCTGGATGATGGCATCAACCGTCGAAGCGCGACCGACAAGTTGGCCCGACCCGCTGACATCAAGCGCCGGCAGGCCGAACTCGCGCGATTGCGGGGCCACAAGCTTCTCGACCCGCATGCGCCAACGACCGGTCGGTGATGTGGCGGTACCGGTGATCTTCGCCTCGCCGTCGAGCGTGCCGGAGAGGCCAAGTTCTGGCATCACGGTTTCCGACAGCGCGAGTGGGACGGTTTGCGCCGCAACCGTAACGTCGAGCGTGGACCCAACACGGCCGTCAATAGCGAGCCGCCCGCGATCGAGCGCGAACTTCAACGAGTGAATGTCGACGCCTTGATCAAGCAGGGTCAGCGTTGTGGGTTGCAGCAAGGCCACGCGGTGCTCGCCGCGGCGTGCGGTCAGGCTGGTGAGCTCGATCCTGACGGCATCCGCCGGCACCAGGCGAGCGCGGGCATCAAGGGCGAAGCCACGGACCTGCGCCGTGAGCGCAACGGTGCTTGCATGCGCCGCGCCTTGCGCGCTCAGCCGAAGCTGCGAGACTGCCTCGCCCGCGATATTGGCGCGGTCAACGCTGATGTCGGCATCAAGAACCGGGCGTCGATAGACATCCCTGATGTCACCGCGCGCCGTGAGGCGATTGAGGGTCGAGGACCCGATCTTCACATTGTGGGCTTCAGCGGCGATTGTGCCGTTCTGCCGGCCGCCGGTCACGGTCACAGTCGCGTCGGCGCGCAAGGTCCCCGACATCGACGTGAGCGCGAGCGGAGAGAGATCATCGAGATTGCCTGCGGCGATGGCAAGCCGGCCGTCAGCGAGACGGTGCGCATCGAGGGTGATGTCTCCCTGCATTGTCACCGAGCCGATCTGCAGGTCGAGAGCATCGACGCGCCAGCCGCCATCCGCCGGTCGAGCGAGGCGGAGCGCGCCGCGCGCGGGCTTGTGGTCCACTTCGCCCGAGAGCGTGACCTGCGCGTTGAGCAGGCCGGTCAGGTTCGATCCACTCGCCTCCAAGGCAAGGCGCGGAATAGGCCGCCCGAGCGCGCTGGCGTCGCTCACAGTGATGGCGGCGATGCCGTCGGGACGGTCGATGGAGCCGCTCAGACGTGCGATCGCCTCGGCGCGGCCGGACAACCGCGCATCGGCGTGGTGCAGCTCGGGAATGGTGAAACGAATCTCGACGCTTGCCCGCTCGGCAGTGGCGTCGCCATCGGCCTCCCCGGACACATGCGCGCCGGTGAGACGCAGTTTGCCGAACCCGAAACCGCGCTTCGGATGCTTGCGGATCATCCCGTTCAGCGCAAGCCGCCCGCCGAGCAGCCCGTCAATGGCTGCCACGCCGGTCGCAAGATCGCTGGCGTGGCCGTCGATCGCTGCCTCGATGCGTCCCTGCTTTGGAACGCCGGTGAGGTCGGCAATAACGCCCAGCCTGCCGCGCAAAGGCCGGGATACGAGATCGCTGAAATTAGAGAGATCGGGCGCAGCGAGCGTCAGCCGGCCCTGCAATATCGAGCGGCCGATCCGACCGGCGAAGGAAGTGTCCGCGGTCGTCAGTCGCAACCGCGCCGTCTGTAGATCGGCTATGCCCTCGCGCATCTGCCCGGCAAGGGTCAGCGAGACAGTGGCGCCGAGCGCACGCGCCAGCGCCGGGTCAGCCGGCTGCAGACCACTCGCTTCGGCGCTCGCCGTGAACGGGATTGGTTTCGCCTGCTCGCTCCCATCTCCATTCGGGGAAGCGGAGAACCGCGCCACGAGCTTTGCCAGTTTTCCCTGGGGCACAGTGATATTGTCTGCATCGAGCGTTGCATCGATCCGTGGACCGCTGATGGGTCCTGCGAGGCTGGCATCAAAGGCGAGCCGACCGATCGCGGCGTTGCTTGCATTCGTTGCGGCGCCGGCGTCAGTCAGTGTGCGCGCTGATACTCTGAGCTGGGCGATCCGCTCCAACGACAGCTGGCCTTGCACGTCGAGACGGGCCGTGCGCGACATGACCGTCAGCGCCGTAATATCGAGGGCGCCGCTGTCGGCAAAGGCCACGGCGCCGTCGAGCCGCGTCGTTCCCGCAAAGACGGCCGCCGCCGGGTCAGGCAGTAATCCTTCGATCCGCGCCTGAAGATCGAGCGAGAGCAGCCGCGCGCCTGCTTGGCGCTGCAACCGAGCCGAGCCGGTTGCGCCAATGCCGGCTCCGGCATCGAATACGAGCCGCGCGGCAAAGGCATCGAGCGTCCCGGAGCCGGCAAGGTCGAAGCTGACTGGCGGTTGGTCCGGGATATTCAGGGCATTGGCGAGAATGCCGTTCTTGGGCTCGTGGACAGACAGCGTGAGGTTGAGACGTTCGGTCTGCGGCCACAGGGCGAGCCGCGCGGTGAGCGTGCCGGCAGCGTCGAGGCGCCGGGCGTCGAAGCGCAGGCTCAGGCCTTCGGACGGGCTACCGAGGCTCGCCGCGCCGGCGCCGGCGAGGCGCGCCGCCACACCGACCACCGGGGCACCGAGCGCCAATTCGCGCAGGCTGAAGTCCTTGATGTCCACCTTGAGCGGCAGCTCCGGGAGAAGCGGCTCGTCGGTATCAGACACCGGTTGATCGGCCGGCAAGGGCCGGCGATGAATCGTCAGCGTGCCGACTTCGAGTCGATCGACTTCAAGGCGGCGCAGCAGCAAAGCCGAGCGCCGCCACGTCAGCTTGACCTGATCCAAGTGCAGCCAGACGCCGTCGCGATCAGCGATCGTGATGTTGCGAACGACAGCGTTGGAGGAGAGCGCGCCCTCGACCTCGCCGATCGTCACCTGCGCCGTCGGCGTCGACAGCACCCGCGACAGCAGGCTTGCGAGAAGGCCCTTCTCGTCTTCGCCGCCGCGGCTCAGCAGTGTCGAAATTAGCACCGCCATCAGGCCGATCACCAGGGCCGAAAGCACGCCGATGCGTCTTGGTCGTATAGGTGCTCGCACGTCAGAATGCCTGTCCGATGCCAACATAGATTGCGAAGGAATCGTCGCCGACGCGACGATTGAGCGGAAACGCCGCGTCGACGCGAATGGGCCCGATCGCGGTGTAGTAGCGCAGCCCGACTCCGGCAGCGACGCGCAGCGGCTGGCTAAAATCCGGATAGCTCGCCAGAAAAGCATTGCCGGCATCGAGGAACGGGACGATCCCGATCTTATCGGTGACCTTTATGCGCGCCTCCAGCGAGGCCTCGACCAGGCTGCGGCCGCCGATGACCTCGCCGGTCGGGCCGAGGGGGCTGAGGCTGCGGT
>CAZTTL010000325.1:0-3963 GCA_964616635.1 uncultured Rhodoplanes sp. | reverse complement strand
GCCCCCAACTACCGGACCAACCTGAGCAGCAGCCGGCACGGACGGAACGTGCCAATAGCGGACCGGATAGTTATCAGAGGAAAGCGCTTCAGTGCAGCTGGTATCGGTGGCTGCTCTCGCACGTTGCCCTCCTACCAGGGCAGAGACAATGCACATCGCATCGTTCTCTAATCCGGTCTCGGTCATGGCAATGGGCGTACCGCACCGCGGCGTCAGGATGGGGCGCTGCACCGCTCCCATGCCACACCGAGCGCCAGTAATTCCCTGTCCCGGCCGGGCCACCCGTCAAATTCGAGGCCGACGGGCCAACCCTCATCGGTTGTCGCGATTGGCACGCTGAGGGCTGGTGCACCCAGCAGCGTAGCCGGCACCGAGTTTCGCAGATTGCACCAGATGGAAACTGGTTCGCCATTCACTTGCACCGAGTTGTTTTCACCCAGAGGCGGCGGTGGAAGCGGCGTTGTTGGAAAGGCGATGGCCTGCAGATCGTTGTCGTGAAGATAGGCTTCGTATGCGGCACGGTGGCGTGGCAGGACCTCGGACACGGCGCGCCAGTAGCGCGCGTCGAGTTTGGGCGATGCAGCTAGGAGTCCTTCCAGCTCGGATTTGACGTAAGGGCTTACTGTTGTTGCGACCACATCCGCGAAGGTGAGTTGTGACCCTGCTGTTACCAGATAGCTTGCGACGTCGCGCGGCATTTCCCAGGCCATGATCGGGCCTGTCACTTCGCGCGCCTTGGCGAAATCCGGCGGCGTGGCCTCGACGAACACCACACCAAGCGCTGCCAGCCGATCGAGCTCAGTTTCAACGGCGGCAGCAATCCGGTCGTCGAGCGCGGCAAAGAAATAGTCGCGCGGCAGGCCGATGCGCAGTCCTTTCAGGTCGGCCTGCGGCAGCGGATAGCCGCGCGCGATGATCCGGTCGATGAAGGCGATGTCCTCCACGTGGCGCGCCATCAGGCCGGGTGCGTCGCGCGTATGGCTCATCGGCACCATGCCGTCGCCAGCGTAGCGGCCGGTCGACGGCCGAAAGCCAACGATACCGCAATGTGCCGCCGGGATCCGGATTGAGCCGCTGGTGTCGGAACCGAGACCCGCCGGCGCCATGCCAGCAGCCACCGCCGCCGCCGTCCCGCCGCTGCTGCCACCGGGCGACCGTGTTGGGTCGCGAGGATTGCGGACCGCACCGGTGAAATCGTTGGCGCTGGTGATGCCGAAAGCCAGTTCGTGCATGTTGGTCTTGCCGAGCATTGAGGCGCCGGCATCGAACAGGGTCTGCACGAGCGGCGCGGTTCGCCGTGGCAGATGATCGCGCAAGGCCGGCGTGCCCGCGGTGGTCGGCGACCCCGTCACGTCGAACACATCCTTGATGGCGAGTGGAACGCCGTGCAGCGGCCCCAGCAAATAGCCCCGCCTGCGCATGAGGTCGGCGGCGCGCGCTTCGCTCAATACGCGGGCGCGGTCGAGCGCGATGAAGGCGTTGAGCGGTGCCTTGGCATCGCAAACGTCGAGCAGCGCTTGCACGTAGCCCTCGGCCGAGATGTCGCCGTCGCGCAAGCGCGCGGTCGCGTCGCGCAGCGACAATTCGGACCATTGCACGCGCTCGGAACAGGTCATCGCTGTGCCTCGTAAGGAAATGGACGCGGGTGAATCGATGCGCCGTCTCATGTGTGCTTCGCCTCGATCTGTGGGTGCTATGGCCTTGCTTCGAGGATAAGGTTGAACGGCGTCTCGGCGGCGCAGCGGAAACGGGTGAAGCCGCCTTCGTCGACCACCACCTCGCGCAGACGCTTCTCGCCCGCCTGCGCGCCGAGCGCGGCGCCGACTTCCTGGTCGAGCGAGGTCGGCACGCACAACAGCGTTGACGCCGCATAGTAGAGCCGGCTAACCGGGGTGAGGTTGTCCTCCAGATTATCGCGGGCGAACGGCTCGACGATCATCCAGGTGCCGTCGGGCTTGAGCGCCTGGCGCACGTGACACGCCGCGCCGGCCGGATCCCCCATGTCGTGCAGGCAGTCGAAGAATGTGACGAGGTCGTAGTCCCTGCCCGAGAAAGTCTTCGCCGCGGCGACCTCGAAGCGGACATTGCCGACGGCTTTGTGCTGTTTCGCATGCTTGCGCGCGTCGTCGATCGAGGCCTGGTGGAAGTCGAAGCCGACGAATTCCGAATTGGGGAAGGCCTGCGCCATCATCACAGTGGAATAGCCGTGGCCGCAGCCGACATCGGCGACGCGGGCGCCGCGTTCGAGCTTCTCGACCACGGCGTCGAGCGCGGGCAGCCATTTGTCGACGATATTGGCCTGATAGCCGGGACGAAAAAAGCGCGCGACGGCGCAGAACGTGCAGCCGGTGCGCTTGCCCCAGCCGACGCCGCGACCCTTGACGAAGGCGGTCTTGACTTTGGCATGGTCCTCGACATAAGCGGCCGCCGCCTCGAAGGCGTCGGCGAGGTAGACCGGGCTTTCCTCGTCGGCGAGCACCGCCGCCTGCTCGGGCGGCAGCTCGAAGGATTTGGTAACTGGATCATAGGTCACGTAGTTCGACGCCGCGTGATGCGCCAGCCATTCGCGCACGTAGCGCTCGTGCAGGCCGGTCCTAGCGGCGAGTTCGGCCGAGGTCAGCGGGGCTTCCGCCAGCAGGGTCCGGTAGAGACCGAGCGCGGAGCCGAGGCGCACTAAGCCGATGCTGAATGCCCCGCCGAGGTCGCTCATCATCTGACCGATCATCGCGTTGAGCTTGTCTTCGTTCATCACCTTGTTCGCAATTGCATCCATGACTGCATCTCCTCCCGGGGTGGGGCGCGACAAAACGCAATTGCGCGGCGCGTCCTTGCGGGGCACCTTATGCCGCCGGATTGGCCCAACTATCCATGACGAAATCGCCGGCTTTTTTGATCGAGACGCCTGTTTTCGAGGTGATGCGATGGACGCCCTGTCGGACGTTTTGCGGGTCATGCGCCTGAAGGGCGGCGTGTTCTTGCACGGCGAATTCTGTCACCCGTGGTGCATCTCGGTCAAAGTCCTGCCGCAGAGCTGCGCTCCCTATCTCGGCGACACGGCACACGTCATTCCCTATCACTACGTGCTGGAAGGCCAGATGCGCGTGCGCATGGAGGACGGCCTCGAGCTCGCGCTGGAGGCCGGCGAGTCGGTCATGTTTCCGCGCAACGACATGCACCTGCTCGGCACCGACCTTACGCGTGCGCCGGTGCAGAGCCGGGACTATGTCGCGCGCCCGATCGAGGGCGGGCTGCTCGAGATGAAACTCGACGGTGGCGGTCCGCGCACGCGCATCGTCTGCGGGTTTCTCGGCACAGAGGACGTGCACGGCAATCCGGTGGTGAACGCCTTGCCCGCCGCTTTGCATCTCAACGTGCGGGATGGCAGCGCCGGCGCGTGGATCAGCAGCATGTTTCATCACGCGGCCGAGCAGATTGCCGCCGGCCATCTGGGCTCGGAAGTGTTGATGAGCCGGCTGTCGGAATTGCTGTTCGTCGAGGCGATCCAGCGCTACGCAAGCACGCTGCCCGACCAGCAGCAGGGTTGGCTCGCCGGCCTGAAGGATCCTTACGTCGCGCGCGCGCTGGCGCTCATACATGCGCGCGTCGCCATGCCGTGGACGGTCGAGGCGCTCGGCAAGGAAGCGGGCCTGTCGCGCTCGGCGCTGGCGGACCGCTTTTGCGGAGTGCTGGGCATCCCGCCGATGCAATACCTCGCCAAATGGCGTATCCACGTCGCTGCCCACGAGCTCGTCAACAGCAACAAGTCGATCGCGCAGGTCGCGCAGGAAGTGGGTTATGAGTCTGAAGCCTCTTTCACCCGCTCGTTCAAGCGTGTGATGAATACGCCCCCGGCCACCTGGCGGCGTCGACGCAGTCGGCAAACGGAGTGAGATGCCTCACTTTTAGATTGGGAGCGCGATCCGGCAAACGCCGTCGGACATCCGTATGGGCCGCTTCGGGTCA
>CAZTTL010000324.1:0-3977 GCA_964616635.1 uncultured Rhodoplanes sp. | reverse complement strand
GGTGCCGCGCGAGAGATATTCCTTGATGATGTCGTTCTGCGTCGTGCCCTGAAGCTGTTCGCGCGGCACGCCCTGCTCGTCGGCGACCGCGATATAGAGCGCGAGCAGCCAAGCGGCGGTCGCATTGATGGTCATCGAGGTGTTCATCGCGTCGAGCGGGATATTCTCGAACAGCGCGCGCATATCGCCGAGATGGCTGATCGCGACGCCGACCTTTCCGACCTCCCCGCGCGACAGCACGTGGTCGCTGTCGTAGCCGGTCTGGGTCGGTAGATCGAAGGCGACCGAAAGGCCGGTCTGGCCCTTGGCGAGGTTCTTGCGATACAGCGCATTCGACTCCTTCGCCGTCGAATGGCCCGCATAAGTGCGAATGATCCAGGGCTTGTCGCGCATCGTCCGTTCCTTCGTTCTTGTCCCGCGTCGGATCAGGTGTCTGTCGGATCAGGTGTCTGTCGGATCAGGTTTCTATCGTCGGATCAGCCCAATGATGAGCAAGAGAATCACCGCGCCGATCACTGCATTGATGATTGCGCTGAGCATGCCGCCGCCGATCAGGATGCCCAGTCGCGGCAACAGCCAGCCGGCGATCAGCGCGCCGACGATGCCCACCACAATATTGCCGACCAGACCGAAGCCGTAGCCGCGGACGATCACGCCGGCGAGCCAGCCGGCAATGCCGCCTACGATCAGCCAGACGATGAACGCCATGCGTTATCTCCGCGGACGAACCGCACGCCTCGTTCGTTGCGCGATGCGAAAGACGATAACCGAACCCCTTGCCGCTGTCACTTTGAGTCAAAGAACCAACCCTGCGGTGCCGGCGGCAAGGCGGTGGGTCGGACTTCGGCCGATCCTGCGCAACGCACACCGGCCGCCTTGCGGGGCGGTGCTATTCTCAAGGGAAAACTGCCGCGGAATCGGCGTTTGAAAATTGACCTGCCGCAATACTTAAGGGCTCGCGAATTGACTAAAGTGGCCTAATCCTTGTTGCGGTGCACTATGCGCTGAGGCAAGTTCAGAATAGCCATCCCCCGCCGCTGGAATCCACTGGAGGACCGCAATGTCGGTTGCCGCCAAACTCAATACGCCGACCGCCAAAGACCTGTACGACATGGGGGAAGTCCCCCCGCTGGGGCATGTCCCGGCCAAAATGCATGCCTGGGTCATCCGCAAGGAGCGCCATGGTCCCCCGGAAAGCTCGATGCTGCTCGAAGTGATCCCGACCTGGGAGATCGGCGACGAGGACGTGCTCGTCTATGTCATGGCTGGCGGGGTCAACTACAACGGCGTCTGGGCCGGTCTCGGCATCCCGGTGTCCGTGCTCGACGTCCATAAGAACCCCTACCACATTGCTGGGTCGGACGCGGCCGGCATCGTGTGGGCGATCGGCAGCAAGGTTCACCGCTGGAAGGTCGGCGATGAGGTGATCGTCCACTGCAACCAGGACGACGGCGACGACGAGGAATGCAATGGCGGCGACCCGATGTTTTCGGCGTCGCAGAAGATCTGGGGCTACGAGACGCCGGATGGCTCGTTCGCCCAGTTCTGCCGGGTGCAATCGCGTCAGCTTATGAAGAAGCCGACCCACCTCACCTGGGAAGAGTCGGGCTGCTATGTGCTGACCCTCGCGACGGCTTATCGCATGCTGTTCGGCCACGCGCCGCACACGCTCAAGCCGAGTGATAACGTGCTGGTGTGGGGTGCTTCCGGTGGCCTCGGTGTGTTCGGGGTCCAGATTTGTGCGGCCGCCGGCGCAAACGCGATCGGCGTCATTTCTGATGAATCGAAGCGCCAATACGTGCTCGACCTCGGCGCCAAGGGCGTGATCAACCGCAAGGACTTCAACTGCTGGGGCCAGTTGCCAAAGGTAAATACACCCGAATACGACGCCTGGACCAAGGAGGCACGCAAGTTCGGCAAGGCGATCTGGGACATCACCGGCAAGAAGGACGTCGATCTTGTCTTCGAGCATCCCGGTGAAGCGACCTTCCCGGTCTCTACTCTCGTCGTCAAGCGCGGCGGCATGGTCGTGTTCTGCGCCGGCACCTCAGGCTACAACATCACCTTCGACGCCCGCTATGTCTGGATGCGGCAGAAACGCATTCAGGGATCGCACTTCGCCCACCTCAAGCAGGCCTCGGCGGCGAACCAGTTCGTGCTCGATCACCGCATCGATCCGTGCATGAGCGAGGTATTTCCCTGGGACCAGATTCCGCGGGCGCATCAGATGATGTGGAAGAACCTGCATAAGCCGGGGAACATGGCCGTGTTGGTCAATGCGCCGCGCACAGGTCTGAAGACCCTCGAAGACGTGATTGAAGCCAAGAGCGAGTAATCGCCAATATTCATTCCAGCGGGAACTTGCACACCTGGGTCGGCGTCCGCCGATCCGGGTATTTTGTTTCGTATGTACTTGAGCCGACCGCTTGCGGTGTCGGGGATGCAGGTGGTTTTTTGCTGTAGGGTCAAACGGCAGGCGGGTCCACCTCGCCGCGCGCTTCCGGGCGAGTTTGTCCGCCCATTCTTATCGCTTCGCCCGCGCTTCTTCGGCGAGTTGCTTGAGCATTTGCCGCAGGCCGGCGCCGTCGGTGAGCCGGCGCGGGAAGGGGAGCCTCAGCGTGCTGTCGCCGGCGGCAAGGTCAAGCCCCTCGGGATCGACGCCGGTGACCCGCCAATTGCCGCCGGAGCGGCCCAGCAGCTTGGTCGCGTATAGCGCCACCGCCTCAGGATGATCGGAATTGATGTGTTCGACAGCGCTTGCTTCGGCGGCGATCAGGTCTTCCGCGCCGGCGAGAGGCGTAAGAATCTCCCGATCGGTGAGATCGGCAGCGCGGGCAAAGCCACCATTCAAGTGCCCGGAAACGACGCTCATGCGCCAGAACGAGAAGTCGGAGAAGCCGGCATAAAGCTCCGATTTCGGATGGCGGGCGAGAAAGCGGCGGGCGAGGCGCGGCTCGTCATCGCGGCGCACGAAGGCGCCGAGCACGGTGAGGCGCGGATGCGCGAGCGGGTCGCCCTTGCCGCTGGCGGCGAGCAGCACGGAAGCCCGCCCGTCGTGCTCGAGATTGGCGGTATGGGTTGCGAGCCGCGACACCAGGATGATCGGCGAGCCGTCGATGTCGGTCGCAATATTGGTCAACGAGGCAAACGGGTGCCCGGTGTTCCGGTCGAGAGTCGCCAGCGTCCCCGACCGGGTCGCACGCAGCAAGCCCTTGGCGATGGCCATCGGGTCAAAACCCTCCGGCGGACGGGCGTCCTCCGGGATGCGATCGGGCATCGAGCCCGGCAGGGGGAGCTGCGTCTCGGTCATGGGCGGTTCTCCCGAGGCCTTCCGTCAGGTCGTTTCGACCGGCAGGGTGGCGGAATCAAATGGGAATGACTAGACTTAATCGTGGCGCATCCGTCCTCGGACGACGCGCGGCGGGCCAAAAATGTCACATTTCGGCCCAGCTTTGCAGGCTCAACAGCAGGGAATTCCATTAGGAAATTGACCCGTCACGGGGTAGGCCCATGCCGACCATCGCTCTCGTCGATGACGACCGGAATATTCTGACTTCGATTTCGATTGCTCTCGAGGCCGAGGGCTATCGGATTATGACCTACACCGACGGCGCCTCGGCGCTCGACGGCTTCAAGACCAGCATGCCCGATCTCGCCATCCTGGACATCAAGATGCCACGCATGGACGGGATGGAGACGTTGCGCCGGCTGCGGCAGAAGTCCGACGTTCCCGTCATCTTCCTCACCTCCAAGGACGAGGAGATCGACGAGTTGTTCGGCCTCAAGATGGGGGCCGATGACTTCATCCGCAAACCGTTCTCGCAGCGCCTTCTCGTCGAGCGGGTGAAGGCAGTGCTGCGGCGGGCAAACCCGAAGGATGGCAGCCCGCCGAAGGAGGGCGATTCGGCCAAGGTTCTCGAGCGCGGCCAACTGCGCATGGACCCCTCGTCACCGTACGTGATGCAGGGCTTGATCGG
>CAZTTL010000323.1:0-3989 GCA_964616635.1 uncultured Rhodoplanes sp. | reverse complement strand
CTAGACGCCGTTGCCGAGGAACTGAAGGATGATTTCGCGGCGATGCGGTCGCGTCCGGTGCTCGGCAAGATAGATGCCCTGCCAGGTGCCGAGCGCAAGCGCGCCGGCGGTCACCGGGATCGCCAACGAGGTTCCGGTCAGCATCGTCTTCACATGCGCTGGCATGTCGTCGGGTCCTTCGATGTCGTGCACCCAGCCGGCATCGGCGGGGGCCAGCCGGTCGAGCGCGGTGACGAGGTCGGTGCGCACGTCGGGGTCGGCATTCTCCTGGATGGTGAGCGAGGCCGAGGTGTGCCGAATGAAGAGGAGGAGGGTGCCTTCGCGTCCGCCGGCCGTTTGCAAGAAACGCCTGACCTCCGGCGTGATCTCGACGAAGCCAACTCCGCTGGTGTCAACGGCGAGGGTTGCTGTCGCAATCCGCGCGACCGGGGTATCGCGGACCGATGAAAGCTGTGTCGCCAAACCACTTAGCCCTGTTCGCAAGCCATACGTCGCGGCTCAGGTCTTGTTGTCAGGTCTGTTGAGGTCGCGCTGGAGATTCACCATCATCTCGACCAGGCGACGCCAGATGCGCTCGAATACGCTCATCACGCGGTCGAGCTCGGCATCGCTCGGCACCTTCACCTCCGGCGCAGGTTTTTGCGCGCCCTGCGGCGTCGTCGCCGCGCCTCTCGGCAGACTGAGGCCGTGTTCGAGCAGGGCCTTCTTGAGCGCCGCATTCTCGGCCTGCAGGCGGCCGATTTCGGATTCATAGGCGGCGCGTTCGTCAGCGGTTGCGACGCATTCCCAACCACTTTTGCCATGCTTACAGAACGAGACCTCGCCGCTGCGCATGTCGAGACGCACATAGCCGTCATTGGAACGATGAAAGCTGAACCGGCTTGGATTGCCCTCGGGCAGTCGGGCGTCGGGCTTCGGCGGCTGGGCGCGCAATGCCCCCGCGCCGGCGAGCAACAAGGTGCCGACCAGAACCAGACTCCGCATCATGTGCCAGGATTCTCCATTGTCAGCCGCCAGCCTCGCCTGCATACTGCCGCAAGGCGGCGGCAGCGGCAAATGACGAGCGGGCGCCGGACGTGCACGACACGACATCCATTTTCTGCATTGAGCCAGCGCAAATTTCCGCAGCAAAACCTAGGCTGAAATCGCCGGCAAAGAGCGTGGCGAATTCTTGACTTGGATTTTCCGCCTCAGTATGGTCCGCGCGGCTTAAGCGGGGGCCGGCGTCGACCAAGGTCATCAATGCGCAGAGGCAGTTATGGCCGAGAACGCGCGCGACCAGGACGATCCAGCGACCGACGAAGCCGCCCTCTCTGCGAGGCTCAGGCGTCTCGGCGAACAGCTCGACAATAAACGGGTCGACAACCGAGCCGGTCCCGCGTCAGCCCCGCAATCAGTGAGTGGGCGCTCGGGTTTTGCCCGCGGGTTTCAGCTCTCCTCCGAACTGGTGGCGGGCGTCATTGTCGGTGCAGTGATTGGGTGGTCACTGGATTACTGGCTTGGCATTTCGCCGTGGGGGATGATTGTGTTTGTTTTGGTCGGCTTCGTTGCCGGCGTCGTGAATGTCATGCGCTCGGCCGGGGTGTGGCCGAGGCCCGGGGGCGGGTGACCGCCGAAATTGACGGCTTGCGCAAGCGCATCCGCTTGACGCGGTCGCAACAATAAAGGGACCGCTGAGGTCATGGCCGATCCGATCCATCAATTCGCGATCGTAAATCTGGTCCCGCTCGCAAAAATCGGTCACACAGAATTCCATTTTACGAATTCCGCGCTGTTCATGATGGTGGCGGTCGGGATCACGGCGCTGCTGATGGTCGGTGCGACTTCGGGACGGCGGATGGTGCCCGGGCGGCTGCAATCGGCGGCGGAGATTCTCCACGATTTTACCGCCGACATGTTACGCAGCAGTGCAGGGGAAGAGGGCATGCGCTTCTTCCCCTTGGTGTTTTCGGTGTTCGCCTTCGTGCTGATCGCTAATATCGTCGGGCTTGTGCCGTTCACCTTCACGGTGACGAGCCATATCATCGTCACCGCCTCGCTGGCGCTCATCGTATTCTTCACCGTGCTGATCTACGGCTTCTACCGGCACGGGCTCGGCTTCTTGCGCCTGTTTGTGCCCCACGGCATTCCCCTGTACATTTTGCCCTTCGTGGCGCTGATTGAGGTGGTGTCGTTCCTGTCGCGGCCGATCTCGCACAGCGTGCGTCTGTTCGCCAATATGCTGGCCGGCCACATCACGCTGAAGGTATTTGCGGGCTTTGTTGCCGGCCTCGGCAGCCTCGGTGTCATCGGCTGGCTCGGCGGCGCATTGCCGCTCGTCATGGTGATCGCACTCACGGCGCTCGAACTTCTCGTCGCCTTCCTGCAGGCCTATGTATTCGCCCTGCTCACCTGCATCTATCTCAACGACGCACTCCATCCCGGTCACTGAGTTGATCCGTCTGACATCAATCCACGACAAAGGAGCTTTCCCATGGATCCGACCGCCGCGAAATACATTGGTGCCGGCATTGCCTGCATCGGCATGGGTGGCGCCGCACTGGGCGTCGGTCAGATTTTCGGCAGCTATCTCGCGGCCGCGCTGCGCAATCCGTCGGCGGCACAGGGGCAGTTCGGCAACCTGATCTTCGGCTTCGCCATCACCGAAGCGCTCGGCATCTTCTCGCTGCTGGTGGCGCTGCTGCTTCTGTTCGCAGTCTAAGCACCCAGGCGAACGCCGCATGACAGGCGTCCGGTCGAGAGCGGAGCGATAGGAGCGGCCGATGGCCCAGCCGACCCATGCCACGACGGAGGTGGCCCACGCCCCGGGGAGTGGGTTCCCGCCATTCAATTCGGACACCTTCCCCTCTCAATTGCTGTGGTTCGCCATCTGTTTTATTGCGCTCTATGTGATAGTGGCGCGCGTCGCGCTGCCGCGCATGGCGGCGATCCTGGCTGATCGGCGCGCCAAGATCGATGCTGACTTCGCCGAGGCCGCACGCATGAAGGGCGATGCCGATGCGGCGGTCGAGGCGCACGAGAAAGCGCGGGCCGATGCCCATGCGCACGCCCATGCGCTGGCCGTCGCGGCGCACGAAAAGGCTGCCGCCGAGAGCGAAGCGCACCGTAAATCGGTGGAGGAGGATCTCCAACAGCGCTTTGTCGAGGCCGAAAAGAAGATCGTAGCCAGCAAGGCCGCGGCGATGGCCAAGGTCCGCGATATCGCCATTGAGGCGACCGGCGCGATCGTTGCCCGACTGATTGGGAGGTCGCCGCCGGACGGCGCCGTCACGGCGGCGGTCGACGAGACGCTCAAGCGCTGACTGCCGACTTCGCCGGCGGTCCGGACCAGCCTGCAGGCGGAAAAAAATCCGGCCAGGAAAGAGCAGCCGATGTTTTACGAAGCAGAATTCTGGGTCGCCATCGCGTTTGTGCTGTTCGTTCTCGCGCTGGTCAAGCTTGGGGCTCACCGCAGCGTGTTCGGGCTGCTCGACGATCGCGGCGCCCGCATCCAGGCCGAATTCGACGAGGCACGCCGCCTGCGCGAAGAGGCTCAGGCGCTGCTCGCCGAATATCAGAAGCGCAAGCTGGAAGCCGAAGAGGAAGCGAAAGCCCTGATCCGCAGCGCCGAAGCGGAGGGCGAGCGCATGCGGGCCGAGGCGCGCGCCAAGGTCGAGGAATTCGTCACCCGCCGCACCAAGATGGCCGAGAACAAGATCGCGCAGGCCGAGGCCCAGGCGGTCGGCGAGGTGCGCAATGCGGCCGCCGAAGCAGCCGTCGCCGCGGCGGAGAAGATTCTCGCCACCACGGTCAAGGGCGGCGTCGCCGATGCCCTGATCGGCGCCGGTATCCGTGACCTGAAGTCGAAGCTTAACTGACCGGGCTCAAGGCCGAGCGGGCCGAAGCAAGCGATCGCGCTCTATTGCATGCGTTGGCGAACCAGCGCCTAACCACGGACCAAAGTCCGGGGGCAGGCCTTGCCGGAAATGCTCTGGCTCTATTTCTCTTTG
>CAZTTL010000322.1:0-4033 GCA_964616635.1 uncultured Rhodoplanes sp. | reverse complement strand
CTGCCGGTCTGCACCTCGATCACTTCGAGCGGAATGCGCCCGGGATTGGCGAGCCGGTGTACGGAGCCGATCGGGATGAAGATCGACTCATTCTCATGCACGATGTGGCTCACCTCGCCAATGGTTACTTCGGCAGTCCCGCGGACCACCACCCAGTGCTCAGCGCGGTGGAAATGGCGCTGCAGCGACAGCTGTGCCCCCGGTGACACCACCAGCCGCTTGACCTGAAAGCGCTCGCCTAAATCGACAAGATCGGCATGGCCCCAGGGACGCCAGCTGCGCCGGTGCGCCGTGGCTTCACTGTGCCCCTGCGCCTTGAGCTTCGCGACCACGCTTTTGACCTCTTCGGCCCGCGCGCGCGGGAGCACGAGTATGGCGTCCGGCGTCGTCACGATCAGCAGATCGCGCACGCCGAGCGCGACCGTCAACTGTCCCTCGGCGTGGATCAGACAATCATTGACGTCGAACGTTGCGACGGGCCCGGAGAGCGCATTACCGGCCTCGTCCGCCGCCGCCGCGGCAAACACCGCGTCCCAGCTGCCAATATCTGACCATCGGAACCGGCTTTCGACGACCGCGGCGCGCGTTGTCTTCTCCATCAGCGCATAATCGATCGACTGCTGGGGCGCCTGCGCAAACGCCTCGGAGTCAAGACGGACAAAGCCAAGATCGACTTTGGCGCGCGCGACCGCGGTCGCCGCCGCCTGCGCCATCGCCGGCACAAAGCCGGCAAGCTCGACCAGCAGCGTGTCGGCCCGGAACAGGAAATTACCGGAATTCCACAGATAACCGCCGGCGACATAGCGCGCTGCCGTTTCCGCATCCGGTTTCTCGACAAAGGCCTCGACCGCATAGCAGCCCTCGGGGCCGAGCGACGCACCCGGCTTGATATAGCCGTAGGATGTTTTCGGGGCGGTCGGCGGAATACCGAAAGTGACGAGGTGACCCTCAGCCGCGGCGTCGCGCCCGGCGCGGCACGCGGCGTGGAACAGCGCGGTATCTTCGATAACATGGTCGGCGGCGAGCGCCAGCACCAGCGCTTCGCGGTCTGCCTGCCGCGCCAACGCAGCGCCGGCGGCGATCGCCGGGCCGGAATCGCGTCGCTGCGGCTCGAGCACGATGGTGGCGTCGATCCCGAGTTCCTCGGCCTGGGCGCGGGCGAAAAACCGGAACTCGTGGGCCGTCAGCACAAGCGGGGGCGCGAACAGGTCGGGGTCAGAGATCCGAACAAGTGCCTGTTGGAAAGTCGAGCGCTCGCCGACAAGTGGCAGGAACTGCTTTGGCATGGCGTCGCGTGACACCGGCCACAGCCGGGTGCCGGCGCCGCCGGCGAGCAGCAGAGGAACAATTCTTTGATCCGACATCAGCCATCCTCAATCCCATCAAGAAATGGCGCGCAGCGTCGTGCGGTGACGCATCGTAAAGGCATCAGTGCTTTGCCCTGAGGTCACGTCAAACCAACAGAATAGCGTCGCTATAGCGCTTCACCATAGGGTCGTGAGTAATGAGCCGCAACGGCTCGTGCAGGGCCTGCGCGACGATGATGCGGTCAAATGGATCGCGATGGAGCGCCGGCAAAGCGGCAACGGCCGCGGCATGATCGGCGCTCACGGAGAGGAGTTCGTAGCCTGCCGCGCGGAAATAGCCAAGCGCATCCGCCCCGGACACCGGCATGTCGGCTGGCGTCCCGCGTGCAAGCCCATGTTTGATGGCGATTTCCCAGATGCTGGCGGCGCTGACGACGATAGCGTGCCGCGGATCGGCGATGAGATCGACGGCCGCGACGGGAGCCTTGCGTCGGCGACGATTGCCCATAGCGCGATATGGGTATCGAGCAACAGCCTCACGCGCGGGCACCGTGGAACAAGCGATCGATTTCCTCATTGGCAGCATCGATCGTGTCGGGGACCACAAAGACGCCGCGGGCGACGCCGAGCCGTTGACCGGCTGGTGTGGTTGCAACAGGGACAAGGCGGGCGACGGGTCGTCCGTTGCGGGCGATGACAATCTCCGCTTCGGCGCCGCTCGCGATCGCCTCCACCAAGCGTGACAGGTTCGACTTGGCTTCAAACATGTTGACTGTGCGCACGACGAGCTCCAGGCTAGGTCTCCTAGCGTCCGGTAGGAGACCCCCCGGCTCTGCCGGGGTGGCAGTAGCAGTTTGACGTTTACAGCAGTTTTCAGGCTCTGTTGATGCGGACGTGACGGCCTGAGGCAGCAAGAAACCGCGCAAACAGGGCTTCCGACAGGGGATCATGCTCTGCCTCTCTGAGGAGGATGGGAGGAGAGCATGAGAATACGAAACGCTCAAAAGCATGTGGAAAGGGCAGGGGCCTGCGAGCTACACCCATGGGGTCGCATCAGCGACCCCAACCAGCCGCTTTGAGCGGCTAACGTCCTAAAGCCTCCGGCTCTGCCGGAGGATATTTACTCGGAGACTTTGGTGGACCCATCGACGCTTGCTTATTCGCTAGCTGCGCGCGATGCGATTCGCGCGCAGATGCTGGCTTACGGCGAACGCCATAAGATCGGCGTGCCGAAGCTGCGCGCGCGCATGGCGACGGCTACAGGCCGGCAGCCGGGCGAGATCAGCCTAAAGACTTTACAAAACTTTCTTGCCGACAAGCGCCGCACCAATGACGGCTTCGTCAAAATCTGCGATGACTTCGTCAACACGATTATCAACTCCGAGCAGGGACCTCCGCTGGGTCCCGCCCTCGGCGCGTTCTTTCTTCAAGCCGCCGGCGCGATGCCGCGCGCGTCCGTTGGTGAAGAGTCCGGCGCCGGCACGGTCCTGTCCATATCCGCGCTCGCACCGGGAACCTTTAAGGGCATGAGCCCGGCCGCCCGTCCCGCGTGGGAGCCCGGCACGGCAACGGACGCCCTTGTGCCGTATGCGACGCTGACGATCGAGCCATCGCCGCATAGCTGGTTCGTTCCGGTCCGCGAAGAGGTCTTCAACTGGGATCGCGCCGCCGGCCGGCACTTCGATGAGTCAGCGCCGCGCCATTCGTATCGCGGCTGTGCCGTGATGTGTGGAGAAATCCTGTTCGTTGTGGCCAGAAATATCCTTACCGGGGCGGCGCGCACCTATTGGCTGGCGGGCAACGAAAAGCACCTCTACGGCCGATCCGTTGAAGTACCGTTCCAGCCGCTCTCATTTGAAGGCATTTTGGAACTTGAGGACGTTCGTGTTACTTACATCCGTGATGAGCAGGGTTGACCACAGCGATGTCGTTCTCTCAAGGAAACACACAAAATTTGGGTCTGCTTCGGGACGCTTATGAAGGGGATATCAACCGCTTGCGCGGAGTGCTCGTTCCAGAGAAGCTGCGCAGCGTCCGCGATCCGCAGACAGGGTTCACGCTCCTGCATATTGCCGTCGGGACCAATAACCTGGAGCTCTTACGGTTCCTTCTCGAAGAGGTTAACGTTCCCTTCACACCAGACGCTAGGGGCAGGTGGCCGAGTCTGATTGCCGCCGAATGCGGCGCGTCAGAAGCCCTCAATGATTACCTGGTCGAAAAGGAAAGCGCGTTCATCGACTCCCAGGCCGAAAAGGAAAGCGCGCTCGTCGATTCCAAGGCCGAGGCCGCATTCTTGCGGCGGCTGCTCGAAGGATTAGAGCCGCGCCAACCATACGAACTTTATGAGCAGCCTCAAAAGGACAAACCAGGACGCCAAACGCCTGGAAATTTTCCCCCAAAACGATAGAGCCGCTCACGGCATAAAGCAGAGCCTCACAGGGCGAAGAGGATCGATACGGTCCGTCACGGTTTTAAAAGGCTCTTCAAATTTTTAGCGCCTCAATATCCCTGCTACCATGGAATTATGGACCTTTCAGCGTGTTGCAAGGTGTGCGCGGTACCACCGCGCAACCTTGGCAAGGGGGCTCAAACCCCGCCCCCGTTGCATCCCCGGCTTGGTATCGGCGGCGATCAGGCATCGAACCTGACGCCGCCGATGCGCACCGTTCCGCCGGTGCATCACGGGCAAAGGGTGACTTCGCTCTCCCCTTGCGACCCCATCGAGC
>CAZTTL010000321.1:0-4061 GCA_964616635.1 uncultured Rhodoplanes sp. | reverse complement strand
GTCATCGTCCCGGCCCATGCCTGGCAGGCGGCGGAAAGTCTTGGTGACTGGACGCTGGTCGGCTGCACCGTCGCGCCAGGCTTCGTGTTCGACGGGTTCGAACTGGCACCGCCCGCATGGGACCCGTAACCGTGGCGTGCCGGTCCCCTGCCTTCGGCGACCAGAGCGACATCCGCACTTATCGCGGCGGCCATCCCGGCGATGGATCGACAGGGTGCGCCGATGCCGGGGGGCCACCATTGATCGGCTTCTTCAAGATTTTGAATCGGTCGGGGTCGAGCCCGCCGCTCATCGGTGAGGCGGAGAAATCGTTGGCGCCCAGACCAACATCATCGCGTTGGGTATTATGGCTCATGGTGGCACCGCGCCAGCGGTCGAGCACCGAGCCGATGAAGGACTGGTCGAAGCCGGTTCCACGATCCCGCAAATAGCCGAGCGCCTCGCTGCGCGGCAAGAGCGCGGCCGGCACCTCCTTGAACCGCAGCCGGGTCGGCAAAGCGATGCCTTCGCCGAACGCCAGGACCTCGCGGGTTCCGAGCGACGGCACGAAGGCCAAGAGGTTGGCGGCGGCATCCGACACTGCCGAGCGCAACAGCGCCTGGTCGCGGTCATTGGCGAGGCGCATCGCAAACAGCGTGCTGCACTGGGAAAGGATGGTGGCATCGAGCTCAGCCGGGCGCTGGGTCACGAGCCCGAGGAACACCCCGTATTTGCGGCCTTCCTTGGCGATCCGCGACAGCGCCTTGCGCGTCGGACCAAAGCCGATGCTGCGGTCGGCCGAGGCATAGCGGTGCGACTCCTCGCAGACGAACAGGAGCGGCACGGCGCCGTCGCTCCATAGGCCGAAGTCGAACGCCATGCGGCAGAGAACGGAGACGAGCGAATCGACCACTTCGGCGGGAAAGCCCGCGAGCTGCATGATGGTCATCGGCTGGCCGTTCGCCGGCAGCCGGAACAGGGTGCTGATCACCTCGGCCATGGTGTCGCCGCCGACATTGGCGTTCTCGAACATGAAGGCGTAGCGCGGATCATTGGCGACGGTTTCGATGCGCGAGATGAGCTTGTAATAGACCATCCGTGATGAACGATTTTCCAGCTTGCCCATCCGCTCGTCGATCAGCGCGATCAGGTCGGCGAGGCGATAGGGAACCGGGGTATCGGGCGTGAAGCCGGCACTGCGCGGGTCGAGTTTCTTCAAGAGCGAGGATCGCTCGGGCGTGCCGGCCGTGTATTGCAGATAATTCGTTTTCGCGACCGGGATCAGTTCCGAGAGGATCAGCATTTCCTCGTCGACCCCCGGCCTGCCGCCGAAAAAGACGTCGATGATCTCCTCGAAATTGAACAGCCAGAACGGCAGTTTCAGATTGCGCGGATTGAGGACCTGGGCGTGATCGCCGAAACAGCGGGCATATTCGTTATGCGCATCGAGCAGAAAAATACGCAGGTCGGGGCGCTTGACGAGAATCTGCTGCAGGATAAGCGCGACCGCGCTCGACTTGCCGACGCCGGTCGTGCCGAGGACGGCGAAGTGTTTCGTCAGCATGTCCTTGAGGCCGATCGAGGCGGCGATCGTCTCGTCGTGCTGCAGGCGCCCGATCTCGATCGTATCGGCGCCGGTGACGTCGTAGATAATGCGTAGCTCCGGGCCCTTGAGCAGCGTCGCCGGATCACCGATCGCAGGATAGTCGGTGACGCCCCGGCGAAAGCACGGCTGCCCGGATGCGTCTGCCTTGATCTCCCCCATCAAGTCGATATGGGCAGTTGCGACGAAGCCTCGTTCGCGCGCGCCCGGCGGTGTCTCGATGGTGACCTCGGTGATCACCCCGATCAGAAAGATGGTTGTCGTGCGGATGCCGAGAAAGCGCCCGACAGTGGCGCGTGCGTCGATACTGTCATTGCGGAGAAGGCCGACATTCGCCTGCGAACCACGGACTGCCAAAACTCTTCCAAAGGGCTGCTCGGCACAGTTCGACGAAATCGCTTCAGCTCGCGGTGGCTCCGCCGTCACCATTATGTCTGCCCCCCTTACAGTCAGCTCTTGTGAGAACGCCACCCCGCCAGATGGCATCCAGCGTGCACGATAAATAAGCGATCTGTAGGATTGGTTAAGAAATTCAGATGAATGCATAGGTGAGTTGAAACGCGAACGGATCGGTAAGCTGAAAGCCGCCAGACACGAACGTCCAGCGGCTCACCGACTTTGTTGATTCGCGCTCTAAGGCCGCTTGCCGGCGGCCTCCGCCTTCAACTTGGCAATCGCCGCGCGGATCGGTGCATACGGCCCGTATTTGTGCTGCTTTTCGGAAAAACTGTCGGCATACGGACCATAGGGTGTATCGACCGGCTTGAGCAGCAGGTCGGGAAAATCCTTATCGAGCCCGGCTTTCTGCGGGCGCGGCTGCGAGACCATGTAGGCCGCGACATCCCACGCAGCGTCAACCGACAGCTGCGGGTTCAGGTAGTCGGTGCCGTGCGGCATGTTGGCGTGGAGGAAATTCGCCGCGGTGATCAGCCGGTTCATGCCGGCGCCATTGTTGAAGCTGCCGGGGCCCCACAGCGGCGGCACCAGGTCGCCGAGATCGGTCCACGGCGCGCTGCGCCGGATTCCGGCCCCCTCCGGGCCGTGGCAGAGCGCACAGGCTTTGGCGTAGACCGCCTTACCGCGCTCGGGATCGGCGGCGCGATCAAGCTCCGGCATGTTGCCCGATCCGTAACCGGTGAGCTTTTCGCCGGCGGGAAGGCCGCGCGACAGAAAGTCGATATAGCCGACGAGGGCCTGCATCTCCGGTGAGTCGGCCGGCAGCGCACGCCCGTTCATGCTGCGCTGCATGCAGCTGTTGAGCCGGTCCGGCAGCGTGATGTCAGCGCCAGCGCGGGCGCTATAGGCCGGAAAGTCGCGCGCCAAGCCATAGACGGGCAGGCCGAATTTCTTGGTGCCGGCCTGCAGGTGGCAACTGCCGCACGCGAGATTGTTGCCGGCAAAGCGCTTGGCCGGATCGGAGACGTCCGGGCCGATATGGGCATAGGTCGCGGTGAAGAGATCACGGCCGCGGCGGATCAGCTTGCCGTTCACGTCGTCCGCCAGCGCGCCCACTTCCGGCGGCGACCAGGTGCGGTCGATCACCGGCTTGCCGGGCGCCGGAGCGGGCGGGACGCTCTGCGCCCGCGCAGGAATAGCCAGGCTGAGGCCCAGCAGGCCTGCCAGAGTGATGGCTGTAAGCCATGAGCCGCGCTCAAGATTCACTTGCACGAAAGATTCCATTGTTTGCCTCCGGCGCCCCGCCTTCGATTCGTTCTAATCTCTAACGTGTTCATGATGCGCCGTCGAACCGCGGACAGGATGCCCCCGTGTTCGCTAATTGTTCTTGCGCTGTCGCCTGCATTCCGCTAGGGTTGCACGTATTGGTGGGGGCGGCCGATGGTTCAGCGCGTCACGACGGTGGCATTCGAGGGGATCGAATCCCGCGCGGTCGATGTGCAGGTGCAGGTCGCGCCGGGATTGCCGGCCTTCCACGTCGTCGGCCTCGCCGACAAGGCGGTGTCAGAGGCGCGCGAACGCGTGCGCGCGGCGCTCACCGCCTCTGGACTGGCGCTGCCGGCCCGGCGCATCATTGTGAATCTTGCCCCAGCGGACTTGCCGAAAGAGGGCAGTCATTACGACCTGCCGATCGCGCTCGGTCTGATGGCCGCGATCGGCGCGATCCCCAGCGATGCGCTTGAAGGTTTTACGGTGCTCGGCGAGCTCGGGCTCGACGGTTCGATTGCGCCGGTGGCCGGGGTGCTGCCGGCGGCGATCGGGGCAAATGCGCGCGGCGAGGCCTTGATCTGCCCTTATGCCTGCGGGGCGGAAGCCGCCTGGGCAAGCCCCGACATGGAGATCATCGCGCCGGCGTCGCTGATCCAACTCGCCAATCACTTCAAGGGCACGCAAGTGCTGTCGCGGCCGCAGCCGCGCATCCGTGAATCCGCGGGGCCGGGCCTCGATCTGCGCGACATCAAAGGCCAGGAAAGCGGCAAGCGCGCGCTCGAATAGCACCCCCACCCGGTGCACAGACGCGTTG
>CAZTTL010000320.1:0-4062 GCA_964616635.1 uncultured Rhodoplanes sp. | reverse complement strand
CTCGGGGCCGGCTTTCTTGATCCAGTCCGCAGTGAGCTGGTTTTGTTAGGTCATGGTCCCTGAATCTGCTGGCGGGCACGCAGAAGATAGTCGGGGCCGATCCCGCCGGGGCCAAGAAACGGGCGGTCGAGCGCCGCGACCATGTAGATCACCAGGCCGATGAAGGAAATCAGCACACCGCTGACGATCAGATGGGTCAAACGGCCGAGATCGAACAGCCACATGACGACGACATTAAGCGCCGCGCCAATCACCACGACGTACCACAGGATCGGCGGGATATGCGTCCGCACCGCCTGGATGCGGGCACGGCGCGCCTCCACCCAGTCATTGAAACGCTCCAGCGTGTTGAAGTGCAAGGCTTCATCGCGGACCGTACCTTCCGGGCGCACCGTGGTAATCTGCTGATCGATCTTGTTGACCAGCGCCGCGGCGCTGGTGGTCTCACCGGTGCGCTGGCTGCTCCATCCGGAGCCGGTTTCTTCGTCCAGATAGCGTTGCAGCAGACTGATCAGCTCGGAGCGGGCCGGCTCCGGATAGCCGCGCAAATCGCGGTAGAAGGCAATGAGCGCGGTCGCCTCGCGGCCGACCGCATCCCCGGCTTTGTTGTAGTTCTGTAAGACCGCGATCGAGAGCAAGGCGAGCAGCACCGCATAGTAGAGCGTAAACGCGTTGAGCAGAAACCCGACCGGCAGGTTCGGGTCCTTTTCCCGCCGCAACAGCCGTCCAATGATTGGCTGCAGAAAGGACACGCCGATGATGGTCGGCGCCAGAAAGAACAGGACGACGAGACACGCGCCGACGACGGGGGGAAGTTCGTGTAACCATCTGACCAATGCGTCTCATCCTCTATTCGGCCGGCTCTGGCGCAGTCTTGACGCGCGCGACACCATCGCAGCCGCGCCGTGGATCGGCCCAGTGGAACCGTTCCACCGGTGAAATGCAATGCGGCGACGGGACCTGTTGAGCGCGAGCGCTGTTACGCGGAATCGCCGGCTGCCGAGGCCTTGTTAACAACCTGGCAACCATCTCGGCGCACCAGTAGGGAGCCGCCTTGTCGGTCGACCGGGCGGCTCCTTCCAGATCTCGGAGACGCTTCATGGTTTCGCGGGTCGAACGCACGCCGTTTGCCGACTGGTGGTGGACGGTCGACCGGCTATTGCTCGCAGCACTCGTCGCACTGATGCTCGCCGGCATCATTCTGTCGCTGGCGGCAAGCCCGCCGGTCGCCAACCGGCTCGGGCTCGACGCCTTCTATTTCGTCCACCGCCACGTGCTCTATCTGCTGCCGGCCATCTTCGTCATGCTGGCCGCATCATTCCTGTCGCCGCGCTGGATCAGGCGGATCGCACTCGTCGTCTTCTTCGTGAGCCTGGCACTCACGGTGGCGACGCTGGTCTTCGGTGCCGAGGTCAAGGGCGCGCGGCGCTGGCTGATCATCGCCGGCGTCAACTTCCAGCCATCCGAATTCGTCAAGCCGGCCTTTGTGATCCTGATCTCCTGGCTGTTTGCGGAGTCGGCACGCAAGCCCGACGTACCGGCGAATACGTTTGCGGTGATCCTGCTGGTCGGCGTGATTTCCGTCCTTGTCATGCAGCCTGATTTCGGGCAGACGCTGCTGATCGCGCTGGTGTTCGGCGCACTCTTCTTCATGGCGGGAATGCGCTTCGTGTGGGTGCTGGTGCTGGGCGCGATGGCAACAGGCGGGGGCGTCATTGCCTACAGCACCGTTCCGCATGTCGCCAAACGCATCAAGCGCTTCCTCGATCCGTCCTCCGGCGACACGTTCCAGGTCGACACCGCGCTCGAATCCTTCATGAACGGCGGCTGGTTCGGCCGCGGCCCGGGCGAGGGGACGGTCAAGCGCATCCTGCCCGACAGCCATGCCGACTTCGTCTTCGCAGTGGCGGCGGAGGAGTTTGGCATTGTGCTGTGCCTGATGCTGGTCGCATTGTTTGCCTTTATTGTGCTGCGCGCGCTCATCCGGGCGGCGCGCAACGACGACCCGTTCTCACGTTTTGCCACGGCCGGCCTTGCGATCCTGTTTGGTGCGCAATCGACGATCAACATGGCGGTCAATCTCGCGCTGATCCCAGCCAAGGGCATGACGCTGCCGTTCATCTCCTATGGCGGCTCGTCGATGATTTCGCTTGCTTATGGCGTCGGCATGCTGCTGGCGCTGTCGCGTGAGCAACCGCGCGCCGAGCTGATCACCGCGCCGGCCGAGCCGGTGCCTGTCGGAAGCGCAAGCTGATGGCCGAGGCTGACGAGGCGCCGCTCGTAGTCCTTGCCGCCGGCGGCACCGGCGGCCATCTGTTTCCCGCCGAGGCGTTGGCGGCGGCGCTCGCCCGACACGACATCCGCGTCAACCTCGTCACCGATGAGCGCGCAACCCGCTATGGCGAGGCGTTTCCGGCGGAGGCGACCCATATCGTGCCGAGTGCCACCGTGCGCGGCCGCAGTCCGCTCGCGCTGGCGCGCACGGGCCTCGTGCTTGGCCAAGGCGTATGGGCGGCCTTTCGGCTGTTCGGGCGGATCGCGCCTGCCGCCGTGGTCGGCTTCGGCGGCTATCCCAGCATTCCGCCGGTGCTCGCAGCCGCATTGCGGCGGATCCCGACCCTCATTCATGAGCAAAATGGCGTCGCCGGCCGTGCCAACCGGCTGCTGGCGCCGCGCGTCACCGCGATTGCGACCGGCTTTCCCGGCGTGTTCGGCCATGAGCCGCGCCTCGCCGCCAAGGCGACACAGACCGGCAATCCGGTGCGGCCAGTGGTGGTCTCGGCTGCCCAGGTTCCTTATCCGGGTGCCGGCACGCCGTTCCAGATTCTCATCTTCGGCGGCAGCCAGGGCGCCCGCATCATGGCCGAGATCGTGCCGCCCGCGATCGAGCTCTTACCGGTTGCCTTGCGGGCCAAGCTCGCAATCGTCCAACAGGCGCGCGACGAGGATTTGGACAGCGTGCGCGGCGCCTATGCCCGCATCGGCGTGCCGGCCGACGTGCGGCCGTTCTTCCGCGACCTGCCGGTGCGGATCGCGCTCAGCCATCTCGTGGTATCGCGCGCCGGCGCCTCGACCGTCGCAGAGCTTGCTGCGATCGGGCGGCCGTCGATCCTGGTGCCGCTGCCGCACGCGCTCGACCAGGACCAGATGGCGAATGCCGGCATGCTCGAAAAAGCGGGCGGGGCCGTCCGCCTGCGCCAGGCCGCCTTTTCGCCCGAGCGGCTCGCCGACGAGATCGTGCGCCTCGTTGCCGAGCCCGAGACCCTCCCGGCGATGGCTGCAGCGGCCCGCAGCATCGGCATCGTCGACGCGGCCGACCGGCTGGCGAACCTCGTCATCAAGGTCGCGAAGATCGCGCCGGAAGAGCCTGCGTCGCCGCCGCAGGCGCCGCCACCGCCAAAGCCGGAAAACTACGTCCCCCCCGCCAACGAACCGGCATAGCGCCCGCGGTCCATTTTGGTTAGAGAGGGCACCCAGCGGCGAATCCCGCCAATGTGGTTTTCCTTAGATTCTCTTGCGTGGTCGTAGTATCCGCAGCGAAGCTATTAAAGTATCACGATTTTTCCGTATCGAGAGGTCAAACATGAAGCTTCCGCGCGACATCGGTCCGGTGCACTTTGTCGGTATCGGGGGTATCGGCATGAGTGGCATCGCCGAGGTTTTGGTCAATCTCGGCTACCAGGTCACCGGCTCCGACGTCGCCGAGAACGCCAATGTGAAGCGCCTGCGCGGCAAGGGCGTCAACATCGCGATCGGCCATGCCGCGGCGAATGTCGAGGGCGCCGATGTCGTCGTCGTCTCCTCGGCGATCAAGCGCGACAATCCCGAACTGGTGGCCGCGCGCGCCAAGCGGTTGCCGGTGGTGCGCCGCGCCGAGATGCTCGCCGAGCTGATGCGGCTGAAGAGCTGCGTCGCCGTCGCCGGCACTCACGGCAAGACCACGACGACCTCGCTCGTGGCGGCGCTGCTCGATGCCGGCGGGTTCGATCCGACCGTCATCAATGGCGGCATCATCAATGCCTATGGCACCAATGCCCGGCTCGGCGCCGGCGACTGGATGGT
>CAZTTL010000319.1:0-4081 GCA_964616635.1 uncultured Rhodoplanes sp. | reverse complement strand
CTCGCCCGCGCCTTGAAGGAGGTGATGCGGCTCGCCGCGCCGGACGAGCCTGCCGATGCCGATGACGACGATCCCGTGCCCCGCGACCTCGACGAATTCCGCCGCGAGCTTGCGCGCCGCATTGAAGCGCTTGCCGGCGGCGGCGCGGCTAAAACTTCTGGCGACGGCGGATAAGCGCTTCCTGGAATTCTTCGACAAGGATGTCGAGCTTTTCGCCCACGACTTCCAGATGCCGCCGCGCGCCGCAAATGACGGCGGCGCGTGGACGGTGTGGCTGTTTCTCGGCGGGCGCGGCGCCGGAAAAACCTGGGCGGGCGCGCGCTTCGTGCGCGGCCTCGCCTTCGGGCTGCCGCCCTTTGCCGATCAGCCGGTCGGGCGCATCGCGCTGGTCGGCGAAACCGCGCACGATGCCCGCGAGGTGATGATCGAGGGCGTCTCCGGCGTGCTGGCCGCGCATGCCCGCTGGGAGCGCCCGCAATGGACGCCGAGCCGGCGGCGGCTCGAATGGGCGAACGGCGCGATCGCGCAGGTTTTTTCTGCCGACGATCCCGAGAGCTTGCGTGGTCCGCAATTCGGCGCCGCCTGGGCGGATGAGCTCGCCAAATGGCGCTATGCGGAGGCCGCGTTCGACATGCTGCAATTCGCGCTGCGGCTCGGGGTCAATCCGCGCCAGGTGATCACGACGACGCCGCGGCCGAGCGTGCTGATCAAGCGGTTGCTCACCGATCCGCATACCGCGGTGACGCGAGCGCCGACGCGGGCGAATGCCTATAACCTCTCGGCCACGTTTCTCGACACGGTGGTGGCGCGCTATGCCGGCACGCGGCTCGGCCGCCAGGAGCTTGATGGCGAGATCGTCGAGGACCGGCCGGACGCGCTGTGGTCGCGCGCACTGATCGAGGCGTCGCGTTCCGACGCGGCGCCGGCGGAGTTGGAGCGCATCGTCGTCGCGGTCGATCCGCCGGCCTCGCGCGGGCGCAATGCCGCCGCCTGCGGCATCGTCGCGGCGGGCCGCGCGGGCGAGTTCATCTATGTGCTCGTCGACGACACGGTGACGGGCCTCACGCCCGCCGGCTGGGCGGCCAAAGCGATCGCGCTGTGGCGGCGGCTTGCCGCCGACACCCTCGTCGTCGAGGTCAACCAGGGCGGCGACATGGTGCGTGCGGTGATCGCGGAAGCCGATCCGACCGTGCCGGTCACGGCGGTGCATGCGCGGCGGGGCAAATGGCTGCGCGCCGAGCCGGTCGCCGCTTTGTACGAGCAAGGCAAAGTGAGGCACGCCGGCGCCTTCCCCGCGCTGGAAGACGAGATGTGCGACTTCGGCCTCGACGGCCTCTCGTCCGGGCGTTCGCCCGACCGGCTCGACGCGCTGGTCTGGGCGGTCACGGCGCTCACCTTCGGGGCCAAGCGCGGGCCGAGGGTGAGGGGGCTGTGAGCAATATGCCTGATTTTGACGGGCGCGCCGCGCGGTGCGATGCTTGTCGAGGGACGGAAGTCCTGGCAGTTCGTAACGCGCAAGCAGATCGCGCAATCTTTTGGTGATGCAAAGTGCCCACCGACCTGACCGCCGATGAGGTGCTGAGATTGCTCGGCCTTGAGCCGAACGCCACCTGCGGTTTTGTGCGCGAGACGCTGCGGCTCGGCCGAGACATCGCGCCGGGTGGTTTGCCCGCGCCGTTCGCCGACGGCCGCCCACTCGGCACCGCGCTTTATTTCATGGTGACGCCGGCGGCGCCGGTGCGGCTGCATCGCATCCGCAATGATCAGCTCTATCACTATTATCTCGGCGACCCGATCGAAGTTTTGCTGCTCAAGGCGGACGGCACGAGCGAGCGCGTCATTGTCGGCCCGGATTTGCGCGCCGGACACCGCGTGCAGCTTTTGATCCCCGGCAATACATTCCACACGGCGCGAATCATCGGCGCCCGAAAATTCTTTCTCGGTGCCAGCACTGAATGGCCGGGTGTGCTGCCGGTCGACGTTGAACTCGGCGACATCGAGACGCTGGCTGTGAAGTATCCGGAGGTCGCCGCGGAGATTCGTAGCTTTCCGATACCCGTCGCGGAATAACGTTCTGTAAGAGTCTGCGTCGCGTAGGCTGCTCCTTCGGCGGCCCGCCCGAGCGGCACGAAGCCTGAGTGGTGACGGGGCTTTTGTTTGCGGTGAACCGCAGGCTGCAGGTGCGGAAATTGAGACGCAGTCGTGGTAATGAATAAGAGGCGCTCGTTCGATAGGCTCCGCCGGCGCGCAACGATAGTTTGGTTGCTGGCGAACGGTGGATAAAGGAAGCCATAATGGTCCTGAAGGTGATTGGGATCGTAGCTGCGGTCGCCTTGCTCGCGCTCGCGGCGTTCCTTGCGCACACCCCGTGGCGGGTGCACGGAGGCCGGTTCGTGACCGAGTATTTATTGCTGGCCACGCCTTTTGCCGCCGTCGGTCTCGTTGTCCTCGTCGTTTCCCTCAGAGCGGGTGGATGACCTTCGTGAAAGCAAACCGCTCACCTTCGACCAACCAGTTGCACCAGATGCGTTGCTCAACGTCGGGCTCGAGGCTCAGATAGTTGCGGCCGCCGAGGAATTTCGTCTGGCTACCAGGAAATTGAATCATTCGTCCGACGATACCGCGATCGATTTCCTCGTCTCGATCGAACAGGTGTTGAAGGGCGAACAACACGATCGCGCCCGGTCCTGGATGAACGATGGCCGACGAGATGAGTTGATTAATCACCATCTCGTTCCCACCGGATTCATCGCGCAGACTTTGCACGACGCCAAGCGCTGCGAGATGCACGTCGCCGGACAGGATCGTGGTCCTTATCTTTTTTGCCACTCTAAAGAGGCGGTGGACCATTCGCACACGTTCGAGCTGATGGGGTCGGCTGTTCCAATGGTCGCGCAGGTCATCTTCCAAGTCCTGGTGCCCGGGGAAAATGCCGAGAAGGTTTTCGACCGTGTCGAAGCTGGGATAGACGACCGGGATGCTCGACATAACGACGAGATGCCCGATGTCGTCGCGTTTTTCCAGACCGTCGACCCAGGTATAGATTTCGTCCCAATGTTCTTGACGAATGACCTGAGCCTCCGAGGTTCGCTGTGAGCGCATATCGATGGCGAGGATCGCGATCTTTCCAATAATATAGCCGAAGCTGAAGGCTCCTCTCCGCGTTTCCTGATTATCCGGTAGTTGCCACCAGTCGGCCGGTGCTGCGCCGATGGTCCCTGGTCGCCTTTCGGATGGCTTCAGGTGTTGCTGGAAGGTTGCAAATGCTCGCGCTGCCGAGTTCCAGAGCCCACCGAAAACCTTGCAATTCTGGCGTTCCGGCGGGTAGGAGCCCCAACCATCTATTAGGTCGTGATCGTCCCACATTAAAATACCCGGAATGTGCGCCAGCATGTGCGCGACTTCCGGCTGGGACCATTGTGAGGTATAGAGATCGAAATAGAAATCATCGAGATCATGCTGCATCCGATCAGTAAGGTTGGCGGCGTTTCCTTTCGCCCAGCTTTTTTCGTTCCATTGTTTCATGCGAGGGACGGTTTCCCACATCGCATCGGCGTAAACCTGGTCTCCCCCCATCAGCAACAAGTGATAAGGGCCGACTGCATCTACCTCTGGCCATAGGGGGATGTCGGCTCTGGGAAACGGCAAGCCATGCTTTTTAGCCATCACTTTCCAAAGACTGTTTTTATCCTTGACGGTCTTCATCAGTTTGAGTGAGGAGAATCCATTGCAGGATGCATAGGCCATGGTCGGCGACTGGCCGATTGCGGGGACGGCGACATGGTATGTTTCGCCGGCGACCGTGTAGGGAATGGAGGCAGCTTGATCTGTCATCGGCAGCGCGAACAGATAACGATAGGCTGTGCCGTATTTTGCATTTTCCCAAAGTGCTTCGGCATCCACAGGCTGGCCGTTTGTCGTGAGCGGACCAGGATTCCCTTTTGCCACCACAATGGCAGACAGTCGCCATTCATTGCGTTCGCATCCGCGAAACGATAGCGCCGGACCCATAAGCGGCATTGAACCACCCCCTTAAGGCGCGCGGCTTGTGCGCCTTTCGGATCACCATCCTGCTAGTTAA
>CAZTTL010000318.1:0-4103 GCA_964616635.1 uncultured Rhodoplanes sp. | reverse complement strand
AGGATGAGGGCGAGCCAATTGTAACCGGCGCAGAAACCTTCTCTGTGCCGCGCCCGACGACAAGGACCGCGCATCGCGGGGGCGACGGACGCCGGTGGTCCGCGGTCAGGCCACCATGAAGCCGCCATCGACGACCAAATCGACGCCGGTGATGTGGGCGGCATCCTGCGAAATCAGGAAGGCAACGGCGCCCGCAATGTCTGCCGGCTGCCCGAATGCACCGAGCGGAATCCGCGCGAGCAGGGATTGTTTTGCCGCGTCGGCATCGCCATGCTCCGCCGCCATCAACTCGCCCAGCCCGTCAAGCGCGCGCGTAGTGATGAAGCCTGGGGATATGCTGTTCACCCGAATTCCCTGCGATCCAAACGTCACTGCGGCAATGCGCGTGAGACCTGACACGGCGCTCTTGGCAGCGCCATAGCCGGCATTGACCGGCATTCCGAGCAGCGCTGCGACGCTCGAAATGTTCACGATCGCCGCGCCGCGCGGCATGCGCGGCAGGCAGGCCCGCATGCCGTAAAACACGCCGTCGAGCGTCACCCGGAAATTCTCTTTCCAGGCGTCGTTCGACAGTTCGTTGACCCGTCCGCCGCGGGCGAAATAGGTGGCGGTGACAAGGGCATCGATGCGGGCTTCATTCGCCGTCAACCGTTCCCAACTTGCGGGATCGCCGGCATCGAGCCGCTCGAAGGAGACGGTCAGCCCTTCGCGGGACAACGCCTCCGCGACCACCCGTCCGCGCTTTTCGCTGATATCGGCACACACGACCTGCATGCCTTCTTCGCCGAGACGGCGGCAGACGGCGGCGCCGATGCCCCCGGCCCCGCCGGCAACGATGACGCGTCGTCCTGCCAGTCCGCGCATGAAACGGGCCCCCGCAAAGCCAGCCGTGCCTCGCCCCCGGCAGCAGCAGACAGGCGACCTGAACTGAGACCGTGGGCGGGATCGCCCCGGTCTTGCATGAATTCCGTTCCGGCGGAATCGGAATTCGCTCTCCTATTCCTTGAGTGATTGCATTTTCTGCGGCGAACCGGCGTTCCCGGACCAGGTCCGAGGGCGTGCTTCGCCGGAAAAGGCGCTAATGCCTCTTGCTGGAGCGCACGGCGGCGACGCGCGGAGGAGGACGACCGACCATGGCGTCGATGCGTTCGCGCTCACGCTCGAACGATGCAAGCGCCGGGCCTTTGAGGGCACGGCCGCGCGGCAGCTTGACCCGCATCGGATTGACGAAACGGCCATTGATGCGGATTTCGTAGTGCACATGGGCGCCGGTCGACAGGCCGGTGGAGCCGACGAAACCGATCACCTGACCCTGGCGCACGCGCTTGCCTTCTTTGATGCCTTTGGCGAACGCGGTCATGTGCCCGTAGGCGGTCTCATAGCCGTTGGGATGGCGCAGCAGAATAAACTTGCCGTAGCCGCTTTCCCAACCTGCCCTCTCGACGAGGCCATTGCCGGCGGCAAAGATCGGCGTACCGTGCGGGGCCGCCCAGTCGACGCCGGTGTGCATCTTGGAATAGCCGAGGATGGGATGCCGGCGCATGCCGAAGCCTGAGCGCATGATGCCCTGCACGACCGGCTTGCGGACCAGGAACTTCTTCGCGCTCTTGCCGGTCTCGTCATAGTAGTCGAGGGCACCGTCGTCGCTGGTCTGGAAGCGATAGAGCTTCTTGGCTTCGCCGCCGACATTGAGCTGCGCGAACAGCACTTCCGGCTTGCCGCTCGCGCCGTCTTCGTCGCCAGCATAAACCACCTCGAGTGAGTCCCCCGGCTGTGCTTTGCGCTGGAAGTCGACGTCGTAGGAGTAGATGCGGATCAGCTCTTCAATGATCGGTCGCGGAACGTTGTTGCGCAGGGCGGTTTCGTAGACACTCTGATAGAGCCGCACACCGGTGCCGTCGTCATTGTCGTCTTCTGGGTCGGCCACCTGCGTTTCTGCGCTGTCAACATCGACCGAGACATACTTGCCGAAATCGGACAGTGCGACGATCGCCTCGGTCGCGGTATCGCCGGCAATGATGACGCGGACCGGTTGCAGCCGATCGCTGCCGACGGCCGGCGCCAGTAGCACGCGCACCTTCTGGCCTTCCCGCAGGCCACCTTCGCGCCCGCGCTCGCCGAACAAACCGGCAATCAACTTGATCTCTTCGCGGGTGGCAGACAGGTCGCGCAAGATCGAGCCGATCGAGTCGCCTTTCTTGACGATGACAACGCGTTCGTCGGTGTTGGGGTTACCACCGGTCACGCGGCTCGCGGTCTTCGGCAGGAGCGTGACGTTTTCTGGAATGATCCGCGCCTCGAAGCCCGCATACGGATCAACCGCTGCGCGGCTGCCCTCGACGGCATAGGCCATCGGGATGGCGCCGGTGATGTCGGCGGAAGCGTAACGGATCGGGACCACCCCGGTCCAATGTGCCGCCTCGCGCACGCTCATGGCGACCTCATCCATCGGGATCGATACGGCGACCTTCGCTTTGGGGAGAACGGTGCCAAGATCACGCAGGACGAAGGAGACCTCGGCGTCGGGCGCAGCACTCGGCGTTTCATCGTCCCTGGGCCCGTCCGCCGCGGACTCGGCCAACAGCTTTTGCGGATTGAACGCGGGAATGTTGGCGGAGGCCTCGGTCACCGCGAGCGACAGGTTGGCGAGCACCCGCGTATAAGGCCTGACGCGGACCGCTTCACGGTCGCCATAGCGGCTCGTCATCGACACCCGGATGATCTGGCGCGCAGCAACCGCTTCACCCGGCGTGGGGAGCCGGTCGGCCTTGTGCGCCGTGCTGCGCTCCGTCTGGCTGGACGCCATGCGCAGACCTTCCTGGAACATTTCGGGGCTTGAAGCGAAGTTCGTTTCACTGTCGAGTGCAGCAAAAACGGCGCCCCCCATCAGGGCGGCGCCGCATAGGCCGGTGAGGATTGTGCCGCTGAACCATTGTACGGAAATGCGCCGACGATCGAACTCGCCGGCTTCACCGTCGACCGAAAGCGGGGGCTCATTGCCGAGGTCCGGAATTGCCAAAGCCGGCCTCAGACGGTCGGAGCCGCGCGTCTTTCCGTGCGTCAAAGTCCCATGTCCCCCACAGCCGGAACGGCTTTGATCAACCGCTCCAGCACCACCCCGCGTCTTGCCTGCTCAGCGCGGCGCCGTGATTTTGGCGCAACAAATCACCCCGCCGGCGGCCGACAGCCCGATCGAACCTGAATGGTGCCCCCCGTCTTTATGGTTAAAAAAAGCACGCGCAATGTGGCGGCAGTGCGGCTTCTATTCCGGGAATAATACTGAGTTTACTATATCTTGCCGGCGTGTTGCCGAATCGCAACGGCCTCCGCGAAGCGATTTTCGCCGACAACGATGAAGAAAAAATTAACCACCGCGAAGCTGTCCACATCCGGGTTGACAAAGGCATGCTGGGAGCGCATATAGGGCGTCCGTACGGTACGCCGCCGCCTCGGTGCGATGACGTGCCTCCGAAGTTCCTCTCGATATTCGGTGGATCAAGCACCCGAAGTCGCTCGGGGGCTTACGCTTCGGTCGCTTCGATTGCTATAGTATAGGGGGACCTTGTTCCTCCGGGCTCTTTGACAAGTAAATCGGAAGAAAGAGAAACGTGGACGGCGGGGTCCTTGCGGGCCGCTTGCTTGCGCGGGAGCAATCCTTCAACAGCGGCGGCCGGACGAGACTTCGGCGGTCGACGTTTCCAGGTCAACACGATGGTCGTTCGAGGCAAGTGATTGCCTTGGGCGGTCCGGAGTGGGACCTCGTCAAACGTGAGTGACCAGCCGGGAAAAGTTCTCATCCAACCTGAGAGTTTGATCCTGGCTCAGAGCGAACGCTGGCGGCAGGCTTAACACATGCAAGTCTAACGGGCGTAGCAATACGTCAGTGGCAGACGGGTGAGTAACACGTGGGAACGTGCCTTTCGGTTCGGAACAACCCAGGGAAACTTGGGCTAATACCGGATACGCCCTTACGGGGAAAGATTTATCGCCGAAGGATCGGCCCGCGTCTGATTAGCTTGTTGGTGAGGTAACGGCTCACCAAGGCGACGATCAGTAGCTGGTCTGAGAGGATGATCAGCCACACTGGGACTGAGACACGGCCC
>CAZTTL010000317.1:2151-4121 GCA_964616635.1 uncultured Rhodoplanes sp. | reverse complement strand
TCCGGCGAATCGACCATCCATTGACGACAATTACGGGTGCTCAAAGGGCCTCCGGCTAAGGACATTCCGAACAATAACTGAATCGTCATCTGGGGGTCGTGCGTCGGATTGACTCGGGTCCTGGGGATTCCTGTTCTCGGCGAACAGGGGTACGTCGGTCGGATGATCGACGAGGCCGCCATTCGGTTGCGATGGGACGCGGTCGGCTCGCATCTCGACGAGCGGGGGCGGCGCTTGTTCGCAGCGGCAGAGGTGCGGACCGCTGGTCGAAGCGGTCTGGCGATTGTCTCGAAGATCACCGGGCTCGCCCGTTCGACAATAAACCGCGGCAAGAAAGACCTGGACGCGACGGCGCTGCCGAAGGGGCGGGTTCGCCGTGCTGGTGGCGGGCGGCGTGCGCTCACCGAAACCGATCCGGGGCTCGTGCCTGCGCTCAAGCGCCTGGTCGAACCCGCGACGCTCGGCGATCCGATGCGGCCCTTGATCTGGGTGTCGAAAAGCATGGACAAGCTCGCCGCCACCCTGACGCGGATGGGGCATCCGATCAGTGCCGATACGGTGCGCACGGAGTTGGTGAAACTCGGGTTCTCGCGCCAGTCCAATCGCAAGGCGGATGAAGGCTCGAAACATCCCGACCGCAATGCCCAGTTCGAATACATCAACGCGAAAGTCGTTGCGGCGCAGGCCCAACAGCAACCCGTCGTCTCCGTCGACACGAAGAAGAAGGAGTTGATCGGCAACTTCAAGAACGGCGGAACCGATTATCGCCCGAAAGGCGACCCGCGGCGCGTGAACGTACACGACTTCGAGGACAAGAAGCTCGGCAAGGTGGTGCCGTATGGCGTGTACGATGTGACCGCCAATGCCGGCTTCGTCAGCGTCGGGATCACCAGCGACACCGCCGAGTTCGCTGTGCAGTCGATCCGTTGCTGGCGCGAACGCATGGGACGACAGCGCTATCCGAATGCGCGGGAGCTGACGATCATGGCGGACTGCGGCGGCTCGAATGGGGCGCGGGTGCGGCTCTGGAAGCTCGAACTGCAAAAGCTGGCCGACCAGACCGGGCTCGTGATCCACGTCCACCACTATCCGCCCGGCACATCGAAGTGGAACAAGATCGAGCACCGGATGTTCTGCCACATCACGCAGAACTGGCGCGGCCGACCGCTGACCGATCGCCTTGCCGTGGTCGAACTGATCGGCGCGACCACGACCAAGACCGGTTTGAAAGTCGAGAGTGCGCTCGACACCCGCAGCTACCAGAAGGGCATCAAGGTCAGCAAAGCCGCAATGAAATCCCTCGACATCACCGGCGATCCGTTCCACCCTGAATGGAACTACACGATCAGGCCGCGCCAGCCGCCTAAATCGTAGCAGTTATTGCTCCGCGTGTCCTTACCTCACGCTTACCCCGCGCCGCTGGTCAGCCAATTCGCCCAACAGAAAGCCCCTGATTCCTGTCATGGGATCAGGGGCTTGGAATGGTTGCGGGGGGAGGATTTGAACCTCCGACCTTCAGGTTATGAGCCTGACGAGCTACCGGGCTGCTCCACCCCGCGTCGATTCGCTTAACCGAATACCGCGTCGCATCGTTTTGCCGGGTTTTCGTTGCGCGCTTATCTAACAACTCGCCCTTCGAATGGGAAGCCCCGCTGTCGTATTTCCGTAATGAAATAATCGATGGGATGCCTCTGAACGCGGCCCCATCCGCAGGATCGGCAACGACGCGAGCACCCCCTGCCGCGCAGCAACGCAGAATTCGCGCTCGGCGTCCATCGCGTTTTGTTCGAAAACTGGATGACTCTGTCCGGCGCCCAGCGGCGCGGTTCGTATCACCCCTGCCGCAACAAACTCTGTTCCGGTGGAATCGACATGCGCTCTGTTACTTTTTGAGGGATCGCGTTTCCTGCTCCGGGCCGGCATCCCCCAGGTCAAGCGCCGAGGGCATGCTTCGCTGAAAAATGCGTTGG
>CAZTTL010000317.1:0-2051 GCA_964616635.1 uncultured Rhodoplanes sp. | reverse complement strand
AAGCGCCGAGGGCATGCTTCGCTGAAAAATGCGTTGGGCTCAGACGCCGCCCTGCCGGAACAAACTCTGTTCCGGTGGAATCAACATGCGCTCTGTTACTTTTTGAGGGATCGCGTTTCCTGCTCCGAGCCGGCATCCCCCAGGTCAAGCGCCGAGGGCATGCTTCGCTGAAAAATGCGTTGGGCTCAGACGCCGCCCTGCAGACAAACTCAGGCGTTCGGTGCAAGCTGCCTGCGATAAGCAGATGTCATTTTCAACCCTGTAAGCTCGCGCAGTGATGACGACCGACGCAACAGCCCCGCCTGCCCCGCCCGAAAAGCCGGCCCTGCACCCGACCATCGGCATGCCGGAGACGTTGCGGGCGCTGGCACGCGATATCCTTAGCGAAGGGCGCACCGCACTCAGCGACCGCAACCTGTCCGAGGCCGAAGCAGTGCACGACTTCCGCAAGGCGATGAAACGCTGGCGGGCATTTCTGCGGCTGCTGCAGCCGTTTCTCGGCGACGAAGGTCGGCGCATGCGCCTGGAGGCGGCAGCGCTTGCACGCAGTCTCGCCGGCGCCCGCGACGCCACGACCGCGCTCGATGCCCTCGCCGACCTGGCCAAGCGCACCGAGGCGCTGTCCGCCCGCTCCATCGCGACCATCACCGCCCGGATCGACAGCCTGCGCGTCGCCGCCGAGGGCGTTTCACTGACCGATGAGACGCGGGCGCGAATCGATGCCGTCCTGACCGATGCCGAGCAATCGATCAAGTTTTGGCCGCTTGCGGCCATCGGCTACAAGCAGGTCGCGTCCGAACTCGCTGACGGCTATCGGCGCGCACGCGATGCCGTGCCGCGCGATTGGATGGCGGCAGACGCCGAAACCTTGCATGAGTTGCGCAAGCGCGTGGTCATCCATCGCTACCAGATGGAGATCATCGAGCCGCTGTGGCCGCGCTTTGCCCAATTCTGGGTCGGCGAAGCGCAGCGGTTGCGCGATCGGCTCGGTCACCATCAGGATCTTGTCACCTTCGCCCACCTCACAACACCGCACCAAGCGCTGGCGCACTGGCGATCGCGGCTCACGCCGTTGATCGAGGCACGGCGAACGGATCATGTGCGCGCCGCAGCACGGATTGCCACCCGCCTGTTTGCCGATTCGCCGAAAACCTTTCGCCACCGCTTGTTGGCGCTGTGGGATCCGGACTAGCATCCCGCGTGACTGAGCATGATCCCGAAAAGTTGCAGACTTTTCGGAAAAGATCATGCGACTAAACAACGAGGTCAGAGCGTGATCGATTCAACGTCAAGCGATCGCGCTCTCTAGTGCGTTTTCCGGCGAAGCATGCCTTCGGACTTGATCCGGGGGCGGACGGCGGTTCGCCGCAGAAAATGCGATCACGTCAGGAGAAACAGAGCAAAGTCCGATTCCACCTGAATGGAATTCACTCTGGTGTGGGTGCGCTGGTGGCCGTAGCCGGTGCGCTGTTGGCTGTTTTTACGGAACCAGTCCGTCAAGCTTGCGCAGCAGCCGGCGCAGTCCCGGCTCCTGCACCGCCTCGGCCGCCTTGAGCAATGTGAACCAGCGGGCCTTGCGCTCACCCTTCTCACGCCAGCGCTTGCGTTGCGACTTTACCTCAAGCGGAAACACTTCGACCTTGCAGCGCGCCTGCGTGCCGTTCTTCAGGCGCTTGTCGTAATGGTAGGCGCCGATCGCATCGGAGTCCGCGCGCCCCAGCACCCCCGCCTCTTCCAGCGCCTCGCGCGCCGCGGATGCGTGCGGCTTGGCCCCGGGGATCGGCCAGCCTTTGGGAACCACCCAGCGCTTGGTCTCACGCGAGGTCACGAGCATCACCTCGACCTCGCCGTCATTCCGCCGCCGATAGGGCACGGCCGCGTATTGCAGACGGCGCCTGGGCAGTTCGGATAGGATGCTCAATTCCACTTCCTCGTTTCAATCTTCCGTACATTGCACAGATTGCGTGCCCGATCAATTGCAGCCGGCAGCGCCCGCTTATATCGGCCTGTCGCTCTCGCAGGTGGCGCGGTTCACTTAAGGCTATAATTTT
>CAZTTL010000316.1:0-4136 GCA_964616635.1 uncultured Rhodoplanes sp. | reverse complement strand
TGTGCGTCATCGCTGGGAAGAAAGCCGAGAAGGAAGTCGGCGGCCTTGCTCGCCTGCGACGCCGCGCGAACGATGGCGCGGTTGTCCTCGCGCAGCACCTCGAGCCAGGAGCCGATGTAATCGGCATTGCGCACGGTCGGCACGATGCCGAGCGAGGCGCAGCAAAACGCGGCGTTCATCTCGGCGACCAGCTCTTCGAACGCGTACTTCTTGGAGCCGAAAGAGCCGGAGAGATCGCGGTTGAGCCGGTGCGGCGCGCCGCTGGCGTGACCGAGCTCATGAAGCGCCGTGCGGTGCCAGTTGATCGGCTCGAAATAGGCTTGCGGCGGTGGAACTTGCACATAGTCCTGTGCGGGCATGTAGAAGGCCCGGCGCCCGCCGATGCGGAAATCGATGCCGCTGGCTTTGATCAACGCTTCCACCTTGGGCTCGATGAGGCCTGGCTCGGGCGGCGGTGCGGCGACCACGAGGTTCTCCGGCAGGCCTTCGCATTGCGCGAGGTTGAAGACGGTGAAGCGCTTGAGGAACGGGATCGCTTGCGCTTCCTCGCCGGTCTCTTGGGCGCGTTTCTTCTCGTCGTCAGGAATGAAGCGATCGGCGTAGACGACGGTGGTGCCGTGCTCGCCCTTGCGGACGTTGCCGCCGAGACCGAGGGCCTGGCGAAACGTCAGCCAGCCTTGGACCGGGAAGCCGTGCTCGATCACCGAACCCCAGAGGATCAGCACGTTGATCCCGGAATAGAACCGGCCGGTGCTGGCGTTCTTCGGCATGGCGAGCGGCGCCTTCGCTGCCGCCGTGCCCCAGGGTTGCACCCAGGGCACGCGGCCGGCCTCCAGCTCGGCAATGATGTTGGTGGTGATTTCATCGTAGAGGCTCGTCCGGCTGGCACCGGACCGAGCGCGAGCGGCATCTCTGGGCATCGCGGATCTCCGCGACGGGCGCCGGGAGCCTCTCCCCCAGCCCTCAACCCGTCACGGAAAACCCGTCCGCACTCTCACTCTCGGGGCGTTGCGGGGGTGTCCCCGCAGAAGGGGTCGGCCGAGACTACAGGCTCGGTCGCAGGGGAAGGCTTTTCCCCTCCAACTCTTTTAGATCGCGGCCTGACAGCTCCCAATCAGCGGTCTATTGACTTCCAATTAGCCGGTACGATAATTCCAATCGTCCGGGGTTCAGGGTGGCATGTTCGAACGGTTTGTGGAGCGGCGGGCAGAAGAAGCCCTTTCGGATACCCCAGTTGTCCTGATCGTGGGACCGCGCCGGGCCGGCAAAACCACGCTCGTTCGAAAGATGGGGGAGGCAGGTCGAACGTACATCACGCTCGACGATCGAACGGTGCTTGAGGCCGCTCAGTCCGATCCGGCCGGCTTCATTCGGGGCCTGGATCGGGCGATCATCGACGAGATCCAACGTGTGCCGGATCTGCTGCTGGCGATCAAGAAAACAGTCGACGAGGATTATCGTCCCGGTCGATTCCTGCTCACCGGCTCAGCGAATGTACTAACCCTGCCGCGGATCGCCGACAGCCTAGCCGGCCGAATGGAAACCATTCGAATGCTGCCGCTGGCGAGGGCCGAGATCGCGGGCAGCACGCCAACTTTTCTGGACCGCCTCTTCGAGGGGAACCTACAGAACCAGCGGCACGCGATCCTCGGCGACGATCTTGTCCGGGTCGTAATGCTCGGCGGCTTTCCCGAAGCGATCAGCCGCAAAAGCGAGCGGCGGCGGCAGGATTGGGCGAGGTCCTATCTTACATCGATCCTCACACGCGATCTGAGAGACATCGCTGACGTGGAGAAGCTGACCGAGCTTCCGAAATTCGTGCGACTGCTAGCCGAGCACTCCGGTCAGTTGGTCAACTATTCCCAGTTCGGCGCCGGCATCAACGTCAGCCACAAGACGGGGCAGCGTTACGTTGCACTGCTCGAACAGGTGTTCCTGATCGCGACAGTGCAGCCCTGGTTTACGAACGCGCTGAAGCGAATCGTCAAGACACCGAAGCTGCATTTCCTCGATTCCGGCCTGCTGGCGAGTGTGCGCGGGCTCACTTTCGACCGGGTGAAGACCGATCGCGGGACGTTCGGCGCGCTGCTAGAGAGCTTCGTGTTTTCGGAGGTGTTGAAGCTCCTCACGGCCTCGGACCTGCGCCTGACGCCCCACCATTTCCGCGATCGTGACATGCGCGAGGTGGACATCGTGCTGGAGCGCGATGACGGGATGATCGCAGGCGTCGAGGTGAAGGCGAGCGCCACAGTCAAGGCCGGCGACTTATCCGGCTTGCGAGCATTGGCAGAGGCCTGCGGGGACCGCTTCGCGTTCGGCGTCGTCCTCTATGACAGCGCGGATGTCGTGCCGTTTGGTGACAGGTTGGCGGCGGCGCCGTTGTCGTGTCTGTGGGGGTGAGCGCCATGAGTCTGCACGACGATGCATCGGGAATGATGAGCCTTCGAAAAGCTCCTTCGAGTGCATCGCGTCCGGCAATGAGGTTGCCCGCCGATACGCCAGGCCCCGACGAACTTTGGCCTCTCAAAAGCCATCAGTAGACTAGGCCGCTAGGCGCTCCTCTTCGGCTTCCAGAACCTCCTGCGCAGCGGCATTGCGGAGGAAAAGCGCGAGCGCCGCTTTTCGGGAATCGCGGTCCAAGGCGTAGGCCGTCTGCTTGAACTCGATCCCGTCGAGCAGCCCTTGAACATAGCCGGAGATGGTGTCGGCGGCCATTACGAGGGCGGTGTCGAGCGTGTGAATGTACTTGCTCGTCACGGAGCCCTTGGAGTGGCCGACCAGCGCCGCGATCGTCACCTCGGTAAAACCAAGATCGTTGGCGATGCTGGCAAAGCTGTGACGTAGGACATGCGGCGTGATGTCGGCGAGCGGGCTGTCTTTGAAGATTTGCTCCCAATGATTCGGGAAGCTGCCGAACGCATTGTCCTCGCCCTGGCCAGGGAAGACATAGGTGCCCGTAACTGTCTTGCGGCGCTCCTCCAGATATTCGATGACGGGCAGCCCGATGGGACGGATGGATGCGCCCTGCTTGCTGTCGACCAGGCGCAAGCAACTGCTGTCGGTATCCGCCTCTGTCCACATGAGCTTGATCACCTCGGAGCGGCGGCAGCCCGTCAGGGCGATCTGGCGGATGATCTCGACCGTCATCGCATACTTTTCGTTTTCTGCGGCCTTCACGAGCATCTCGCCCAAGGCGCGGTACTCCGCTTCTGTGAGGCGGCGGTTGCGCACATTGTCTTTGGGCTTGCGCAGTCCATGTGCGGGATTGCGCTCGATGATACCGGCCTCCACGGCGTAGGTGAGAATGCCGCCGAGCAAGCCGACCGTTCGGGTCGCCGTGCCCGCGCCGCCGCGCACGATGGCCTTACCCCGCAACTTCTTCGTCTTGACGGCAACGCGCGTCTTGCCCGCCATGATGTCCTTCAAGACCTTGTTGATGTCGGCTTTGGTGAGATCCTTGACTCTGCGTGCGCCGATCAGCGGGATGATGTGCCGCTCGATGCGGCCAGTGTCGGTGACGATGGTGGTCGGTTTTTTTGGCCGCCCGCCCTTGCCTAGGATAAGGCCGGCGTTCAGGTCAGCGGTATAGAGGGCGCAAAGCTCCTTGACCGTGATGGCCTTGTGATCGAGCTGGCGTTCCTCGGAAGGGTTGTCGCCGCGCGCAACGCGTCCCAGTTGGACCTTCGCCTCTTGTCGGGCTGTCTCTGGCGTCCATACGCCATGCAAGCCGATGGTGTAGCGTCGCGTGCGCCCGGCAGCGCGATATTGAATGAGATAGCTGCGCTTGCTGGACGCGAACACGCGGAGGCCGAAGCCGGGCAGCTCGTCGTCCCAGATGAAATAGTCCTTATCGCGGACATCGGCAGCGTCCACGATCCGCTTGGTCAGCTTTGCCATGAGGCGTTCCCCTCGCTAGTGAGGGGCTGCTTCCGCGGAAGCACCACGGAAGCAACCGGATGGATATCAGAGCGAAATTCTGGATAGACAGTTCGGCGCGGAAATCCGAACTGTCTAGCGACTTCAGTTACATATCGCATTGTAGCGTGCCCTATCGTGCATTTTGGATGGACAGGCTAAATTGCTCCGAAGGCAAAGGTCAGAGGTTCGAATCCCCTCGGGCGCGCCATTATAATCAA
>CAZTTL010000315.1:0-4136 GCA_964616635.1 uncultured Rhodoplanes sp. | reverse complement strand
ACCGGCGATCCGACATCCTTGGCGAAATCCCTCCGCCTGTCCTGAACTAGGCCCCAACCTGGGCAGTTACTCGGGACGCGAGGCCGAACTGGCGGGAGATGAAGGCGAACGGGAATTGGCAAGCCGGTTTCGGCGCTCCTAGCAGCCTGTCACCTGGCGCGGTTTGTTGTGGAGGTGATCGACGGGTTGGACCTGTCGGCGATGGTGAAGAGCTATCGGGGCAGCGGCTACGGCGAGCCTTCTGGTGATCGCCGCGGCAGTGGTTCAGGCGCCCAACGACAAGCAGCAGATCGCGCCGATGCTGGAGAAGATCGACGCTTTGTCGGAACAGTTCGGCCGGCCCGAAACACTGTTGGCCGACAATGGCTATTTCAGCGAGGCCAATGTAATGCAGTGCGGGTTGTGGTGAAGGCGCGCGTCGTCCGCCACGGCGGCCGGCGCCTCCGTTCAGCCGCTCTCGCCGCCCACGTCCGTTATCTCAGGCGCGAAGGCGTGACGAGGGACGGCGATAAGGCCAACTTGTTCGATGCACATGGCGACGCCACCGACGAGAAGGCCTTCGTCGATCGCTGCTGGGACGACCGCCATCACTTCCGGTTCATCGTCAGCCCGGAAGAGGCGACCAAGATGCTCGACCTCAAGGCGTTCACCCGCGACCTCGCGACCGGTTGCTCTTACGCGCCACGAACCTGCGCCTTGAAGAACTGCGCGGACCATGGGCTTCTGCCCTGGCTTGATCACCTGATGGTCTCGCACCGAAAGACCGCAGGGCCCGTTCTAACGGCAGGCGGAGTTATTTCGATCAACCATCGATGATCGCGACCGCGCGTGTCCAGCCGGCCGAAGCGCCGCGAATCTTGAAGGGGAAGCAGCACAGGGTGAAGCCGCTTGCGGGGAGCTGGTCGAGATTGGCCAGCTTCTCGATATGGCAATAGCCAATCGTACGGCCGGCCCTGTGCCCTTCCCAGATGATCGAGGCATCATGGGTATGCGCATAGCGCTTTGCGGTGTAGACGAATGGCGCATCCCACGACCACGCGTCGGTTCCGGTAATGCGGACGCCGCGCTCGGTCAGGAACAACGTGGCCTCGCGACCCATGCCGCAGCCCGAAGCGATGTAATCCGGCTGGCCAAACCGGCTGCCGGCGCGCGTATTGACGACGACAATCTCGAGCGGTTGCAGCTCGTGGCCGATGCGATCGAGTTCTTCGCGGACATCCTGCGCGGTCGCGACATAACCGTCGGCGAAATGACGGAAGTCGAGCTTCACGCCCGGCCGCATGCACCAATCGAGCGGCACTTCATCGATGGTGATCGCGCGCTTGTCGCCATCCATGATTGACGCAAAATGCCAGGGCGCGTCGAGATGGGTGCCGGCATGCGTGGTCAGCCGGATGAATTCGATCGCCCAACCCTCCCCGTCCGGCAGATCGGCAGGCGTCAGCCCGGGAAAGAAACGGCATAAATCGGCGGCGGTATCGCGATGCGATCGGTAGTCGATCTCCGGAGCATAGCCGGGCGGATCGGCCAGGCCTCCGTTCTCCAGGGGAACGGAGAGGTCGACGATGGTTCGCGTCATGGATGAGTCCTCCGCGAATACACTGGAAAAAGGCGAGTGCAGCGTTTTATATTGATCGCGGCGATGGACACGCAATTTACTGTCGTCAACTGCCCGCGCAATTTGGTGCCGCTCGCGGAAGGCGGCTAGCCTTTCCGATCGGTCGAGATTGTTTGATCTCGAACCTGTCATCTCAATGCCGCCGCCGCCCTTTTCACCAAGCATCGGCAGGCTCGATTGGTGGAGTCATTATGACTAATATCACGCGACGATCCATGTTGGGTGGGCTGTCAACCATCGCGTTTGGCGGTCTGACCTCGGCCGCACGCGCCGAACAGTTTCGCTTCACCGTTTCTGCAGGTCATCCCCCCGTTTTCCTGTGGGTGCAGGAGTTGCAGAAATTCTTCATTCCTGAAGTCGATAAGCGCCTGGCAGCCGCCGGAGGCAAAGTCAGCATTCAATGGAACGAAGCCTATGGCGGCACTGTCGCCAAGATCGGAGGCGAGCTTGACGCCCTGCGAGATGGTCTTGCTGACCTCGGGATCGTCGGCACCATTTTCCATGCCGGTGACGTACCGCTGCAGAATGTCTGCTATTTCACGCCGTTCGGCATGAGCGATATCAAAGGCGTGGTGAAGATCATTGCCGACCTGCAAGACCGGATCCCGGCCATGGGCAAAGTGTGGCCTAACAACGACCAGGTCTATCTTGGTGGCACAGGCCTAGATACCTACCAGCTTTTCACTAACTTCCCAGTGCACAGCGTCGACGACCTCAAGGGCCGAAAGATCATGGCTCCGGGACCGTCGGCTAACTGGATTAACGGCACCGGCGCGGTCGCCGTCGCTTCGTCCCTTCCAGAGTACTACAACAATATCAAGACCGGCGTCGCCGACGGGGTGCTCACCTTCGTGACCGGCGCCTGGCCGATCAAATTGTGGGAGGTGGCGCCCCACATAACTAAGGTCAATTTTGGCGCGATGTACGCGCTAGCGCTGAATGCCAACGAGCAGAGCTTCACCAAACTACCAAAGGAGGCGCAGGCGATCTTCCGCCAAGTGGGGGTCGAATACAGCGATCGTGTCAACTCGGAAGAGGAAAGCCGCGCACGCACTTATCTCGATCGCATGGAGAAGGAGTTCGGCGCAAAGGTCGTCGAATTTCCTCCGGAGGAACGGGTCCGCTGGGCCAAGACGATTGTCAATCCGGCGGCCGCCTGGGTGAAGACCGTCGAAGCGAAAGGTTTGCCGGCACGCGAGGTGCTGAACGGATATATGCGCGGCCAGGAGGCATTCGGTTATTCCTGGCCACGCGATTACGCGGCCGAACTGAAGTGACATCGCCCGAGGAACCGCCCGCACGACACAGCGGTGCGTCGGAGCCACTCATTCTGCGTGGCTTTTACGCTCTGGCCGACGGGATGAATGCCGCCGGTACGATCTGGATCTTTCTTCTCATGCTCCTGATCGTTGCCAATATCGGCGGGCGGGGCTTGTTCAACGCGCCGATTCCTGGCGTGACCGAACTGGTTTCGCTGTCGATCGTCGGGATCGTCTTCCTGCAGATCGCAAGCACCTTGCGGGTGGGCCGCCTTACCCGCTCGGATGCCGCGCTGGCACGATGGCGCCAGACGCGCCCGGCGCTTGCCAAGGCTGTCGAGTTGACCTCCTTCGGCCTCGGAGCGGCGCTGCTCGCCATCCTCGCCCATGCGAGCTGGCCGGCGTTCTTGCGCGCTTGGGATCACAGCGAATATGTTGGCGCCATCGGCTATTTTACCGCGCCGACCTGGCCGATCCGCTTCGTCGTGTTCTTCGGCAGCGTCATGCTTGCGCTGCAGTTTCTCATCGAATTCGTACGCCGCGTCCGACCTGCTCCGCGAGCCTGACCATGGAACCGATGACCATCGGTGCCGCATCGCTCGTGTTGATGCTCGTCCTGATCTGGATGGGCATTCACATCGCCGTCGTGCTGATGCTGCTTTCCTTTGTCGGCGTGTGGATGATTCGCGGCGACTTCACCGTCGCCGAGCGTCTGCTCACGCTGTCCGCCTACGAAAGCATCAACAACTATCTGTTCGGCGTCGTACCCCTGTTCGTGCTGATGGGCCTCATGGTTTCGGAGGCCGATGTCGGGCGCGACGCCTACCGCGTTGCCGAGCAGTTGTTTCGCCGATTCAAAGGCGGCCTCGGCATCGCCACCATTGTCGCCAATGCCGCCTTCGCCGCGGTGACGGGCATTTCGATCGCTTCCGCAGCGGTCTTCACCAAGATTTCGGTGCCCGAGATGCTGCGCGCGGGATACGCTCCGCGCCTCGCGGTGGGCATCGTCGCCGGCTCTTCCATTCTTGGCATGCTGATCCCGCCGAGCCTGCTCCTGATCGTCTACGCCTTTCTCGCCGACCAATCGATCGCGGCGATGTTCCTGGCAGGAATTCTGCCCGGCATCATTCTTGCGACGCTGATGTCACTCTATGTTTTTGTCGTCGGCGTTCGCCGGCCCAAGACGGTCGGCGGCGAAGGGCCTGTCGCCCCTGCTGTGAAACCCGATGGTGGCGATTCCGCGCCTGATCGCGGTGCCG
>CAZTTL010000314.1:0-4140 GCA_964616635.1 uncultured Rhodoplanes sp. | reverse complement strand
GACTCGCTGAAGCCGCGGTCGCGCAGGACATAGAGCTGGAACCAGAACGGACGGCGCGTTGCCGCGGCGATGTCCTCGATGGTCGCGATCGACATCGTGGAGAGGCAATAAGGAATGCCGGCAGCCTCGGCGGCGCGTGCCGCCAGGATTTCGCCGTCGCCGCGCACGAGTCCGGTGAGGCCGGTCGGCGCGATCGCAAGCGGCATCGATACCTTGTCGCCGACCAGCTCGGTTTCGAGCGAGCGGCCGGTGGTATCGACGAGAACGCGCTGGCGAAAGCGCAGCGCCTGCAATTCGCGGATATTGGCGGCGAGGGTCAGCTCGTCATAGGAGCCGCTGTCGACGTAGTCGAACATCATGCGCGGCACGCGGCGGCGCGCGAGCCGGCGCAAATCCTCGATATTGGCGATCGGCGTCACGACCGGCGCGTCCCCGGCGCTCCGCGCACGCCCTGCACCCCGAGCGCTCGCCGTGCCCCCTGCCCCGCGCTGCGCATCCTTCAGGCCATGCTGCGGCAGAACTGCCCGCTCTTGCGGTAGCGCCACAGATAGGACGGAACGATCGTCTCAACCGCGCGCGGCTCGATGCCCAGTCCCTCGAGCGTGCGTTCCTCGCTCTGTGCGTCGGCGGAGACGACATTGTCATAGCGGAGCAGTTCGACCTGGTCCGGCGTCAGCAAGGGCGTCGGCAGATATTGCAGGAACAGCGCCTCGAGTTTTGCCAGCCAGAACGGAACCGGCAGCAGCAAACGGTGACGGTCGATCGTCTTCAGGACGAACGCCATCAGCTGCTCGAAGGTGAAGACCTCCGGCCCGCCGAGCTCGTAGATCGTCCCCGGCCGCGTCTCGCCGGTGACCGCTTTGGCAATCGCCGCGCCGACATCGCCGCCGAACACCGGCTGGAAGCGGGTGTGGCCGCCGCCGATCAGCGGCAGCACCGGAGACAGACGCGCCAGCGCCGCGAACTTGTTGAAGAAGGCATCATCGGGCCCGAAAATGATCGACGGGCGGAAGATCACCGCGTCCGGCACCGCGGCGCGCACGGCCTGCTCGCCCGCCGCCTTGGTGCGGGCATAGGCCGCCGTACTGTCGGGATCGGCACCGATGGCCGACACATGGATCAGCCGCGCCCCGTTCGCCGCCGCGGCGCGGGCGACGGTCTCCGCGCCTTTGCCATGCACGTCGTCGAACCGCTGACGGCCGCGCTCGAACAGGATGCCGACCAGATTGATCACGATGCTGGCATCCTGCACGGCAGCCTCGACCGAGGCCGGGTGGCGCAGATTGGCCTGCACGGCGTGAATCTGCCCGACGCGCCCGAACGGCTGCAGGTGGCCGGCAAGGTCGGGGCGGCGCACGGCGGCGCGGATGCGGTAGCCGAGCGGCGCCAGCGCGCGCACGACATGCCGCCCGAGAAACCCTGAGCCGCCGAAGATCGTGATGAGCGTTTCGGAATTCGAGAGCGGGTTCATGGCCGCTGGCTCCCTTGGGTCGCGCAAAAAACTTTGCGCCGCAGCGAGATCGGCGTGGTTGCAGCGGCAATACAGGATCGTTCTGGCCCTGTATAGATCGTTCTGGCCCTGTATAGGAGCGAATGGCGCTCCGCGTGACGGCCCGCCCTACCCGCTCGCGCAGTCCGGCACTGCCCGCCACTCCCGTGCCCGTACCTAACCTGCTCGCCGCGCCGGCCGACGCGTCTTTGCGCCACCGCCGATCGCGGCAGCGGGGCATCCGCGCCGCGCCGTCATCGATCCGCTATCATTGACAAGGGGAAAAGGCCGCCCTTATCTCTTGCGCGATCCCCGCGATCGGCCCAGGTGGCGGAATTGGTAGACGCGCTGGTTTCAGGTACCAGTGGTGAAAGCCGTGGAGGTTCGAGTCCTCTCCTGGGCACCAAATGACGGTCCGCGGCCGTCTTTCCCTGTTCGTCCCCGTCTTCTAACAGTTCACTTTCACCTGATTTTGCGGTATATTTTCGGCCGTGGCGGTCCGCACCCGTCCGCGGGCAGCCGGCCTCTTTGTTGGTATCGCCGTTGGTATCGGCTGCCCCGCCCGGAGCATCTGACCCTTCGATACCAACACCAGGGAACCCGCGCCGTGCCATTGACCGATACCAAAGTCCGAGCTGAGAAACCGCGCGCCAGTGCGTTCAAGCTGACTGACGGCGACGGGATGCATCTCCTGATCCAGCCCTCCGGGGCGAAGCTCTGGCGCTTGGCTTATCGCTTCAACGGGAAGCAGCGGAGCTTGGCGCTCGGCGTCTATTGCGCGGCCAACTCGCGCGACGTGCTCGTTCCGCTCGCGCTGGCGCGCGAACGCCGCGCCGAAGCGAGACGACTGATTGCCGCCGGTATCGATCCGAGCGAAGCCAAGAAGGCGCAGAAGCGATCCGCCACCGCAAAAGTGACGACGTTTCGGAACGTCGCCGACGAATGGCTGGCCAAGATGCGCCGGGAGCACAAGGCTGATGTGACGATCCGCAAAGCGGAATGGCTCATCGGAATGCTGAGCGCCGATCTCGGCGAGCGTCCGGTATCGGCGATAGAGCCGCCTGACCTGCTTGCCGCGCTCCGCCGTATCGAGGCGCGCGGACACCACGAAACAGCAAGGCGGGCGCGATCAGTGGCCAGTCGCATATTCCGCTATGGCGTCGCGAGTGGATATTGCCCCCGCGATCCGGCCGGCGATCTTCGCGGCGCGCTGACCGCACCTGTGGTCACGAACCGCGCTGCAATCACTAATCCGACCGATGTCGGAGCGCTCATGCGCGCGATCGACGGGTATCAAGGGGCATTGATCACTCGCTTAGCGCTGCAACTCTTGGGTCTGACTTTCGTCCGGCCCGGTGAACTGCGGCTCGCCGAATGGTCTGAGATCAACGGCGCGGTTTGGAGCATTCCCGCCCGAAGAACGAAAATGCGGCGACCGCACCGTGTTCCGCTGTCCCGGCAAGCCCTCGGCGTTCTCAACGATTTGCGCCCCCTCACCGGCGATGGCCGACTCATATTTCCGTCCACAGCTTCCTGCGAGAAACCGATTTCAGAGAACACGCTCCAAGTTGCATTGCTGCGGCTCGGATACAGGCGCGGTGAAATCACCACTCACGGGCTGCGGAGCACTGCGAGCACGCTCTTGAATGAAAGCGGACTGTGGAGTGCGGACGCGATCGAGCGGCAACTCGCCCATGCCGATAGGGACGCGATCCGTGGCATCTATCACCGTGGCGAACATTGGGCCGAACGTGTCAAGATGATGCAATGGTGGGCGGATTACCTCGACGAATTGCGCCAGTGCGGCGTTGTCGTGCCACTAGCCGCAAATGATCGGCGATGACGACATTTGAGCAGGAGTTTCTTGCCGAACGCGCGATGCCCCCACGATTGGGCTCCGAAGGCCCGCGCGAAGTCGCCGAACACGCGCTCGCGCACTCCCTGCCGGATAAGGTGGAAGCTGCTTACCGCCGCGGCGACCTCTTCGAAAAGCGCCGGCATCTCATGGACGCTTTGGCGCGTCATTGCGCGCAACAACGCGTAGTTGGTAAGGTCGTTCTGCTCGGCAATGGCTAGTGAAGTCATGAGCGATACGAAGTTCGGCCTTCCATCACCGTGCGAGTCCAGCGAGACTGAGGAAGAGCGCAATAAGCGCTTGGCTTCGGTAACACGTCTCGTTGAGGACGTTTTCTCAGCCGTCGTCGAGCAAATCGGAACGGTCGAAGCCAAACGCGATAACATTCGCGCAACCCTGAACGGATCATCCCTCGACGCCGCCGCGTCGCTATCAACAGTGACTAAGAAGGGCTGAGCGTTTACAAGTTTGCGGTCCCCTATTTAGGCTGACGAGGAAAGCTGAGAACCCTGGACGATGCGCGAAATCGATTTCTTCGACCTTCAAACGATGGAAACGCCCCGAGAAATACTCCAACGCGATTTCCCCAGACTCGGAGAACTGCCAATCAAAGGTGGTTGGGGGTACAGCCAAGCCACGGCTTGCGTGATCGACAAGAACGACCCCAGCGTCGATCCCAGAATCCCATTCAACGGGGTCGCTGTGGAGTATGTCTTTGCGGAGTACCGTGTCTACGAAGAGCACCGACGTTCCACTGAAGATCTAGCGTGGTTCTACGCGTTGCAGAAATGCGCTT
>CAZTTL010000313.1:0-4169 GCA_964616635.1 uncultured Rhodoplanes sp. | reverse complement strand
CTAGCGCATTTTCCGGCGAAGCCTGCCCCCGGACTTGGATACCGGCGGTGGACGCCGGTTCGCCGCAGAAAATGCGATCACTCAAAGAGAAAGGCGCATCACGTCGGCGAACAGCTCGTCCACGGTGAAGCGGCGGGGGATCAGTTCCTGCCGCGCCGCATAATCGATGATGGTCTCGAGCGAGCGCCGGCGCGGCGCGATCCCAAATCGCAGCGGGTCGAGCCCGGCTGCGGCCGGCTTTAGTTTTGCCGCTTCCTTGCTTGCGCGAAGCAGCCGGGTCAACTCGCCGATCAGGTCGGCCCGCCCGGAGAATTCCTCGCGGATCACCAGCATATGATTGATCGGAACGCCGCCATGCGCCCGCGCAAAGGCGAGGTTCTGCGCCTCGGCATCGGGGATCAGCGGCTTGAGCCGCGGATCGGGAAAGGTATCGCCGACGATGGCCGCATCGAGTTCGCCCGCGAGCAGCATCGGCACGAGTTCCTTGCCCGGCGGCGCGCGCTCGACCCAGGGCGGGTCCGTGTAGCCTGCGACATGCGCGTCCTCGAACGTGACCCAGCGGATGCTGGTCGGATCGATCCCGTAGAGATCCTGCATCATCCCGCGCAGCCACACGCCGGTGGTCTGGCTGTAGGCGCGCACGCCGACTCGTCGGCCGGGAAGGTCTTGCGGCGCCAGCGGCCCGCGCGCGGGATCATAGGCAATGGTATGAAGCTGGCCGCGACTCATCATCGTGAGGGGCAAGAGCGCATAGGGCGTGCCTTGCGCTTTCGCCTGGAGGAAGGTCACGATTGCGACTTCGCTGAGGTCGAACCTGTGCTCGCGGACCAGCGGCTTGAAGCCGCGGTTTGCCGGCGCGATGTCGGCAAAGGCAAACTCGATCAAGTCGGACGCAACCGCGCCGCTCTTCAGCGCGCGCGTGTGCGGGTAGTCGCCGAGCAGGGTAAACAGCTTCACGCGCGCACCGGACGCCATCGCGCTCATCCGGCATTCGCCGCGAGGCGGGCATCGAGGCGGCTATAGACCTTCCGCGCATTGCCTTCGAAGATCTTGTAACGGTCCTCGGCCGACAGCGTGCCGACCTGGTCGATATAGCGCCGGGTGTCGTCGAAGTTATGCCCGGTCGTCGGATCGATGCCCTTCACTGCGCCCAGCATTTCCGAGGCGAACAGAATGTTGTCGGCGGGAATGATCCTGGTCAGCAGCTCGATGCCCGGCTGGTGGTAAACGCAGGTGTCGAAGTACACATTCTTCAACAGCTCTTCGAGCGGCGGGCGCTTGAGATTGATCGCGAGCCCGCGATAGCGGCCCCAATGGTAGGGCACGGCACCACCGCCATGGGGAATGATGAACTTCAGGGTTGGGAAATCGAGGAACAGATCCGCCGTGATGAACTGCATGAAGGCGGTGGTGTCGGCATTGATGTAGTGCGCGCCGGTGGTGTGGAAATTCTCGTTGCACGAGGCGCTGACATGGATCATCGCCGGCACGTCGAGTTCGACCATCTTCTCGTAGAGCGGATACCACCAGCGATCGCTCAGCGGCGGCGCCGTCCAGTGCCCGCCTGACGGATCGGGATTGAGGTTGCAGCCGACAAAGCCGAATTCGCGCACGCAGCGCTCCAGTTCGCCGACGCAGGTCGCGGGATTGACCCCCGGCGATTGCGGCAGCTGGCACACGCCGACGAAGTTGCGCGGATAGAGCGTGCAGACGCGGTGGATCAGCTCGTTGCAGGCCTGCGACCATTCCAGGCTGATCCCGGCGTCGCCGATATGATGGCCCATGCCGGAGGCGCGCGGCGAGAAGATCGTCAGGTCGGTGCCGCGCTCGCGCTGCAGCTTGAGCTGGGCGCCTTCCAGGCTCGCGCGGATCTCATCGTCGGTAATCGTTAGCATCGCCCGGCTCGGCCGCCCGAACCCCTCCGTCAGCGCCTTGATCTGCCGCTGACGGAAATCGACGAGCTGCGGAGGCTCGGTGGTGTAATGGCCGTGACAATCGATAATCATCGGTGGTGTCGGGTCTTGTTATGCGTCGTCAAGCGAATCGACATAGACCAGGCCGGCGCGGGCGAGCGCCTCGCGCATATTATACATGTCGAGGCCGAGCACGCCCGCGGCAAGCTTTTCGCGTTTGCCGTCCTCGTCAGCCTGGCGCTTCTCGCCTTTCTCCGCCACCTCGGGCGCGGCCGCCCGCGACACCACGACGACGCCGTCCTCATCGGCGACCACGGCATCCCCGGGATTGACCAGCATGCCGGCGCACACCACCGGCACGTTTACCGCGCCGAGTGTCGCCTTCACCGTGCCGCGTGCGGAAATCGCCCGCGACCACACCGGGAAGCCCATCTCCCGCAGCGCGATCACATCGCGGCAACCAGCATCGATCACCAGGCCGACCACGCCGCGCGCCTGCAGCGAGGTCGCCAGCAACTCGCCGAACATGCCGTCGGTATTGTCGGTGGTCAGGCCGACGACGAGCATGTCGCCCTTCCGGCATTGCTCGACGGCGACGTGGATCATCCAGTTGTCACCCGGCTGCGCCAGCACGGTGACCGCAGTCCCTGCGGCAACGCCACCCGACCAGGCCGGGCGCATATAGGGCTTCATCAGTCCGGCGCGGCCATAGGCCTCGTGCACCGTCGAGACGCCTAGCGCCCCGAGCCGCTGCACCACCGCCGGGTCGGCGCGCGTAATATTACGGACCACGACCGGTTTCACGTCGACCTCCCTGCCGCGCTCACTTTCGCGCATGCTTGTGCGTGCCGCGCGGTTCTGCCGAAAACAGCGCAGGAAAGCAACGCTTTGGGCGCAGCGAGGAAATTTACCGGGAAAGCCGAATTATTTTACCGCGGGACGATCAGGTTTGGTCGAGCAGGCCGGCGGCGAGTTCGCGATTAATGAGAATCAGTGACCTCAGCGGTTCGGGCCGCGGCTGCATAGCGAGATTAATAGTCTGTTTGAAAACAAACAATCCGAGATTGGCCACGTTCTGACGGATGACGGCCGGGAGCTGATGCCCGGGATCGGTGACCGATGACACCAGCACCGTCCACAGCTTGCGGTTGTACAGCAAGGCCTGATCGAGGCTCGGCCGGTTGTGGTCCCAGTCGTCCTGGATCGCTTGCAGGCGCGCCGCCGCCTTGAGGAGAAGTTGCGCTTCCAGTTGGCGTGGACTGGCAATCTGCTTCGCCACGCTTCCGTAAGCCTGGGCGGCGCTGTGGGTCATATCGGGCTCCTGGGAGAGGGCAGGTAAGTTCTCTGTCCAATATGAATTGGTTGTACAATTGTGCCGTTAAGAGATGTTTATTCTGGCGCCAGAACCGTTCGAGATTTGCCAACACGCCTTGAAACTTGTCGTAGGATTGTAATGAGTTGAAATTAATGACATCGAAGCGACGATCGGCTGGCCCGCTCTCGTGCCGATGAGAGCGTCGGCATCGTGCCAAGCGCGAAGCCGGAACGCGTGGCCCCGCTTGTAATCATCCGTGAACGCGCGGCCGCACTGCCGGCGTGGCCTATCCGAACAATCGGAGCACCGACTGATCGGCCTGCGAAGCGAGCGACAGCGCCGTCGATGCGAGCTGCTGGCGGGTCTGCAACGCCAGCATGTTCGCCGCTTCCTCGTTCGAGTCGGCCAGCACGAGATTATCGGCGCCGGTCTCGAGCGTGGTGATCATCGCTTTGGTGAAGTCCTGGCGGTTCTGCACGATCGACAGATTGGAACCAAACGACGATGCCTGCGCGCGGATCACCGAGAGCGAGGTGGCGAGGCCATCAAGCAGCGTGTCGATATTGTCGTCACTGTCGACATCATTATCCTTGAGCTCGTTGATATTGAGCGACGCGTCCGACGTGTCGATACCGCGCACATTGCCGGCGGTATCTTTGGCCTGAATCTCAATCGTCGAGGTGCCGGTCTCGTTGAAGGTGATCTTCAGCTTGTCGCCGCGCAGCAGGTTGATGCCGTTGAAAGAGGCATCGTCCGACAGCTTATTGAGCTGGTCGCGCAGATCGTTGAACTGCTTTACCAGGTTCTTGCGGACATCATTGCCCTTAATGGTTGACTCGACGGTGCTGACGCCGGTGATCTGACCGGAGGTGTTGGCGCCCTTCAGCGTCAGTTCCTGGGTCGACAGGTTCTGAATGCGCAGCTTGCCGCCGTCATTGGAG
>CAZTTL010000312.1:0-4203 GCA_964616635.1 uncultured Rhodoplanes sp. | reverse complement strand
GACTTCATGCGCATGCTCATGCCGAGCCATGCCAAGAACGTGAAGCCGTACAATGAAAATCTGCCGCCGCTGATCCGCTACGGCGTCGAAAGCCAGCTCGATGCCATGTTCTCGCCGATCGTCCAGCTCCGATCGGGCGGCTATATTGTCCTCAACCAGACCGAGGCGCTGGTCGCGATCGACGTCAATTCCGGCCGCGCCACCCGCGAGCATCACATCGAGGACACCGCGCTCAAGACCAATCTCGAGGCGGCGGAGGAAATCTCCCGCCAGCTTCGCCTGCGTGACCTCGCCGGGCTCATCGTCATCGATTTCATCGACATGGACGAGAAGCGCAACAATCGCGCGGTCGAGCGGCGGCTCAAGGAATGCTTGAAGAACGACCGCGCGCGCATTCAGGTCGGCCGCATTTCCCATTTCGGTCTGTTGGAAATGTCGCGCCAGCGGCTGCGCACCAGCGTGTTCGAAAGCTCAACCGAGAAATGTCCACATTGCGGCGGCACCGGCCACATGCGCTCGGTCGCCTCGGTCGCACTGCAGTGCCTGCGGATGCTCGAAGAGATGCTGCTGCGCGGCGCGATGCACAACGTCATCGTGCGCACCGGCACGGACATCGCGCTCTACATGCTCAACCAGAAGCGGGCGCATCTGCGCGATCTGGAGCAGCGGTTCCAGATCACCATTTCGGTCAAGGTTGAAGAGACCCAGGGCGGGCCCCATCCGTTTGCGATCGAGAAGGGCGAGCAGGTCCATAGCCTGGATCAGGCACGCGCGCTCGCGGCGCAGCCACCGGCGGTGCTCGCACCGCCCGCGGTTCCCGCGGAAGACGAGTTCGAAGCCGAAGCCGAGATGGACGGCGACGAGGAGCTCGCCGAGGACGCCGAGCAGGCAGATGCCGGGGAGAATGGCGGCCGTCGTCGTCGGCGCCGGCGCCGGCGGGGTGGACGCCGGGGTGAGGAGCGAGCCGAGGCCGGCACGGCCGCCGCGGAGGCGGCATCAGACAAAGGCGATGCCGAAGAGCAAGAGGGGGCTGAGGCCGAAGAGGAGCTTGCCGGGGCCACAAGCCGCGGGGCCGAGCCGCAGGAGGCCGACGAGGACGCAGCCGAAGCGGGTGAATCGGCCGAGCAGCGCCGCCGCCGCCGGCGTGGACGCCGCGGCGGGCGACGCAACCGGCGGACGGAGGGCGAAGCCGGCGGGGCCCCCGCGGCTGCGGCCGAAGACGGGGAGCCGGCTGGGCCCGGCGACGGCGGGATCGAAGCCGAATCGGGCGAGTTCAGGTTCGCTTTCATCGAGCCCGTGAACGAATTGCCTGACGCCAAAGGAGACGAGCGCGAAGTTTTCACCGGCGCCCCAGACCAGGACGGAGATGAGGGCACGGCGGCAGTCCCTGTGCTCGGCGCACCTGCTTTCCTGCCAGACGCGCCCGAGCGGGCAGATGCCGAGCCGACCGCGCAGGAAACGGATACGGCTTCCGTAGCACCCGTTGCTGATACAACCCCATCGACCACAGAGACCGAGGCACCTCCGACCGGAACTTCGGAAGCCACCGAGCGCGAGGAGGTGAAGCCGCCCGCCGACACCGTCGAAGCACCGTCGCAGCCGGATGCGCCGCGGCGGCGCTCGACCGTTCGTGAGCCGGTAGGCTTGCCACGCGACCGCGGCTTGGCGGCCTCGCCGGCGTCTTCCGAGCGGCCCGAGCCGCAAGTCGAGCCGGCGGAACCGGATGCTGCGTCGGAGTCGGCGGAAGAGGCGACGGCGCGACGGACGGGCTGGTGGGCGCGTCGCATCATGGGCAACAAGGACTAAGCAGGTTGTTCCGTTCATTCCCGCGCAAGCGGGAATCCAGCGACATAATTCCTGGGTCCCCGCATGCGCGGGGACGAACGGAGAAAATAAGCGCTGGCGGCGAATGTATTCAGAGTTCATTCGTTGGCTCTTCCAAGCAAATCTGCTTAGCCCCCCATCTGGCTTTGCCGACCCGCAGCGGAGCACGGTGGCCGGGCAGCCTGGGCCACCGCCCCTGCCGGCATAGATTTTCCACCGATTTTTTCATCGCGCCGGGAGGTGGCGGCAACCGCCATGCATAGCCGCTATGTCGACCGCGACGCGGAGGCGCTGGTCGCACGCTATGCCGATGCAGGCATCGCGCGCGAGCTGGCGCTGCGCGTCTATACCAGCCGGCTTCTCGGCGCGGAGAAGCGTCTTGTGCTTCACGGCGGTGGCAACACCTCGGTGAAACTGCAGATGCCCGACCTCGTCGGTGCCCCCGCCGATGTGCTGTGCGTGAAAGGCTCGGGCCGCGACCTCGCTGCGATCGAAGCTGTGGATTTCGCCGCCCTGCGCCTGGCCCCGCTGCAATCATTGCGGGTGCGCAGCGCTGTCACCGACGATGACCTCGTGCGCATCGAGCGCGCCAACCTGATCGATCCGATGGGACCGAACCCGTCGGTGGAAGTGTTGCTCCATGCCTTTTTGCCGGCGACCTTGGTCGATCACACCCATGCCAGCGCGGTGCTGAGCCTCGTCGATCAGCCCGACGGTGCGGTGATCGCGGCGGAGGTGTTCGGCGAACGCCTGGGTATCGTTCCCTATGTGCGGCCCGGTTTTCTGCTCGCGAAGGCGGCGGCCGATGTGTTTGAGCGCAATCCCGCGGTCGAGGGGCTGATCCTCGACAAGCACGGCATTTTCACCCTCGGTACCACCGCGCGCGAAGCCTATGAGCGCATGATCGCGATGGTTTCGCTTGCCGAAGCGCGGCTGCGCCGGGGCCGTCGTCTCAGCGTGCCGGCGCAGCCATTGCCGGCGCTCGCGCCGCTGGCCGAGGTCATGCCGGTGATCCGTGGCGCCTGCAGTCTTGAAGAGGATGCGGCGAACGGCATCGTGCATCGCCAGATCGTCGAGTTCCGCAGCAGTCCCGCAGTTCTCGACTTTGTCGGCGGCGCCGAGGTCGCGCGTTATGCCAATGCCGGCGTCGTCACGCCCGACTATGCGATCCGCATCAAGCCGTGGCCGCTGGTGCTGGAGGCGCCGGCTGCCCACGCGATCCACGCCTTCCGCGAGCATACCCGCGAGGCGGTGGAGGAATTTGTCGAGCGCTATCGTGCCTATTTCATCCGTCACCAATTGCGCAGCGGCCCCGACACCGTGATGCACGATCCGCTGCCGCGCGTCGTGCTGGTGCCGGGGCTCGGCCTGTTCGGCCTCGGCCGCTCGAAGCGCGAGGCCGTCATCGCCGCCGACCTCGCGGAATCATCAGCCGAGGTGATCCTCGATGCCGAGGCGACCGGGCGGTTCCAGTCGATCGCGGACGCCGACATGTTCGACATGGAATACTGGCCGCTGGAACTGGCCAAGCTCGGCACCCGCGCCGTGCCGCCGCTGGCGGGCCAGGTCGCGGTGGTGACCGGGGCAGGGGGCGCGATCGGAGCGGCGATTGCGCAAGCTTTTGCGCGCGCCGGCGCCGAGGTCGTGCTGCTCGACCTCAAGGAGAAGGCAGCCGTCATGCAGGCCGAGCAGATCGGCGGCGCCGCGCTCGCGCTCCAATGCGATGTCACCGATGCCGGTTCCGTGCGGACGGCGTTCGGTAAGGTGGTCGAGGCGTTCGGCGGCGTCGACATTCTTGTCTCCAATGCCGGCGCGGCGTGGCAGGGCCGTATCGGCGAGGTCGACGAAGCAATCTTGCGCCAGAGTTTCGAGCTGAATTTCTTCGGCCATCAGCGCGTCGCCCAGGCAGCGGTGAAGATCATGCTGGCGCAGGGCACCGGCGGCTGCCTGCTGTTCAACGTGTCGAAGCAGGCGGTCAATCCGGGGCCGAATTTCGGGCCCTATGGCCTGCCGAAGGCCGCGACGCTGTTTCTGGTGCGCCAATATGCGCTCGACTACGGCGCCGACGGCATTCGCGCCAATGCGGTGAACGCCGACCGCATTCGCTCAGGGCTCCTGACCGAGGAATTCATCCGAGAACGCGCCAAGGCGCGCGGTCTGACCGAGCACGCCTATATGGCCGGCAACCTGCTCGAGCGCGAGGTCACGCCCGAGGATGTCGCCCAGGCCTTCCTGCACCAGGCACTGCAATTAAAGACCACCGCCGACGTCACCACGGTCGACGGCGGCAATATCGCGGCGGCGCTGCGATAGCGCAGGATCCCGAAAAGTTGCAGACTTTTCGGACAAGATCATGCGCTCAAACAAAGAAACATCGGA
>CAZTTL010000311.1:0-4209 GCA_964616635.1 uncultured Rhodoplanes sp. | reverse complement strand
GTCAGGAAACTCGATCACCACCGTGCGCGATCGCACGGTGCCCTCGAGCAATTGCGATTGGCCGCCCCGCACCAGGAAACGGGCGCCGTATTTGCGAAACGCTTCCATATCGGCGCCCATATAGGCCTTGTAGCCTTCAGGCTCGGTGACGTCGACCTGCGCGACCCAATAGGCTTTGGCCATGGATTGGCCTCCCTGACGATGACGGCGGCGGGTATGTCAGCGTGATGCGGCTCAAGGCTGCTCGCCCTCAAAGCCTTCGATGATGATCAGGTCGACGTCGCAGCCGCGTTTGAGATGCTGCGAAGCGGCCTGGTATTCGGGCGAGCGGAAGCAGGCGAGCGCCGCCTCATAGCTCGGAAATTCCAGCACCACATTGTGCGGCCGGGCCACGCCGAAAACGCGCTCGCTGCGCCCGCCGCGCACGATGAAACGCCCGCCGAACTTGGCGAACGGCGCCGCATTCCGCTTGCGATATTCCTCGTAGGCGGCCTGGTCATTCACGGTGACGCGGGCGATCCAGTATCCCTTCGGCGCCATAACCGCCACCTCATCCGTTCGCCGCTTCGGCGATTTCGGCGATGATCGCTTCAGCCGCCGCGCGCGGGTCGGGGGCTTCAAGAATCGGCCGTCCGACCACGAGGTAATCGGCGCCTGAGGCAATCGCCTCGCGTGGGGTCTTCACGCGCTTCTGATCGCCGACGGCAGCGCCACCCGGGCGAATGCCCGGGGTCACCAGCACCAGGTGATGGCCGATTTCTGCCCGCAGCGCCTCGACTTCCTCAGCCGAGCAGACGAGCCCGTCAACGCCGATGTCGCGTGCCTGACAGGCGCGCTCCAGCACCAGTTCGCTCACCGTGAAATCATAGCCGGCTGCGGCGAGGTCGGCATCGTCGTAGGAGGTGAGCACGGTCACCGCGAGAATGCGCAGATTGGCGTCGCCGCGCCCGTCGATCGCCGCCTTCATCGTCTGCGGATAGCCGTGCACGGTGAGAAAGGTGGCACCGAGGCGGGCAACGCTCTGGACACCCTTGGCGACCGTCTGGCCGATATCGTGCAGCTTCAGATCAAGAAAGACCTGGCGGCCGTTCCAGGTCAGCTTCTCGGCGAAGCTAAGCCCACCGGCGAAAGCAAGCTGATAGCCGATCTTATAGAAGCTGACCGCTTCGCCGAGCCTTGTCACCATCGCTTCCGCTGCCTCGATGGAGGGCAGGTCGAGCGCTACGATCAGCCGGTCGCGTGGATTGTCCAAGCGCGTCTCCTTTTCCTCACACGAACTGCCTGGCTGCCTCGACGAGACGGCCGAGCACGCCGCGCAGGGTATTGGCGGTACGTTCATCGCGCAGACCGCCGGCGTCGTCAAAGCCGTTCGCCGCCTCGCGCACCGCGACCTGTTCGGGAAGAACGAGAGCGCCGCAGCCGAGTTCCAGGACCTGGCGCAGCGCCATCAGCGAGCGATAGCCGCCGAGCGAGCCGTTGGAGGCGGCGCCGAGCGCAAACACGCGATTCTTGTAGGCGGCGAGCGGCGGCTCGCCGTTCTCGCGCACGCGCGACACCCAGTCGAGCGTGTTCTTCAAGAGCGGCGTGACCGATGCATTGTATTCCGGGCTGGCGATGAACACGCCGTGCTGGCGCGTGATCATACGCTTGAGCATGACCGCATTCTCCGGTGGGCCCGATTTCGCTTCGAGATCGCCGTCATAGATCGGCATCGGGTAATCGACGAGCGAGATCAGCGTCGTCTCGACATCGAGCAGCGCCAGCTCCTTGGCAGCCAGCGCGGCAAGCCGTGCGTTGAACGAGCCCGTGCGGATCGAGCCGGCAAAAGCAAGAATTCTCGGATGGCGCATGGCATCGGTGCCTTGCGGAGTGCCGGGACCCCGGAATTCGTTATGCCCGGGCCCTTCGCGGGCATGCGGACTCAACGCACGAATAGCCAATCGGGCAGGGCCGGGACAAGCCGGTGATTAGAGCAAATTCTGATTCAGCCTGAACGGAATGCATAACAACTAGCGGCAGCACCGGAGGGCTCAGTCCTTGCGATAGACCCATACCCGTGCGGGCGGCAAGTTCAGCCAGATGCGCTCAGAGGCTTCAACGCGCACGCCCGCGAGCGAGCGCGGGATCGGCGGGACGACCGAATAGGTGAACTGAACGAGCGGCGCGCCCGGCGCGAGGAGGCCGAAGGCTTCGTTCAACAGCCGCAGCCGCGTGCGCAGAGGCTTGGTGACGAGCGGCAAGCCCGAAACGACCGCGGCGGCGCGGCGGAAGATCATGTCGCCAAGCAGATGACGCAGCCTGTACGCATCGCCTTGCAGGACCGTCGCGGTGGGATAACGCGTCCGCAGCAGGCGGCAGAAGCCAGAATTGAATTCGACGAGCACCAAGCGCTGCTCGGCAATGCCGCGCTCCACCAGCGCTTCGGTGATCGGGCCGGTGCCAGGCCCGAGCTCGATGACCGGGCCATCGCTTGCGGGGTCGACATAGTTCGCCATCGTGCGCGCCAAGAGCTTGCTCGATGGCATCACGGCGCCGGTCGATAACGGCTTCTCGAACCATGACCGGAAAAACCTCACATCATCGTCGATGCGCTGGTTTCTGGACCGCTCGACACTCAGGGGGGACTGGGATGGCATCTCAGGGTGCGGTTGTAACGAACGCGACAAAATTCCGTCACGGAAACGTCACGGGTATATGGCCGCCGCTTCCGGGTCAATACCTCAGACCGACCCCGTCTTATTCGCGAAGAACTCCTTGACCCGCCCGAAGAAGCCTTCGGCTTCCGGGTGGGTGTCGTGTGACGACAGTTTCTCGAATTCCGCCAACAGCTCGCGCTGCCGCTTGGTGAGCTTCTGCGGCGTCTCGACGACGGCCTGGACGTACATGTCCCCCGTCTGCTTCGAGCGCAGCACCGGCATGCCTTTGCCCGCGAGGCGGAAGCGCTTGCCTGACTGGGTGCCCTCCGGCACCTTCACGCGGGTCTTGCCGCCATCCATGGTCGGCACCTCGAACTCGCCGCCGAGCGTCGCCGCCACCATTGAAATCGGGACGCGGCAATGCAGGTCGGCGCCGTCGCGCTGGAACAGCTCGTGCGGCGCGAGTGAGAGGAAGATGTAGAGATCGCCCGCCGGACCACCGCGCACGCCGGCCTCGCCCTCGCCGGCGAGCCTGATACGCGTGCCGTCTTCGACGCCGGGCGGAATGTTCACCGACAGCGTGCGCTCGCGGGTGACGCGCCCGGCGCCGGCGCAGGCGGGGCAGGGATCCTCGATCACCTGGCCGCGGCCCTGACAGGTCAGGCAGGTGCGCTCCAGCGTGAAGAACCCTTGCGCATGCCGCACTTTGCCGTAACCGGCGCAGGTCGGGCAGGTCTTCGGCTTGGTCCCGGATTTTGCGCCGGTACCCGAGCAGGTCTCGCAAGTCACCGAGGTCGGGATGCGCACCTGCGCGGCCTTGCCGTGATAGGCCTCTTCGAGCGTGATCTCCATGTTGTAGCGCAGGTCGGCACCACGTTCGCGTCCGCCGCTGCGCCCGCCGCCGCGACGGCCCATGCCGAAAAAGTCGTCGAAAATATCGGCGAAGGTGGTGGCGAAATCAGCCCCGAAACCAGGTCCCGCTCCGCCCATGCCGTGCTCGAAAGCGGCGTGGCCGAAGCGGTCATAGGCGGCGCGCTTGTCCGCGTCCTTGAGGACCTCATAGGCCTCGTTGATTTCCTTGAATTGATACTCGCACTGCTTGTCGCCCGGGTTACGGTCCGGGTGGTGCTTCATTGCGAGCTTGCGGTAAGCCGTCTTCAGGTCCGTATCGCTGGCGCCACGCTGGACGCCGAGCACGTCATAGTAGTCACGCTTGGCCATGCGTCAGAACCGCCCCGAACACGAGACCTCGTCCTGAGGAGCGCGAGGCGCGTCTCGTCGGACGAGGCTATGTCTGCCGCCCCGATGATCGCAGCCCTCATCCTTCGAGATGGCCTCCGGCCTCCTCAGGATGAGGGCCATGTTCAGCTCCGTCAGGTTCGGTTCAGGCGGACTTCTTGTTCTTTTTGTCGTCGTCGACTTCGGTGAACTCGGCGTCGACCACGTCTTCCTTCTTGGCGCCGCCGGCGTCGCCGTCGCCGCCACCGCCACCGCCCTCGTCCGGCGTCTGCTTGTACATCGCCTCGCCGAGCTTCATCGAGGCCTGCGCCAGCGTTTCGATCTTCTGCTTCAG
>CAZTTL010000310.1:0-4216 GCA_964616635.1 uncultured Rhodoplanes sp. | reverse complement strand
GCTCAGTTACTGGTGAGGATTTTGACCGCCAGCCGCGGACGCTTGTTCACTGGCAGCGGCGAGGCCTCGGTCTTCACGTCGATCGCGCTGCCATCCGGCCGGGCGATCTGGCGGGCATAGATCGGCAGCCCCACCGTGTTGACCGTCTCGATCAGGTTCGCCGGGGCGCCATAGGTGACGAAGGTGTCCATGGTGCCGAGCGGGAAGGCGATCCCTTCGCCGGCCGGCACCAGGGTCTCGGTCGCCCCGGTCGAGAGCGTGACGGTGGCGTTGTATTCCTCGAATACGATCCCGGCGAAGGGGAAGCGCCGGCGCGTGTCCTCGCGCAGCGGCTGGGCGCCGGTCGAGGAGAAGTACTTGTAGGCCTCCTCCACCTTGGAATGACCGATCAGCTTGTCGAAGAAACCGGGGCTGACCAGCGCCAGCACCCCGGTCATGGTCTCGCCCTTGAGCTCGGTCTCGATCGCCCGCAGCGCCTCCCGGCACTTCGCCTGCACGTTGGTGCCGGCGGTCCCGAGCACGAAGTCCACCGACTGCTGGGCGAGGCCGAACTCGGCGAAGTAGTCGTAGAGCGAGACGCCCGCGCCGTCCTTGACGATGCCGCGCAGGGCGTTGATCTCCATGTACTCCCGGGTCTGGGCATGCTTTCCCCGCATGCGGGTGAGCTTGCGCTCCATGACGGTCGCAAGCGGATCGGCGGCGTCGGCCACCCCGAAGCCGCGGACGCCCTGGATGTCCTGCGGGGTGATCACGTCGTCATGGGGAATCCACGGGACAGTGAAGGAGCGCATCGAGCGCGTATCGCGATTGGCGACGGTCGCAGGTCCACCGAGCGGCACGGTCGGCAGCAGGTTGAGCACACCTTCGGCCTGCTCGATGATGACGCTGCGCTGGGTGACGCCCTCGAAGCGGAACAAGCCGAGCTGCCCGAGCCGGGTGTAGATGTTCGGCAGGATGTTGATGGCGGCAGTCATCTCCGCGAGCGTGTAGCCGCCCGCATCGAAGGGATTGATCATCGGGGCCACAGATTGGTTCTCCTTGAAACGGTTCGGGCGCCGACGGTTCAGTCCGTCGAGGCCCGATGGCGACCAGCAGAATTGAATAGCTCAGGCGGTTTCGCGCGGGACAATGCCAACTGCGGCGAGCTGGGCGTGCTTCGCGGTCTTCTCGGCTGGCTGATCGACGGAGGCGTCAAACACCAGCGCTGCCTTCGATACGATGGCCGGACCGCGCGCGACCACGAGCCCGGTCTTGTCGCCGCCGGTCGCGTCCACAGCCTCGATCAGCACCGCCACCGCAGTCTCTGCGCCTTCGTCACCGGCGACCGATGCTTCCGGAGAATGCCGATACTTGCCGGAGGCGGTAATCCGACCGAGCACAGAACCGAGCAGATAGTTCGTGCCTGCCTTCAGCGTCACGGTCTCTCGGCAATAGCTCGCATTGAGCTCGAACTTGAGCAGATCGCCGAGCGTCGGCGACATCGTCAGAGTGGGCATGTGTCTCAAACTCCTTCGGGGATCATGCACGAACCGCCGCGGCGCGTTCTTTTGCACGGCGCACGATCGGGCTGTCGCCCGCGATGGGCGTGGACGGAGCCGCCGTGATGATGGTGGTCGCCTCGGCGCGCGCGGCGAGCGCATCGAGCACCGAGCGCCGCAGCGCGTCGGGCGAAACGCCCTTGGCGACCGCCTCCGCTGCGTCCACTGTGACGCCAAGCCGTATCGCTTGAGCGGCGACCGCAGCGATCTCGGCAAACTCCGCGCGCAGCCTTTCTGTTGGCTCGGCGCCGCGGTCATTCTCCGCAACAGCGGCCGCCGTTGCCGTTGGCGGTGGCGCGAGAGCCGGCTTCGGCTCGGCTTTCGTTACGGGCTCGCTCATTTGCGACGGCGGCAGCGGTTCCGCCGCCGTGGGTCGCGTTACTTCAGTCTCCTTAATGGCCATGGAAGGGCTCCTGCGGGTTATTGAGGTCATGACCGCGCGCACCGGAGACGGCGAGCGCTCGAGCTCGGCCGCCATCTCTGCAATCGCGAGGTCGAGCGTGCCGATGCGATCGGCGAGGCCGGCGCGGATCGCGAGTTCGCCGCGATAGACCGCAGCTTGGGTGCTGCGGACGGTTTCGGAGGTCAGTCCGCGGTTCGCCGCAACGAGGGCGCATAGCTCGGCATAGAGCCGATCGACATCAGCTTGCACGGCGGTGCGTGCCCGCTCCGAGAGCGGCGCGTGCGCGTTGCCGTCGACCTTGCGCTCGCCCGCAAACACGAAAGTCCAGGAGAGGCCGGCCTTGGCGTCGGCTCCGCTCTCGTCGACATGGACGGCGACCACGCCAACCGAGCCGATCTCACCGGTGCGGGTGACATAGACCCGCTCCGCTGCGCTCGCGATCGCATAGGCCGCCGACAGCGCGCCCTCGTTCGCGACCGCCCAGAGCGGCTTTACGCTCGCGGACTTGATCGCCCCGATCTGCTCGACGAGGTCGAACAGGCCGCCGACCTCGCCGCCGGCCGAGTCGACATCGAGTACGACGCCGCGCACCGACGGATCGGCCATCGCGGCCGCGATCGCCTCGCCGATCTCGGCGTAGGAGGACAGGCCGCTCGCCGCGTCGAGATAGCCGGACCGGCTCACCAGCGTGCCGATCACGGACACCACTGCGATCCGCTCGACAGTAATCGAGGTCCGTGGCGGCGGATCGGTCACGGGCTCGATGGGCGCTAAAGCGGTCCCGGCAAGGCGCGGGCCGAGCACGCCGAGGATCGTTTCGAGCTTGGCGCGCGCAATCATCAGCGGCGTCCCGAATGCGCGGGACGCGATGTGAGGCAGGTCAATCATTGCAGTCATCTCAAGCGGCGCGCGCAAACTCGCCGAAATGCTCTTTCGCCGCCTTGCAATAGGCGTCGTGCGCTTCAGCCGCTGTTTTGAAAACGCCAAGGTGGAGAACGCGCCCACCGACCCTGATCTGGGCGACAAACTTGTTGAGCTGCTTCTTGTAATGGACGCCTTTGTATCCGCACGCGTTATTGACGCGCATCCGCGAATTCCTCGCGTTCTCGACGTTCGTTGCGATCCTCAAGTTGACGAAGCGGTTGTCGGAGCGATTGCCGTTAATGTGATCAATATTCGCTGCAGGCCACGCGCCCGTGACGTAGAACCAAGCCAGGCGATGCGCCATGTAGAGACGACGATTGATCCTGATGTGCCAATATCCGCGAGACTGGCGACATCCGGCGATGTCGCCGGAAAAGACTTTGTTGGTATCGATTCGCCAAAAGAACGTTCCGGTATCAGGTTCGTACCGAAGCACGCGACGTACTTCCGCGGCCGTGAGGCAGGCCTCACGGTCCTTTAGCGTTGCTGGGGCCAACATCTTATGCGGCTTGTGATTGGCCTGTCTGATCGACGATCGTAGCGGGCGTCGGCGAACTGAATGTCAACCCCAGCGCCTGTTCGCGCTGCTTGTCAGCCGCGATCTCCGCATCGACCTGCTCGGCGTCGTAGCCGCGTTCGGCCAGCGCCTGGGTGCGGCTCTTGAGCCCGGCCTCTATCTGCTCGATCTCGGCGTGGGCATCTTTGAGCGGATCGGTCCAGTCCCACCTCGGCGGCAGCCAGGCGCACGCAAGATGCTCGCGCCGGTGCTGATCGTAGTCCGGCGGATCGAGCGCGCCGGCGAGCACCGCCGTATCCATCCAGCGCGCCCATACCTGCCGGCACAGCTGCCACACCATGACGGCGTGCTGGTAAGATTCGATGCGGCGGCGGAATTCGAGCAGGGCAAGGCGAGAGTTCGAGTAGTTCGCCTTGAGCATGTCGTTCGACACATAGGCATAGGGCAGACCGAGCGCGGCCGAAACTTGCAGCAGCGTGCGGTATTGGAACGGTTCGTAGGTCTGCCCCGAGTCGGCCGGGTCGGAGGTCTGCACCTCCTCGCCCGGCTCCAGCATGGTGATCTGGCCGGGTTGCAAGTCTATTGTGCGCTCGTCGTTGTCGTCGCGGCCCTCGACGGCGTCCAGCGGCTCGGCCGGGGCCGGGGTGGTGATGAACAGCGCATGCATCGCCGCCACCTTCTTCCGGTCAAGCTCGGCGTCGTCGTACTGGTCCAAAAGAAACAGCTTGACGATGCTGGCGGTGAATCGCGACACGCCGCGGAGCTGCCCGGCGTCGACCGGATCGATGACGTGCACGATCTCGGAGGCCGGGATGCGCACGATGTCGCCTGCAA
>CAZTTL010000309.1:0-4241 GCA_964616635.1 uncultured Rhodoplanes sp. | reverse complement strand
GTTGAGCCAAGCTCAAGTCATCACGCGTTAATGCGCTGTCAGCACCGGCAATTCGGCATGCGTCAGCAGGTAGCGCGTGGTGCCGCCGAAGATCAGCTGCCGCAGCCGGCTTTGCGTGTAGGCCCCCTTGATAATGAGATCGCAGCCGAGTGCGCGCGCACGCTCGAGAATCATCGGGCCTGCCGTGCGGTTGTCGCCGGACAGCATTTCCGTCGCGGCGGTCAGTCCATGCAGCGCCAGATTGGCGGCAAGTTCGTCGCCGCTCGGACCGGCGACGGTGGCGCCGTCGACGGTCAGGATGGTGACGCGCTCCGCCCGCTTGAGGAACGGCATGGCGAGGGCGGTGGCGCACGCCTGCTCGGTGCTGCAATTCCACGCGATCAGGATGTTGCGGCCGATCTGTGCCGGCGGCGTCGGCGGGGCGAGCAGCACCGGCCGTCCGCTCTCGAACAGCGCCGCCTCGAAGGTGCTCATATAGGGGCCGGCCGGATCGTCGCTCGGCCGTCCGATCACGATCAGGTCGAACACGCGTCCGCGCTGGCCGACAAAATTGTCGCCTTCCGGCACGTCGTCCTCCCAGCCGAAGGTTGGCGCGTCTTGCGGAGCGCGCGTGCGCGGAATCGCATGCTCCTGCATGAAGCTTTCGAACGTCTCGCGTGACCGGCGCGCGGCTTCCGCATTTTCTTCCTCGAAGAAAGCGAGCGACGCCGACGGCGCAACATCCATGGCGACGACGGTCGGCAGCGCGACGCGCACCGCGAAGCCCTCGATATGGCTGTTGAAACGCCGTGCAACCAACAGCGCGGTTTCCAGCGTCGAGCGCATCGCCGCGCCCGGTTCAGTGGGCACGAGGATCGTTTTCATGCTGACGGCCTCCTGCGCAATTCGAGCGAGCTTCTGCAGAACAGCGGCATCCGCTGCGGGTTGCGTCTCCGTTGCGTCGCCCCGCGACGTGTCGCGATGGCTCATGCTGAAAAGACCTTCGCGGCGACACCGGCGGATCGCCGGACACGCGCCCATGATGCGGCGGTGGGCGTTTGCAATCAAGAACATGCGATTGCCGCCGCCCAGGTGATGGGCAAGAAAGTCCGCCGGTTGTTACGGCAAATCGGCGCGCCGGGATTTGAGCTTTGTCGACTCAAGCGTCGTCGGCAAAACCGAATCTCATCTCTGGGTGAGTGCGAATGTCTCTTGCGGTGAATTCGGTCATCGCGCTGTTACCGAAAGCGCGTTCGCATTTGCCGCTGCGGCATGGATTGTGTCACTTTGACTCATAAGCCGACCGATTAACAAACGACCGTAAGAAAACCTTATAAAGAATATTTCTGAAAAGGCCTGAAAATAAAAACGCTCCCGAAGGAGCGTCACCCAAACGACCGAAATGACCAGCCGGAAGCGGCTAAAGGGGGGCCTTGCCTCACTGATGCGGCCCGATGACGCCGCTCCCGGCCGTGTCCGTTGTGGGGTTAGCCGCTACGTTACCGCCCCAACGCAGGCGCCAACGATGATCGCGGCTTTGCGAGCCCGGTGGCATTACACCTCCGATTTTTGCGCGGTGTAACCAGCGCAGATTTCGCCAGAAGTGACAAAATTATGTTCGCGCCAAAGCCGCCGACTGTCAAGCGTTTGTTGCTCCGTCATCACACTGTCGGATAATTTTTTGCGCGGGCCGGTCGCCGCATGTCGTCATGCTTGACGCCTGCATGATCCGCTGCTCCGTGGGCGTGCTCCCTGAGCATGGTGCCCGTGATTTGCGGTGAAATGCCGTGCGTTCTTTGCCTACAATAGCACGCGTCGGTTTGCAAAATTGTAGCATTCTAAATGCCAGTGTCGTGCGGCGCTGCTGCGGGCGAGAGCGAACTGTGTTCTGATCGAATCTGACTTCGCTCTGATCTTTTTGCATTCACTCATGGATTTGCATTCACTCATGGAGATGTTGAGCAAGCTCCGAATTCCGCGGGCAGGCACTTCGCTCAAGCTCAGCGGCGGGTGAGAACTCCGAGCCGCAGATAGGCGCCGGCGCCGTTGGCCTTATCGCTCGCATAGCCGAGGCCGGCGGTCCATTCGAATGCACCCGTGTGCCAAGCGGTAAGATGGATTCCCACACGCACTTGGCGGTAATGTCCGTCCCCTAACGCCTGCGCTTCGGGACCGAGATAAAACCAATCGAACAAGCGCCAGCCGACGGCGCCACGCACGGAATAGCCAGCGTCGACGCTCGACCATGTCGCCCAAGCCTGCATCATGGTTGCGTCGGTCGGCTCGTACCAGACCTCGCCGGCAAAGCGCGTGCCGATGTGCAGGCCGCGGAGCTGGTTTTCGACATCATCCGGACGAAACCAGTGGCGCTGCAGATCGAACCCGGCATAGACCGTTGCCTCCAGCCGGTCGCGCTTGATGTGCCAGCCCGGCATGGCGGTGAAGACCATCGCATGGCCAGTGATGTCGGTCGCGCCCGACAAATAATGATAGCGGCCGGCGCCCGATAGCAGCTTCAGGGCGAAACCGTCGGCGGCAAGGCCGTCCGGCGACCACACCATGCCGCCGTGAAGGAAGCCGCCCGCCTTCCACAGCTCGACGCCGCTGAACAGGAGATAACGGTCGGCTGATTGATCGGTACCGGTGCGCGGCGCGGCGCTTGCGCTCGCGCAGATCGCCCAAAACACCAACGCTGCGGCGAAAAGACTGATGCCGCGGCCCGACCGCGCCATGCAAACACCCCCCGTGAGCCGGTCGCCTCCGCTGTCGCCGCGGATTAGCGCTCGCTCTCGCTTGAACTAAACCACAGGTATTACGCTCGGGTCCAGGTCGCCTTCTGGTCATTGGATGGCGGCGCTCGCAAATATCGGCTATTGGGATATTTCAGTGACACGCCAGTAGTTGTTGTTGGTTTGTGTTGCACCTAATCAGTGTGGGATAGGTCGGCGGCGGCGCACATGACGGACGGCGAGAAAACCCGCTCGATAGCCTTTCTCAATTGGGCGCACGGGCTCGACCATTTCGTGCTCGGCATCTACCCGACCTTGGTGATCGGCCTGCAGGTCGTCTACCACCGTTCCTATCCCGAGCTGATCGCACTCTCCACGGCGATGTTCGTCGCCTTTGGCGTGTTCTCGCTGCCCGCCGGCTGGCTCGCCGATCGCTGGAGCCGGCGCGCGATGCTGGCGCTGTTCTTCATCGGCTGCGGGCTTTCGCTCGCGGCGGCAGGGCTCGCGCCGAATCCCGTGATGCTGGCGCTGGCGCTGTTCGCGCTCGGCGTCTTTGCCGCAATCTATCATCCGGTGGGGACGGCGACGCTGATCGAGCTGTCGAAGGCGCGCGGCCGCACGCTCGCCTTCAACGGCGTGTGCGGCAATCTCGGCGTGGCGCTCGCCTCCGGCATCACCGCGGCGCTGGCGTCGTGGTTCGGCTGGCGCGGTGCGTTCCTGATTCCGGCGGCGCTTGCGGTCGCGACCGGCGTAATTTTCCTGATGACGGTGTCGGATGATCGCGCGCGAACGGGCACGCGCACCAGCGTGCCCGACGTGGCGCTGCCGCGTCCTGCCGCCATCACGTTTTTCGTGCTCTATGTCGTGATCTCACTCGCCGGCGGGCTGACCTTCAACACCGTCGTCATCGCGCTGCCGAAGATGGTCGAGGAGCGGGTCGGCGGCATCGACCTGATGGCGGTCGGCGGCCTGTCGACGCTGATCTTCATCTGCGGGGCCGCGGCACAGCTCGTGGTCGGACGCTTGGTCGAGCGCTTCACCGCACATCTCCTGTTCGGCGCGATCGTGGCGCTGCAATTCGCCGGCGTCTTGTGGGCGGCGCATTCGAAGGGGATGATGCTGGTTCCGGCGCTCGCGCTGGTGATGATCGGCATTTACGGCCAGATCACCGTCGGCGACATCGTGATTGCGCGCTACACCGCGGATGCCTGGCGCGGGCGGGTCTATGCCGTCCGGTTCTTCCTTACCTTCATCTCCTCGGCGGCGGCGGTCTCGTTGATCGCCTTCCTGTACAGCCGCGGCGGCTTCGATCTCGTCCTGGCGGCGCTGACCGGCGCCTCCGGTCTGTTTCTGGCGGCCGTGCTGGGCGTGGTCGTGTTGGTCACGTCGGTCGAGGCGCGGCGGCGCATGGTTCCGGCGCCGGCGGAGTAGGGGATGCCCGCGCGCGATCGTCTACTGCTCGCGGAAGGCTTCGTTGGGTTAGCGCTTGATCATGAGATCACCATAACCGAAATCGCAACGCGTAGGCATTCC
>CAZTTL010000308.1:0-4243 GCA_964616635.1 uncultured Rhodoplanes sp. | reverse complement strand
ACAAGATCGGCGACGTTCTGGTGGCGCAGGGCAATCTGCCGGAGGCGCTGAAATCTTATCGCGACGGGCTTGCGATCAGAGAGCGTCTGGCGACGGCCGATCCCGGCAACGCCGGCTGGCAATTCGACCTGGTGGTGTCACACTGGAAATTAGCGGAGCTTGGTGACGACCCGGCGCAACGCTGGGCGGTCATCGTCGCGACGCTGCGCAGGCTCAAAGGCGAGAACAGACTTTTCCCGTCACAAGAAAAATGGCTGGCGGAAGCAGAGGCTCAATTGGCTAAGCTCAGCCGGCGCTGAATATCCGCACCACACCACATCCGTTCGCGCGTGTCTTCTCCGTTCGTCCCCGCGAAAGCGGGGACCCAGAAGCTCCGCCGAAAGCCTGGAGTCCCGCTTGCGCGGGAATGAACGGTGTGCGCGGCTTAGCGCGCCGCGCGCTCAGCGCACTTGCTCGGGAATCGTCGTCGCGGGCGGCGTGTTGCGGCTGCGGCCGGTGCGCACCAGACCGTCGATCACCACCATGCCGATGCCGGGCAGGTCGCCGAGCCCGACGCTTTCGACCAAATTCTTGCCGGCCGAGTGCTGGGCGCGATCCATGAAGACGAAGTCGGCGGCGCGGCCCGGCTCGATGATGCCGCAATCAAGATTGCGCAGGCGCGCGGTGTTGCCGGTGGCAAAGCAGAACGCGATCTCCGCCGGCACCTCGCCGAGCGACGACAGCATCGCCACCATGCGGATGATGCCGAGCGGTTGCACGCCGGAGCCGGCGGGGCCATCGGTGCCGAGGATCACCCGTTCGAGCTGATTCAGCTCGCGCGCGGTGCGCAGCGTGTAGAGCGCGGCGCGCTCATTGCCGTTGTGAACAAGTTCGAGGCCACGCCGGCAGCTCTCGCAGATGCAGCGGATCTGGCCATCGGGCAAAGCGGTGTGGCCGCCATTGATATGGCCGACGACGTCGGCGTCGCATTCGAGCACGATATCCTTGTCGATCAGGCCGGAGCCGGGAATCGACGGGCCGCCGGTATGGATCGTGCTCTGAATGCCGTATTTGCGCGCCCAGGCGACCATCTTGCGCCCGGTCGGCCCGTCCTTGACGCCGCCGAGCCCGATCTCGCCGAGCAGTTTGACCCCTGCCTCGGCCATTTCCTTGAAGTCTTCCTCCACCATGCCGTGCTCGATCACAGGAGCGCCGCCATGCAGCTTCACGCCGCCGGGGTGGAAGGCGGAAAACATCCGCTGCGCGGTGATTGCCATCGCCTTGACCCCGACCACGTCGCGCGGACGCCCGGGCGTATGCACCTCGCCGGCGGAGACCATGGTGGTGACGCCACCATGCATGGAGGAGTCGATCCAGTTGAGCTGACTCTGGCGCGGCGTCCAGTCACCGGCGACGGGATGCACATGGCTGTCGATCAGCCCGGGCGCCACCGTGGTGCCGCGCGCGTCGATGATCGAGGTCGCCGCTTCGGTGTCGAGGTCCTTCTCGCGGCCGACTGCGGCAATACGTCCATCGACAGCAACGATCGCGTCGGCAGCGAGGATCGGCTGCTCCAGCTTGCCCGATAACAGCAGGCCGATATTGCGGATTACCAGTTTGGTCGGGCCGGCCGGGCCGGCAGCGGCGTCGTGTGCCATGGTCTTGCTCCCGGAGCCGCGCACAGGCGGCGCGACCCGTCAAGGTGCCCCGCGAAGCAACGCGCCTAGGGCCGGCGCGCCGCCCGCCGGCAGCATTATTCGTATACAAACAATAACATAGGCCGAGCCCGCGGTCGAGGCTTTCGTGGCAGCATCGGTGTGCCCATGTGCCTATCTTTTAGCACGGATAAGCGGGCGATCCCGATTGTCGGCGGCAGGCGCCTGGGATCAAGCGTTGTGCAGAAAACGGCCGATATCTTGCATGACGCGCAGGCAGGACGTTCTTTGGAACGCAAAAGCAAAGACCGCCGGAGGCGGCAACTCGCGCATTTGTTCAACTTCCGACAATGATCGATGCGGGAGAGTGTCGCACTCTGTTCATCGCGAGCGTTGATACAAGCCGGGTCCCGGCGTGATCACAACGCCGAGATGATGATGGGATGGAATTGATTTCGATGGTGATCCGCAAACTGTTATGGCGGTCGCGGTTGGAAGAGATGGGAGTTTGTCTGTGGCGATCGAAAAGCCTGTAAAAATAGTCGAGACGGTGCTGCGCGACGGTCATCAGTCGCTTGCGGCGACGCGCATGCGCACCTCGGACATGATCCCGGCTCTCGAACAGCTCGACGAGATCGGTTATTACTCGCTCGAGGCGTGGGGCGGCGCGACGTTCGATTCCTGCCTGCGCTTTCTCGACGAAGACCCGTGGGAGCGCCTGCGCATCCTCAAGAAGTACTGCCAGAAAACCCCGCTGCAGATGCTGCTGCGCGGGCAGAATGTGCTCGGCTATAGTCATTATGCCGATGATGTCGTGACCGAGTTCGTCACCCGCGCGGTGGACAATGGCATCGGCGTCATGCGGATTTTCGACGCCCTCAACGACGTGCGCAATCTCGAAGTGTCGATGCGGGCGGCCAAGCGCGCCGGCGCGATCGTGCAGGGGGCGATCGTCTACACGATCAGCCCCTACCACACCATCGATACGTTTGTGCAAGTCGCCAAAGACCTTGTCGATCTCGGCGCCGATGTCATCTGCATCAAGGACATGGCGGGCCTGCTGGCGCCTTACGTCGCCTATGACCTGGTGAAGCGGATCAAGACCGAGCTCGACATCGGCGTCGACGTGCACTGCCATTACACCAGCGGCATGGCGTCGATGACCTACCTGAAGGCGATGGAGGCCGGCGCCGACATCTTCGACTGCGCGCTCTCGCCGTTTGCGCTCGGCACCTCGCAGCCGGCGACCGAAGCGCTGGTCGCCGTGCTCGAAGGCCATCCGCGCGACACCGGCATCGACAGGGAGAAGCTCTATCCGATCGCCGACCACTTCCGGAAGGTGAAGAAGGATCTGGCCGATACCTTCAAGCTCAACACCGCGATCGACATCGACCCCAAGGTGCTGTCGTTCCAGATTCCGGGTGGCATGCTGTCGAACTTCCTCAATCAGCTCAAGCAGCAGGGCAAGGCGCACAAATATTCGGAGCTGATCGAGGAGCTGCCGAAGGTGCGCGCCGAGATCGGCTATCCGCCACTGGTCACGCCGACCAGCCAGATCGTCGGCTCGATGGCGGCGTTCAACGTGATCCTCGGCCGCTACAAGGTGGTGCCGCAGGAGATCAAGGACTTGGCACGCGGGGCCTATGGCCGCACGCCGGCGCCGATTCAAGATGTGATGCGCGACCTGATTGCCGATGCGCAGATCATCGATCATCGTCCCGCCGACGACATTCCGCCGCAGATGACCTCGCTCAGCTTGATGCTTGCGGCCAAGGGCTATCCCGATGCGAGCCCGGAGGACGTGCTGTCCTACGCGATGTTCCCGGAGGTGGCGCTGAAATTCTTCGATAACAACCGGGCGCCGCAGCACGAGCACGTCCTGGAAATTTCCGAGGTGTAGGGTTTCGGGCGCCCTGCCGACGCTGCCGCGGCGTGCGAGCGCCGCGGCATTTTTTGTGTGCCGCAGGGTGAACCTTTGTCCGGACTCGGCGTTATCTTGACGTGCGCGGGCAATCCGATAACCTCGAAGCGTCCGCAAGCACGCGAGGGGCCCCCGACCACAACGCCGGGGGCTCTGTTTTTTTGCGGCAGGGATTGGGATTTGTCGCGCTGATCGCTGGGATCGCCCGGCCGTGGCGTGACTTCCAGCACTTACGCGCTTCCGGTCCTTACGCGATTGCGCCGGTCCGGCGGATGCGCATCATCGGCCCTATCAGGATCGGGGCGAAAACCGCGGCGGTCCCGGTTCAGGCGGACATCAGATCAGATCATTGCTGATGCAATATTGGACGGCGCTGCGATCGGACATGCGCACTGTTTGGCCGACGAGCTCGGACGCATCGTGCGCGAGCCGGGCCGTTCGGCTGACATAACGATAGGTGTCGACGCCGACGGAGACCACGGCGGTCCTGGGATCGCGCTTGGTCGAGAATGAATCCGGGTAGCCCATGACCTGTCTCCTGTGCCGCGATCGATCAGCCGATCGTGCGAAGACGGTACAAAGCGACGGCGAGGGTTACTGTGCGCTTAATCACACTGGCGGATTCCTCAACATTCTTAACGGGTAAACAGGCGCCGCCTGACGCGACGGTCAGGCCGCGCGCGACCTG
>CAZTTL010000307.1:4087-4271 GCA_964616635.1 uncultured Rhodoplanes sp. | reverse complement strand
ATGATCGTTGCGGCGGCCGCGCTTGGTCCTGCTCCGAGGACAAGCGGGCTGGTTTGGGCGGTGATCCTGTTTTTCGGCGAAGCGTCATACGCGCTATATCTTATGCATCCTTTTGCAATCACCCTGCCACGCTACTTCGGTGTTACAAAGGATGGTGCCGCGGCCTATCCCTATATCTATTCGA
>CAZTTL010000307.1:0-4077 GCA_964616635.1 uncultured Rhodoplanes sp. | reverse complement strand
GTTGTCAGCGCGCTCATCATCGCCGCGCTGACTCATGTTCTCGTTGAGCGACCGGCGCTCAAGTTCCTGAGATCAGGGACAGCACCCGCACCGGTGCGCGTCGCCGCTTCCTAGAGTGCCTTCGGACTGGATTCGGGGGTGGACGCCGGTTCGCCGCGATCAAACAAAGAAGAAATAGAGCAAATTCCGAATTCCACCTGAACGGAATTTGCTCTCATCGTCGCTACTTCTTCTCCAAGAGCAGCGTCGTTTCTTTCTTCAGCGCGGGAAGGATGCGCTCAGCAAACTTGTGCAGCAGCCACGGCAGGATCACCTCGATCTGAACCCGCTCTTCCATGACCTGGATACGGCCGCTTGCGGTCTGGCCCAATCCCCGCAGTTGGAATTCAAGCGTATCGTCGACCCAAACCTCCTGTTCGAACGACAAGAGCCCCTGCAGGTGGCTCTTCACCGTTCCAATGCCGTTCTTGAGCCGGCGTAGAGCTTCCGCCTTGCCGAGGCGGTGAGGAATAGAGACGGCAATCGGCTCGCTCATGATCGATCCTTGTGAAACGCTGCGGGCGGCGCGCACGCCGGCATGCGCAGGCGCGGCGGGCCAAAGCCAAGTAAATATGGACGCGGCCTCAGGCCGTCAGCGATAGGTCCACCAGCAGCGCATCTGGGGCGTGACCACCGTGCCGGCAAGGCGGTGCTCGGTCGCATACCAAGCCTCGCATTCGCGGACCAGACGGCGGCCCGGGGTCACCGTAATGCGCGCCGGCGGGCGGCGGCGGGTCCGAGCGAGCTCATCGTCACGGCGGGTTTGCGCGGCGGCGGAATCGCAGCCGATGGCAGCCGCCAAGCCCGCTCCCATTGCGACTGCTATCAGCACTCCCCAGACCGGACGCCGCATGGCTTCGCTCCTCACCCTGTCGCGTCACGGTCGCGCATCGGCGCCGCGGCGTCAACGGGGAGAGCTTCGCCCCAGCGCATCTTGGCCGTGGCGTGCGGCCCTCCTACATCACCGCTATGTCCAAGGATATCATCGCCGATCCCCTCGCCTGGCAGCCGCGAACGCCACCTTCACTAACCGAGATGGAGACGGTCGCCATCACGATCTTCCGGCGGCTGCCGGCGGCATTCCGCGAGCAATGCGCGGACCTGGTCATCCAGGTCGATGATTTCGCCACCAACGACGTCCTCGACCGGATGGGGATCAAAAACCCGTTCGGCCTGCTTGGCCTGTTTCAGGGCGTCGGCCTGCCGTTCCGCTCGGAGAGCATGCCGCTGCAGATGCCGAACATGATCTGGCTCTATCGCCGGCCCATTCTCCAATATTGGGCCTCGCACGACGAGCCGCTCGGCGCCGTCATCGCCCATGTCCTGGTGCACGAGATCGGTCATCATTTCGGCTTTTCCGATGACGACATGGAAGCGATCGAGGCGCAGGCGGATCCAAAGGGCAGCAGATGAAGCAAGCGCCAAATCCGCCAAGGCGTGTTCGCTCGGCCGAATCAGCGGACAAGAGCAAATTCCGTTCAGGTGGAATCGGAATTCGCTCTATTTCTCTTTGAGTGATCGCATTTTCTGGCGGCGAAGCGGTATCCACTTCGCCGGAAAATGCTCTAAGGCGCGGCTACGCGTTTGGTATTGTTCGCGCGGCCGTGCGCACCATGCCGGCGAGGCTGCGCGCGGCAAGCTGCTGATAGAGCCGCGTCCCCGCCGCCTTGCGCTCGATTTCGGCTGCCGTCAGCTCGCGAACGATGCGCGCCGGCGAACCGACGACGAGCGAGCGCGGCGGCGCAACGAATTTCGCCGGCACCAGCGCCCCGGCGCCGACCATCGAACAGGCCCCGATCTCGGCGCCGTCGAGGATCACCGCATTGATGCCGACCAAGCCATTGCGGCGGATGGTGCAGCCATGCAGCACCGCGCCATGGCCGATATGGCCGTCCTCCTCGATCAAAACCGCTTCACCGGGGAAGCAGTGGACGACGCAATTGTCCTGCAGGTTGCTGCCCGGCCGCATCTCCAGCCGGCCGAAATCGCCGCGCAAAACCGCGCCGGGCCCGACATAGCAGCGCGCCCCGACAACGACGTCGCCGATCAGCACGGCGGTCGGGTGGACGAAGGCTGCGGGATCGACGACCGGCGTGACGCCGTCGAGAGAAAACACTGCAAGTTCGGATGGCTCCATCGGTAGCGCTCTGCAAGTTACGGAGGAGAAAAGGCCGGCCACTCATACTCCGCTTTGTCGGACCCGCCACCAAGCTTCGTGCCGTCACGCCGAACGCCGCGACGCGCTTGGCCCCGATGGACGAATGCCGCAGAGTGCCGCACCGCATCGGGTCAAGGCGCCCAGCCTGAAAAGGGGTGACGCCGGCGGCCGCTCGCAGGGGGGGGGAATGTCAGCGATGCCGAGTGACGAAGCCAAGCGCTTCTGGGACATGCTGCGCGCGCTGCCGAAGGACGATAGCCCGTCGATCGCGCAGCGCCGTGAGGGCGATGCGCATGCCGAGGACCTCACCCGCGAGCCGGATGGCGTCGCCTTCGCGCCGGCGCAATGCGTCAATGGCTTGTGGGCGGAACCGCCCGACGCGCGCCCGGGCGCGGCGATCCTCTATTTTTACGGCGGCGGCTATGTGCTCGGTGCGCCGATCTCGCGGCGCAAGACCGCAGGCCATATCGCGCGGGCCGCCGCGGCGCGCGCGCTGATCCCGCGCTATCGCCTCGCACCCGAGCATCCGTTTCCCGCCGCGATCGAGGATGGCGTCGCTGCCTTCCAGTGGCTCACCGCGAACGGCGCCGACCCCGCGCGCACCGTGGTCATGGGTGACTCCGCCGGCGGCGGACTTGCCGTCGCGACCACGCTGGCGCTGCGCGACCGCGCGCTGCCGCTGCCCGCCGGCGTCATCACCATCTCGCTGTGGGGCGACATGACCTGCAGCGGCGGCACCATGGACAGCCGCGCCTGGACCGACATGTCGTGCAGCCGCGACGGGCTGATGGAACTCGCCGGCACCTATCTCGCGGGTGCCAACCCGTGCCACCCGCTGGCCTCGCCGGTGTTCGCCGACTTTGCCGGCATGCCGCCGCTCTTATGCATCGTCGGCGGCGATGAGCGGCTGATCGACGACTCGGTGCGCGTGGTGTGCGCCGCCGGCCAAGCCGGCAGCGGCGCAACGCTGTTCGTCGCGCCCTGGATGCAGCACGTCTATCCGATCTTCGCCGGCGCCTTTCCGGAAGCCGACGCCGCCATCCGCCTGATGGGCGATTGGATCAAGGCCCACACGGCGTAGTCCCGTCCGGACGGCCGGCGATTGCTTTTTTCATCAGCGCGTCCATGGTCCAACACTGATAGCGGGCGGCCGGTGCCGCCTGAGGGAGAACGCCGCCCATGATCGTCACGATCTTTCGCTCTCGCCTCAATCCCGGAGTCGACGACGAATACGTCCCGACGGCCGATCGCATGGACGAACTTGCACGGACCATGCCGGGCTATATCTCTCATAAACGCTTCACGGCCGAGGACGGCGAGCGCGTCACCATCGTCGAGTTCGAGTCGGAGGAGGCGGTGCGGGCGTGGCGCCACCATCCAGAGCATAAAGCCGCGCAGACGAAAGGACGCGAGGCGTTCTATTCAGTCTATCGCATCCAGGTCTGCGAGGTTTTGCGCGAGGCGCGGTTCGAGGCTGCGACCGCCGCAGGGGCATCCGCCGATGCGCGAGCTTGACCGCGTCGCGCCGAGCCGCCAAGAAACATCCGAGCGCCCGACACAGGCGAGCGCCCGCTGGGCAAGAGCAAGCCGGACTTAAGTGATGGAAAAGTTCACCATTCTCGAAGGCACCGCTGCGCCGCTGCGGATGATCAATGTCGATACCGATATGATCATCCCCAAGCAGTACCTGAAGACGATCAAGCGCACCGGGCTCGGCATAGGGTTGTTCGCGGAGAAGCGCTACCACGATGACGGCGCCGAGCACCCCGACTTCGTGCTCAACAAGCCCGCTTATCGGAACGCGAAGGTTTTGGTCGCCGGCGACAATTTCGGCTGCGGCTCGTCGCGCGAGCACGCGCCCTGGGCGCTGCTCGATTTCG
>CAZTTL010000306.1:0-4286 GCA_964616635.1 uncultured Rhodoplanes sp. | reverse complement strand
CTAATGCCGCGTGGTCGACTTCTCCGACGGCTGCAGGCGCCGGCTCCAGTCATAGTCGATCTGCAGTGGGAGTTGCTCCTCGCGCATTTTCGCAGGCAGCCGCAGCACCACCACCGTGCCTTTGCTCGGCGTCGAGCGGATGCGGATGGTGCCGCGATGAAGCTCGATCAGTGACTTGGAGATGGCGAGACCCAATCCCGAGCCCTGGTGGCTTTTCGTGAAATAGTCCTCGACCTGCTCGAACGGCCGGCACAGCTTGGTCAGCGCCGGCCGCGGAATGCCAATGCCGGTATCGGCGATGGCGATGACCACATCGCGGCTGGTCTTGCGGGCATGCACCCGCACCTCGCCGCCGTCGGGGGTAAACTTCACCGCATTGGATAGGAGATTGAGCGCGATCTGTTTCAAAGCGCGGCGATCGGCATGCAGTTTCAGCCCGTCAGCGATGCGCGAATTGATGGTTAGTGATTTCTTCTGCGCGCGCTGGGAGATGACGCGGATCGCCTCGCTGAGGATGCGGTCGACCTCCACCGCCTCGAAGTCGAGCCGCATGCGACCGGCCTCGATGCGCGACATGTCGAGAATGTCGTTGATCACATCGAGCAGATACTGACCGCTTTCGCGGATATCGTGGCAGTATTCGTTATAGCGGTCGACCCCGAGCGGGCCGAACAGGCGCGCCTCCATGATCTCGGAAAAGCCGATAATGGCATTGAGCGGCGTGCGCAGCTCGTGGCTCATATTGGCAAGGAACTTGGACTTGGCATTGTTGGCCTCTTCGGCGCGGGTCTTTTCCTCGGAATATTTTTCCGCGAGTTCGGCGAGCTGGCGCGCCTGCGTCTGCAGCGCCTGCTGCGACGCGCGCAGATCGGCGATGGTCGCTATCAGGCGGCGCTCGCTCTCCATCAGTTTTCCTTCATGCCGCTTGATGGCAGTGAAGTCGGTGCCCACCGAAACATAGCCGCCGTCTTTGGTGCGGCGCTCGCTGATCTGCAGCCACCGGCCGTCCTCGAGCTGCGCCTCGAAAGTCCGCGCTCCCTGCACCGAGGAGCCACTTTCATTGACAACGGTCCGGATCACATGCTGCCGCCCGGCCGCCAGCACCGCCTCATAGGAGGTGCCAGCCTTAATCGCATCGTCGGACAGGTTGTGCAATTGCTGGAAGTTGGAGTTACACAGGACGAGGCGGTTCTCGGCGTCCCACAGGACGAATGCTTCCGGGATCGTCTCGATGGCGTCGCGCAGCCGCAGGTCGGCCGCCATGGTGCGCTCCACCAGCGACTTCTGCTCCGTAATGTCGACGGCAATGCCGATCAAATGCAGGCCGACATCGTCACGCGGCCGTCCGATGATCTCACAGCGGACCCGCAGCCAGATCCAGTCGCCGCGGGCATGACGCATGCGGAAATTGCGATCGATCGACGTCGTGTTGCCGTCCGCCAATTCGGCCGCAAGGGCGTAAAGATCGACGTCCTGCGAATGCACCAGCTTGTTGACGTCGCCAAAAGCGAGGAGATCGTCGCGCACCTCGAGGCCGAGGATCGCGAACATCGATTCCGACCAGAAGATCCGCCCCGAGGCGAGGTCCCAGTCCCACAGGCCGCAACGGCCGCGATTGAGCGCCGCATCGACGCGGCGGCGAACCGTGTCGTGAATGAGATCGGCTTCGCGCGAGCGCGCGCCCTGCCAGTGAAAGGCAAAGCCGAGGATGAGCAAGACGAAGCTCGTGGTTACCGACAGCGTCACGGTCAGCGTGGCGTCCGCGCGCCAGTCGGCCAGCGCGAAGTCGCTCGATTCAACGATGGCGAGATGGCCGAGCGGCGCCTTGAGGGGGCGTACCGTCGCGAACACCTCGCTTCCGTCGGGAAGTATGATCGCCTGCACGGCGTCGCGGCCGGCAAAAGCGACCAATAACTGCTCGGCACCCAGCACATCGATGAGCCGCCGGCCGTCCAGCCGGCGCCGCGGCAGCATGGCGATGACCGCGCCGCGCGCATCGGTCACCAAGATTTGGCGTTGCCGGAACGACAGGCGGCCGATCAGTGGCACCAACGCTTCCTCGACCTCTCTCGTAATCTGCGCTTGTCCGTCCCCCTTCGTGCGGTCGAGGCGCTCAGCCACCTGATCCGCGAGCAGTTCCAGCGCGGCGCTCGCGCCGGCGACCGCCCGCTGGCGACGGGCGAAAACCTGCAGCCCGGCGCCGATCGTTACAATCACCAGAAACGTGACGATGAGTACGGGCACGGCCCGACGCAGCACGGCTTCGGCGCCAAGAAGACGCCGATAGGCCGGCTTGGCGATCGACTGGGCTAGCCCTTTGATCGAATCCGCATTGGAAGCGCTCGCAACTTGCGCGGGCGCCATCGCCAGCCTCCTGTCGATCGGTGTCCGGATGGATGAGCCGCATTTTTCCGGATGCTGGCATTGGAATCGAAACGCTTGATTCTGTCGAGTGAGCACCGCGCATATGTTGAATAATTTTGCGCCGATTGCGAAAAGTAAAGTCGACGGTAAAGGTTACGGCGAGGTGCGCGAATGCGACGGTAGCCGCCCCGCGCCCCGCTTGGCCGCGCCGCGCGATTCACGCGCCGCAGCACGCGAATCAGCGTCGCCTCACTCCGCCGCCAGAGAGCGCTCGACAATGTCTTTGAGGTCGCTGGAGAGCCCGGACGCGCCAGCGACCCGCCGGATTTCGGCTTCAGCGCAGGCGCGCCGCGCCGGTTCCAGCGCACGCCAGCTGCGGAACGCCGTCATCAGCCGGGCGGCCACCTGGGGGTTTCGCTGATCGAGCGCAAGCACCGTATCGGCGACGAAGGCGAAGCCCGCCCCATCGGCGCGGTTAAACTGGGTCTGGTTGGCCTGGGCAAACGAGCCGATCAAGGCGCGGACGCGGTTGGGATTGGCGAGCGAGAAGGCCGGATGTGCCGCCAGCTCTTGCACGCGGGCGAGCGTCTGCTCCTCGGGAATCGTCGCCTGCAGCGCAAACCATTTGTCGATGACGAGCGGATCGGCGTGGTGGCGTTCGAAAAAGTCGGCGAGCGCATTGCTGCGTTCCGGCGTATCGTGCAGGCTCAGCGTCGAGAGCGCCGCCAGGCGGTCGGTCATATTGCCGGCCGCAGCATAGTGCTGCGCCGCAAGGGCAACCGCCGTCGGCTCTCCCGGCGCCACCAGGAGATCGAGGCAGCCATTCTTCAGCGCGCGGCGCCCGGCGCTGGCGGCATCGGGGCTGTAAGGTCCATTCTCTTCGAGCGCGGTGATGGCGGCGCGCAGCGCCGGCGCCAGCTTGGTGCCGATGGCGCAGCGCAGCGCCCGCCGCGCGCGGTAGATCGCTTCCGGGTCGACATCGCTTCCGATCTCGCGGGCAATATCGCCTTCCGACGGCATCATCAGCGCCTGCGCGATGAAGGCGGGCTCAAGGCGCGCATCGGCGAGGATCGCCGACAATGCCGCGATCAATCCCGGGTCCTCGCGGGTGTCGCCGCCTCGACGAATGGCATCGACATTTTCGATCAGCAGCGCCGTGGCGAGCGTCTGCACCGCCTGCCAGCGGTTGAACGGATCATTGTCATACGCGGCGAGGAACCGCAGTTCGTCAGCCGTGAGGTCAGCACGGATCTTCACCGGTGCAGAAAAGCCGCGATTGATCGACAAAGCCGGCCGCCGCGGCAGGCCGGTGAAAACGAAATTCTGCGCCGCTTTGGTCAGCGTCAGCACACCGCGCGACAGCACCTGCCCGTCGGCAAGATTGAGCGGCATGTCGTTGCCCTCGGCGTCGACCAGACCAATCGCGAGTGGCACGACCATCGGCGCCTTGACTGGCTGGCCCGGCGTCGGCGCCAGCACCTGCGCGATCTCCAGCGAGAGGGTTTGAGCGTGCGCGTCGTGCCGGGTCGTGATCGCGAGCTCCGGCGTGCCCGCCTGGCCATACCACAGCATGAACTGGCTGAGGTCGACCGATGCCGCATCGGCAAAGCAGGCGACGAAGTCCTCGACCGTTGCCGCCTGTCCGTCATGGCGGGCGAAATAGAGGTCCATGCCGGCGCGGAAGAGGTCGCGACCGAGCAAGGTCTGAAGCATCCGCACCACCTCGGCGCCTTTCTCGTAGACGGTCGCCGTGTAGAAATTGTTGATCTCGCGATAGGTCTCCGGCCGCACCGGATGGGCGAGCGGCCCTGCATCCTCGGCGAACTGCTGGCTGCGCAACACCCGTACGTCGGCGATGCGGCGCACCGGGCGCGAGCGCATATCGGCGGAGAATTCCTGGTCGCGGAAAACCGTGAGGCCTT
>CAZTTL010000305.1:0-4313 GCA_964616635.1 uncultured Rhodoplanes sp. | reverse complement strand
GGGTGCCGCCGTCGGCCTGGATGACGTCGCAGTCGATGGTGATCTGGCGCTCGCCGAGCGCTTCGAGATCGACGATCGCGCGCAGGCTGCGCCCGATCAGCCGCTGGATCTCGACGGTGCGTCCGGTCTGCTTGCCGGCGGTCGATTCGCGCCGCGTGCGCTCGGTGGTCGCGCGCGGCAACATGCCGTATTCGGCCGTGATCCAGCCGCGCGCCTGGCCCTTGAGCCAGGGCGGCAGCCGGTCTTCCAGCGTTGCAGTCACCAGCACATGGGTATCGCCGAACTTTACGAAGCAGGAGCCCTCGGCGTATTTCACCACCGCCCGCTCGAGCGATACGGCGCGCAGCTCGTCGGGTTGTCGGTGGCTCGGGCGCATGGCGTATCTCTCCTCGGGCGGGCTGACGGGCGAAAAGCCCGGCCGGCATTGGGATTAACGAATCGTTGTAAGAGCCGGCGCGAGGGCCGGCAAGGGCCGCCGTGCCAGCGTCCCCCCTGCGGTGGGGCTTTGGCGGCTTGAACTTGGCAGCCGACATGGACAATTCTCTCTTGCTTGAACCTGTGTGCGCTAAGGTCAACCGACCGTCGCGTCGTTTGCACTGAAGAGTTGCTTGTCGTGGCCCAGGACATCCCCAGCCATCCATTTTCTGGTGAGATCAGCCTTGCGCAGCTGAACGAGCGCTCGCGCGAGATCTTTCGCCAGATCGTCGAAAGCTACCTCGCGACCGGCGAACCGATGGGCTCGCGCAACCTGTCGCGCCTGATCCCGATGACCTTGTCGCCGGCCTCGATCCGCAATGTCATGCAGGACTTGGAGCAGATCGGCCTGATCTATGCGCCGCATACCTCGGCGGGCCGCCTGCCGACCGAATTCGGGCTGCGCTTCTTCGTCGACGCGCTGATGCAGGTCGGTGATCTCGCCGCCGACGAACGCCTCACCATCGAGTCAAAGGTCGCGGCGGCCGGCCAGTCGATGGATAACATGCTCAATGAGGCGACGGGGCTGCTCTCCGGCCTCACCCGCGCTGCCGGCGTCGTTCTGTCCACGAAGTCCAATGTCCGGCTCAAGCATATCGAATTTGTGCGGCTGGAGCCGGAACGGGCACTGGTGGTGCTGGTTTCCGAGGACGGGCAGGTCGAGAATCGCATTGTCGTGCTGCCGCCGGGCTTGCCGAGTTCGGCCCTGATCGAGGCCGCGAACTTCCTCAACCGGCATGTCCGTGGGCTGACGCTGATGGAGGCGAAGGCCGAACTCGAAAAAGCGCTCGAAACCAGCCGCGCCGAGCTCGACCAGCTCACGCAGAGAATTATCGAGGCCGGGCTCGCGAGCTGGTCGGGTGGCGATAGCGACGAACGCAAGCTGATCGTGCGCGGCCATGCGCATCTTCTCGACGACCTCAAGGCCGTCGAGGACCTCGAACGCGTCCGCCTCCTGTTCGACGACCTCGAAACCAAGCGCGGCCTCGTCGACCTGCTCGGCCGCGCCGAGCGCGCCGAGGGGGTGCGCATTTATATCGGGTCGGAAAACAAGCTATTCTCGCTGTCGGGATCGTCGACGGTGATCGCGCCCTATCGCGATGCCGCCGGCCGCATCATCGGGGTGCTCGGCGTGATCGGTCCCACGCGGTTAAACTATGCCCGCATCGTGCCGATGGTCGATTATACCGCCAAGGTGGTCGGAAAGCTCTTGAGCGGATGAACGGGTGAACGGACGGCGTCCTCGTCCACCCGCCGCTTATCTTTGCGTGCAGCATTCCGGCGAAACGCTTGATTTTCTCCGCTTGGATGGCGATATCCGGGACGCACGGAAGCAAAAATACACGACGGACCAGGACCATGACGGACAACAACGCCCGCACCCCTCAGTCCGCCGAAGGGGCAAGTGAGTCAGCTTCGGCACAGGCGAGCGCGACGGCCAGCGCGGAAGCGTCGTCGGAGGCGACCGAAGCGCTGATCAAGGAGGTTGCCGAGCTCAAGGATCGGCTTCTCCGCACCCTTGCCGAGATGGAGAACCTGCGCCGGCGCACCGAGCGCGAGGTCGCGGACTCGCGGGCCTATGGGATTGCGAGCTTCGCCCGCGACCTTCTTGGCGTCGCCGATAATCTGCGCCGCGCGCTCGAGGCGATCGGACCTGAGGCACGGGAAGCGCTGACGCCGCCGGCGGCGGCCTTTTTTGACGGGGTCGAGCTGACCGAGCGCGAGCTGTTGAAGGTGTTGGAGAAGCACGGGGTCAGGCGATTCGATCCGCTGGGCGAGAAATTCGATCCCAACGTGCATCAGGCCATGTTCGAGGTTCCCGATCCGACGAAGCCAGTGGGCACCGTGGTTCAGGTCGTACAGGCCGGATTCATGATCGGGGACCGTGTCTTGCGGCCGGCGCTGGTCGGCGTCGCCAAAGGCGGCCCGAAATCCGCCTCGTCGGAGGGACCGGCACCCATGAGCGAGCAAGAGCGCCAGGACTACTCGGCCTGAGGACTGCGCGGCCTGGGCGCGAACGGGAAGAGCATTTTCTAGAGCATTTTCCGGCGAAGTGGGCACCGGTTCGCCGCCAGAAAATGCGACCACGCAAAGCGAAACAGAGCGAAATCCGATTCTACCTGAGCGGATTTCGCTCTAAGCGAAGCATGCCTCCGGGCTTGATCCGGTGAAATGACGCCGGGTCGCCGCAGAAAATGCGACCACGCAAAAAGAAATAGAGCGAATTCCGATTCCACCTGAACGGAATTCGCTCTGGAGCTCGGATCAGGTGCGCGGATGCACGCCGTCGCGCACAGCCCGAAAGCGCGGAAAGGCGTCGTGCCAGTCTTCGGGCTTTGCCGCGCCGACGACGCGCAGGAAAGCGCCCGAACCGAACCGGACCCACTGCACGAGCTTGACCGGCTTTCCACTCTTGGCGTCCTTGCCTTCGGCAAAAATCTGATGCGTCTGCAGACGACCACCGCCGAGCCGCAACATTTCTGAACCGGTGACCCGGACGTCCTTGAGATTACCGATGCCCGCGAGCAGATTTCGGGCAAAGGTCTCGCGCCCGCTCGTGCTTTCCGGGCCACCGCGTCCGATCGATACGATCAGGAGCGGTTGCTCGGTCGGCTCCAGCGTATCCTTCGGGCCGCTGGTGAGGATGGCGCCCGCCGTCCCGATGACGCGCACCGGATGCATGCCTGCCAAGTTGTCGAAGCTCAGCGGCAGCAGACTGAGCTGTTCTTCAACAGGGACGCTCTCGCGCATCGTGACGGAGGCCAGCATTGAGCGGATGGCAGCGTCGGAATACTCCTTCTTCGCCTCGTCCGGGACCTCAACGACGACGAAAGCCGTAGCCTCCGGTAGCGCAGCGAGCAGGATCCATTTGCGGGCTTTGCGCTCGCCATCCTGATGGCCGGCGACCAGGGTGCCCTTGCCGTTGGGGGAGGGGAAGTTTTCGCGCGTTTCCTCGATAATGCCCTGCTTCTTCAGGGACTCCTTGCTCAGTTGCTTGGCGGCGTCAGAATAGGCCTGCTTCGCCAGGTCGAAGATGAGCACGGAGGCGCCGGTCTTCTTGTCTTCGAATCCGGGAAAACGATGGCTCGCTGCGAGCCCCGCCGGCGGCACCAGGCCGATCCGTGATGCCATCGGAAAGACGGCTTCAGAGGCATGGACGGCCGCCATGAGGCCGAAAAACGCGCCCAAAGCTGCCGCCAACACGCGAAAACGGAGGATCCCGTTCATCCAATAATCCTCGATGCAGGATCAGGCCGTGGCCCTGACCATTCACCCGAGCGCATAGCCGGTCGATGCGGCGAGGATCAGGCGGGCCTGGTAACTGCCGATGATAAGCGGATATTTCCTGCGGCGATATGCCCGGCTTGCGGCTGCGACGTCGCGTCGGAGCGCGCGCGGGGGATTAATCGCGAGGTCGATGCACAGCCATGCTCGGTCTTGTCCCAGCGATAGGGGTCGCGGACAAGCTTGATGGCAGCCTGCCAGGCCGCGAGCGACAGCAGCAGCCAATGCACCGGAACCAGCAGCAGCACCCAGGCGCTTGACAGCAGGCGCCGCCGCGCGAGACCGACCGCCCCAAGCATCACCGAGGCAAGATATCCGCTGGCGAAGGTGATGCCGCTGACGGCCGCGACCAGCATCCCGACCAATCCCCGATTGTTCAGCAATCCTCCCGAGGCGGCCTCAAGCGCAAATGCGATCAGGAACAGCGGATGCACCAGCGCCGAGAGCACGGTTCCGCCCACCACCAATTGCATAGTGACGAAGCCTGACGGCCCGAGCTCCCGCCAAACGCGGGCCGGCGCGCGCATATGCACCAGCCAGGTCTGCATCCAGCC
>CAZTTL010000304.1:0-4314 GCA_964616635.1 uncultured Rhodoplanes sp. | reverse complement strand
CATCAGCGCGGCGTTGTATTCGTAGAAGGCGCGCCGGTCCTCGTCCATCAGCGGATTGCCGGCCCACGCCTCGGGGATCATCATCATCACGGCGTGAGCGAGCGAATAGCCGCCCTCCACCAGGAATTCGAGCGAGTTGTCGAAGCACGAGGTGTCCGACTGCCCTTCATAGGAGATCGGCCACAGCTTGTGGATTTCCTCGCCGAACAGCGGCGAGCGCGCGGAGGCTTGACGTGCCGCCATCCAGTTCAGGTTTCCGCGCAGCGTATTGATTTCGCCGTTATGCGCGATCATCCGGTAGGGATGGGCGAGCGACCAGGCCGGGAATGTGTTGGTGGAGAAGCGCTGGTGGATCAGGGCGAGCGCGCTCTCGAAGTCGGGATCATGCAGGTCCGGATAATAGGTCCCCAACTGATCCGCGAGGAACATGCCCTTGTAGATCACGGTCCGGCAGGACGTGGACACCGGGTAATACTGCGAAGTGTCACGCGGATGGCGGGCGTAGAGCAGGCCGTAAATGGTCTTGCGCAGAAGATAGATTTGGCGCTCGAAATCGTTCTCGGTCCGCGCCGATTCTCCGCGCGCGATGAAAACCTGGCGATGCACCGGCTCGGTCGGCTTCACCGAATAGCCGAGCGTCGAATTGTCAGTCGGAAGGTCACGCCAGCCGAGCAGCTTCATGCGCCTCTTGGCGGTTTCGGCAGCGTAGATATCCATGATCTCCTGCCGCAGATCCGCGTCATGCGGCAGAAACAGCGCAACCACCGCATACTCGCCCGGGGGCGGCAGCGAGAAGCCCTCTTCCTGCGCCTTCTTGGCAAAGAACTTGTGTGGGATTTGCACGAGCATGCCAGCGCCGTCGCCGGCGCGCGGATCGGCCCCGACCGCACCGCGGTGCTCGAGATTGCACACCATCTTGAGCGCGTCTTCGACGATCTTGTGCGACTTGCGCCCTTTGATATCGGCAATGAAGCCGACGCCGCAGGCGTCTTTTTCCATCGCCGGATCATAAAGACCGCGCGCCCGACCGGCCGCGCTTGCGGTTGCCGACACATCCGCCGCACGTTCGCGAGCCCCCGCGCCGAAACCGCCAGCCTGTCCGCCGAACCGTGTCGCACTCATCATCAAGCCCTCGCCTCGCTCCCCGTCATCACAGGCGCCGAACGCGCCCGCCTCCTTCGCAGCACCGACCGGGCACCGCGGCACGAACGGGCTCATTCTATCGACCGGCAGCCTTGGCGGGCCGGTCCCCGATCCGGCGGTGGCCGCTCCAATTGGGCGCGCGACCCCCGCCTCGCAAGCGCCGTGCCCGCGACAATCTGCACCACAGATTGCCCCCGCAATAAGGACAGCATTACTGTCCTAAATCAGGATGCCAAAATTGGGCCGCCTATTCAAGCTTTAGAAGAGCTTCAAGCCGCCAATCTGCCCGCTTTCCTTGGCCCAAGCAAACCGCTCAGAAACACTCAACACCAGCCCGTCACCGCACCGCCGTCCTTCGAGCCGCAGAGCGCCGTAGCCGCGCCCAATTTGCACGGCATTAAAGGGGCGTCACAGGGGGATGGTTAACGACATGATAAAGTGGCGTTTGCTCATGGTCGCCGCGGCATTGGCCGTGGGGACTTCGGTCGCGGGCGCGCAAGAGCGCCTCGGCCCACCGGTGCCGGGCGCACACGTGTTGCCCGCGTACGAGATCATCACGATCCTGCGGTCTACCGGCTTCGATCCGGTCGGCCGTCCGGTGCGGGTCGGATCACGCTACGAGGTGCAGGCGATCGATCCCGAGGATTTCGAGGTCCGCCTGCTGGTCGACGGCCGCACCGGCCGCATTCTCACCGTTCGCGACAGCGAAGGCGCGGGGCCCATGGAGCCGCCCTTCCCGCCCGAGGGGGTCAGGCAGGCGTCGGGCCGGTTCGGTCCGTTGAGCTATGGGCCGCTGCGGCCGGGCGGGCTCGTGCCTCCGCGCAGCATTCCTTCGCGGCGCTCATCGGCGACGCTCGACCCGCAGAAGGCGCCAGTGCCGCGGCCACGGCCGGAGGCGCGTCATGAGCCTGCCGTGGTCTCCAACGCGCCCGGCACACCGACTGCTGCAGGCGCTGCCGCCAAGCCGAACACCGGCGCGGCGCCGAGTACAGGGGCGGCGCCGAGGGCGGCCAGCGCCCCAAGCCCGAGCGTTGCCCCGAGTGCGGCAAGTGCCGGCATCAAAGGCACCATCGGCGCAATAAACGGCAAGAATGAAAAGACCGCCAGCACTGCTGCGCATACGTTGGCGCCCGGCGGACCGCCCGCGCCTGACGCGACCTCGCCCGCCAAAGCAAACGATGCCATCAAGGTCGTGCCCGTCGTTCCGCTCGAATAGCGCTGCTCAAAACAAAAGCGCCCCCGTGCGGGGGCGCTTCGTATTTCCATTTGCGATCGGTCAGGCGGCAGCCTGGGACTCGATCACCTGCTCACCACCGGACGCCGCGATCTTGATCTGACGCGGCTTCATCTTTTCCGGAATCTCGCGCGCAAGATCGATATGCAGGAGGCCGTTTTCCAGGGCGGCGCCCTTCACCTCGACGAAATCGGCGAGCTGGAATACGCGCTCGAAGGCGCGGGCAGCGATGCCCTGGTAAAGCATCTCGCCAGCCTTCTGCTCAGGCTTGGCTTGCGGCTTCTCGCCGCGAACCGTCAGCGTATTTTCCTTGGTTTCGATCGACAGCTCGGACTCGGCGAAGCCGGCGACTGCGAGCGTTATGCGATAGGCGTTCTCGCCGGTACGCTCGATATTGTAAGGCGGGTAACCGGAACTCTGGCTATCGTAGCCGGCCATCTGGTCAAGCATCGAAACCAGACGATCGAAACCGACGGTCGAACGATAGAGCGGGGTGAGATCAAAAGACGTGCGCATGGCATATCCTCCTTGCGTTGAGCGACATGCGATAAGGTCCGCGCTGAGGCCGAACCATTCTCGTGCGCCGCACTCTGGCCGGCGCATTTTCGATATGGGAAGACGCCTGTAGGCCGTCAAGGGCCGGGCCGCCGGCCTGCGCGCAGCCACTCCTCCGGCTGTGTCTTTTCCGCACTGCGCCTTGAGCGGGCGCCGTTGGCTGGTATAAGCGGCGCCTCCCGCCCTGTGGATTCGCTGATGCATCTGGTCGAAATCCCCGCCAATCCAGTTCCGGCCGATACGGTGGTCGGTACCATCAAGACGCCCGACGGCGTCGAGCTGCGCTATGCCCGGTGGCCGCCGCCGGCGGGACGCAGGGGCACGGTCTGCCTGTTCCAGAGCCGGGCCGAATTCATCGAGAAATATTTCGAGGTGGTCCGCGACCTGCGGTCGCGCGGCTTCGCCGTCGCCGCGATCGATTGGCGCGGCCAGGGCTTTTCCCAGCGCGCGCTGCGCGATCGCCACAAGGGTCACGTCCGCCGCTTCGGCGATTACGTCACCGATCTCGAGACCTTCGTGAAGGAAGTCGTGCTGCCGGACTGCCCGCCGCCGTTTTTCGCCCTCGGCCAGGGCATGGGGGCGACGGTGATGATCGAGGCGGCGGCGCGCGGCCATCGCTGGTTCGACCGCATGGTGCTCAGCGCGCCGATGATTGCGCTGGCGCAGCCGGCGCTCGGCGGCGCCGGCCCGAGCATCGCCCGCGCGCTGACGCTGGCCGGCCTCGGCCGCATCTATGTGCCGGGCGGCGGCCCGACCCCGGGCGCGACCGCGCCCTTCGTCGGCAATATCCTCACCTCCGATCCGGTGCGCTATGCCCGCACCGCGGCGATTCTGGAGGCCGAGCCGGCGCTCGGCATCGGCGCGCCGACGGTGCGCTGGGCAAACGCGGCGTTCCGGTCGATGGAGAAACTGCAGGAGCCGTCCTTCGCGGCACGCCTGCGTCAGCCGATGCTGCTGCTCGCCGCCGGCAACGACCAGATCATGTCGCTCGCCGCGATCGAGAGCTTTGCGCTGAACCTGCGCGCCGGTTCGCATCTCATCGTGCCGGGGGCCCTGCATGAGATGCTGATGGAACAGGACACCTATCGCCGCCTGTTCTGGGCCGCCTTCGACGCCTTCGTCCCGGGAACGCCGCTCTACGGGTGATTAAAGCATCCTCCCCCGTGACCACGGGGGAGGGGACCATGCGCAGCATGGTGGAGGGGGCGTGGGCGTCTGTAGCGAAGGGCTTGTGTCATGCCGACGGTCGCCGTGCATCTGCCGGGCGGGCGACCCATTCAAATTGAACGAAGCTTTTTTGTACTCACCCCTTCCACCGCTCCACGCAGCCAAGCCTGCGCAGGCTGCGCAAGCTTGCCTGCGATGAGCGGTCCCCCTCCCCC
>CAZTTL010000303.1:0-4349 GCA_964616635.1 uncultured Rhodoplanes sp. | reverse complement strand
GCGAGCCGCTGGGGCAACATCCTCGATTTCCGCGGCTTCGACCTGATCACGCCGAATGAGCGTGAAGCGCGCTTTGCTCTCGGCGATCAGGATTCGGTGGTGCGGCCGCTGGGGCTCGACCTGTACCGCCAGGCCAATTGCAAGACACTGATCCTCAAGCTCGGCGAACGTGGGCTGATGACCTTCCGTTCGGTGCCGGCGAGCTATGAGGATGTGCGCGCGTTCTTCGTCCTCGACAGCTTCGCCGATCGCGTCGTCGACGCGGTCGGCTCCGGCGACGCCTTGCTCGCCTACGCCACGCTGACCTTGTTCGCGACCGGCAGCAGCGTCATCGCCTCGGTGCTCGGCTCGCTCGCGGCTGCCGTGGAATGCGGCCACGAAGGCAATGTCCCGGTGCGGCCGGATGACGTCATCGACAAGCTCGAACGTTTCGAGCGGCTGATGACCTATCAGTAAGCATCAATAAGCGCGCAGGCTAGAGCATTTTCCGGCGAAGTGGACACCGGTTCGCCGCAGAAAATGCGATGACGCAAAGAGAAATAGAGCGAATTCCGATTCGACCTGAACGGAATTCGCTTTAATAGCACTCCGAGTTTGTGGGCCGGGCCGTCGGGCGGCTGCGCAGGGCTGGCCGCGCCGTCAGGATGCCCGGACGGGTGAGCTGTTCTCTTATGTGAGGCTCGACCAACGGGTCGCGGCGAAGCATCTGCAGCGGTTGAACCGCGAGATTGTCGACGAGTTCTGGCAGCGCTCGATGGCGAGTTTGCCAACGCCTCTGCGGATAAAAACCCGGCGAGCAGCTTGATCTTATCCTCAAGGGCCTCATCGCATCCGGTTCGACAGCGAGCGAAAACGTTGTAACAGGGTGGGCTTGCCCGGGAGGGCGGCCTGATCGCATATTCAGGCACGACGGTCATGTGAGAGGCCTGATGGAGTTCAAAGACTATTACAAGGTGCTCGGGCTTGAGCGCGGCGCGACGCAGGACCAAGTCAAGCGGGCCTACCGCAAGCTTGCCCGCAAATATCACCCGGACCTCAACAAGGACGCGGGCGCGGAAAGCGCCTTCAAGGAGATCGGTGAGGCCTATGAGGTCTTGGGGGACCCCGAGAAACGGTCGGCCTATGACCAACTGGGCAAGAACTGGAAGGGCGGAGAGGAGTTCCGGGCGCCGCCGGACTGGGACGCCGGATTTGAGTTCTCCGGGGCCTCGACGGAGGGGACGCGCGATGCGAGCGAATTCTTCGAGAGCTTGTTCGGGGGCATGGGACGGCGGCGCGCCTCCCATGGCCAGGCGGAATTCCACGCCCGTGGCGAGGACCATCACGCCAAGATTCTCATCAGCCTGCAGGATGCCCTCAACGGTGCCACGCGCGAAATAACGCTACGTGCACCGGAGCTTGATGCCCAAGGCCATGTGGTGCTCCGCGAGCGCACGCTCTCCGTCCAAATCCCGAAGGGCGTCACCGAGGGTCAGCATATCCGGCTCAAGGGGCAGGGGGCGCCCGGCGTCGGTCGCATGCCGGCGGGCGATCTCTATCTCGAGGTCCAATTCGAGCCGGATTCCCTCTACCGCGTCTCGGGTCGCGATCTCTATTTTGATTTGCCGATCACGCCGTGGGAGGCTGCGCTTGGCGCGAGCGTCAAGGTGCCGACTCCGGCCGGGTCGATCATGCTCAAGATCCCGCCCGAGTCGTTTCAGGGCCGGGAATTGCGTATCAAGGGGCGTGGCATACCGGCCGCCGAGCCCGGCGATCTCTACGCCGTTCTCCGCATCGCTTTGCCGCCAGCCGGTACGGAGAAGGCGAAAAAACTCTATGCGGATATGGCGCGTGAGCTCCCCTTCGATCCTCGCGCCAAACTTGGATTCTAGACGACATGACGACAGACCGACCGTCTTCGGGCTCTTCATCCGAAATCCTGGAAACAAGCGCGACCTGCACGCTGGATGAGCTTTGCACTGCGTGCCATGTCGAAACGGAATGGGTGACGAGCCTGGTGAACTACGGCGCGATCGACCCGGTCGGGAACGAACAGGCGCATTGGCGGTTCGCCGGCATTGCCGTCGTTCGGGTCCAGCGGGCGAAGCGGCTCGAACGCGATTTGGGCCTGAACCTGCCCGGTGTCGCGCTCGCCCTCGATCTGCTCGACAAGATCGATGAGTTGCGATCGCGGCTGAAGGTCCATGAGCCCTTCGTCTCGTAACGGTCGGAATAATACCAGCGGTATCAGGCTCTCATTCGTCATCCTGGTATTTGCAGCCAACCTTGCAGGTCGCGCCAGAGTTCACGAAAAAACCGCCGCCCCTGGGGACGGCGGTCTTCGTCTCGATTGTTGGACCCGCGTCAGTCGTTGGCGCGGATGAAGGCATGGACACGCGGCAAGACCTCGGCGCGGAAGCGCGAGCCATTGAAGACGCCGAAATGGCCGACGCCGGGCTGCACCCAGTGCATTCGTTTGTTGTCGGGAATGTTGACGCATAGGTCATGCGCCGCCTTGGTCTGATTCGGGCCGGTGATGTCGTCGTTCTCGCCTTCGATCGTCATCAGCGCGACGCGCTTGATCTTGCCGGGGTCGACCGGATAGCGCCGATGGCGCATGCGGCCGGTCGGCAGCAGGTGGCGCACGAACACGGTGTCGATTGTCTGCAGATAGAACTCGGCGGTAAGGTCCATCACCGCCATGTATTCGTCATAGAAGGCGCGATGCGTGTCAGCGGAATCGCCGTCGCCCTCGATCAGATGCATGAACAGGTTGCGATGCGCCTCGATGTGCCGATCGAGATTCATCGACATGAAACCGTTGAGGTGCAGGAAGCCCGGATAGACCTCGCGCATCGCGCCGAGATTGGGAAACGGCACTTTGGTGATAACATTGCGGCGGAACCACTCGATGCCACGCTGTTCCGCCAGCCGGTTGACGCCGGAGGGATTGATCCGGGTGTCGATCGGCCCACCCATCAGCGTCACCGATTCGGGCACGTGGTCGTCGCCATTGGCCTCCATCAGCGCAATGGCTGCCAGCACCGGCACCGCCGGCTGACACACCGCGATCACATGGGTGTCGCTGCCGAGCACGTGCAGCATCGACGCCACATAGTCGATGTAATCGTCGAGATCGAACCCACCTTCGCTGATCGGGACCATGCGCGCGTCGACCCAATCGGTAATGTAGACGTCATGCGCCGGCAGGAAGGCCTCGACGGTAGCGCGCAGTAGCGTCGCATAATGCCCCGACATCGGAGCGACGATCAGCACCCGTGGGTCGGGCCGGTGGTCGAACGGCACCTCGCGATTGAAATGCAGGAGCTGGCAGAAGGGGTGCTCCCACATCGTATTGATGTGGACCGGCACGGTCTTGCCGTTCACCGTGGTTTCGGTAATGCCCCATTCCGGCTTCCCGTAGCGGCGGGTCACGCGTTCGTACACTTCGCACGCCGCGGCAACTGATTTGCCGATGGGGGTGTGAGCCAACGGATTGACAGGATTATTGAAAAAAAGCTTGGCGGCGTCCGCCAGCGCACGCGACGGATTAAGCGCCGCATGCGACATTTCGTACAGCCAATACAGCGGCGAGGATAAGCCCGTGCTGCCGTCCCCCATGTAGGGCGACGGTCCGCCGGTGTCGCTAATCGTCATCATTTTACTCCTAAAGAAATATAATATAACGCAATAGGCGCTGCGCTTTTTGTTCTGTGTCAATCATGCGACTCATCATTGCGCCGCGCAATGGAAAATGTGGATCATTTATAGAATTCGTGAACGCAAGGCTGACGTAACGGCGGGAAGCGAGGTGGGCTCGGGGCGTTTACGAGACCCTCACTCGCCGGTTTGCAGCAGTGAGCCGTGCTCGCGGGCGCTCTGGAGCAGTTTGAGGAAGGCCAGCGAACCGGCGGCGAAGAACAGCGCGTTCAGCCCCAGCGCTTGCAGCATGAGATCGGCACGGAAAACGTGATCCGTCAGCAGCGCCCGCATGCCCTCGAACACATAGGTCGGCGGCAGCGCCCAGGCGACGGATTGCAGCCAGACCGGCATCACCGACACCGGATAGTAGACGCAGGTGAGCGGCAGGAAGATGAACATGATGGTCCAGGCGAGGTTCTCCGCGCCGAGGCCGTTTCGTAGCACCAGTCCCGACACGAAAATCCCGATCGCCCAGCTGGTCAGGAGCAGATTGGCGAAGAACGCCGCGAGCGCGAGGCCAAGCCCCCACAGGTTGAAGCCGAAGAATGCGATCGCGAGGAACGTCACCGGCACCATGCCGATGGCAAGCCGCACCACGCTCATGATTATCAACGCGGCGATGAATTCGACTGGCCGCAGCGGGCTCATCATGAGATTGGCGAGGTTGC